>CAVRZU010000053.1:0-28669 GCA_963725365.1 uncultured delta proteobacterium | reverse complement strand
CAATATATTTTCCATGGCATCTCTTTTGTTATTATTGACGGGCGATATTATATCCAAAAATGGGGCATAAGACCCTCTGAGCACAGAGGTCAACGGGTCGGGCTTGAGATATCCTGTGTGAAAGCCCTGAAGGAAACGGCCATGGCAATAACTATACAGGCAATGCCCATCATCCGCGGGCCCAAGAAATAATGGACCTGATAGCCGTCAGCACTTCTCTTCGCTGGGAGAAACGTCATGAAGAAGCTTTGAGCCGCCTCGAAGAAGCAATCGGCATCGACCCCAAATTTTACCCGGTGTTCGTGGAAAAAGGGATTGTTCTGTTCGAATTAGCCCGATATGAAGAATCGATCGAATGTTTCGATCATTTTTTGAAGCATATTAGTAACTCGCAAGTACGCGAGTTTCGCGATACCTGTGTAAGGCATGCGTTGGCAAACTATGACCGGATTCTTGCAGAAAGCCGGGTAAATGCGGAATTGCTTCTCAAACGGGGCTCCATTCTGGAACGCCTGCACCTGTATGACCATGCCGTGCATAATTATGACCGGGCCCTGGAAATATGCAAAAACAATATTGTGGATGTTTTAAACAGGCGCGGAAATTCTTTGTTAGACGCTAACAGACCCGAAGAGGCCCTTGAGAGTTATACTCGCGCCATGGAACTGGCGCCTCGCGATGCGTCCTATGGGGACCTATCATTTAACCGGGCCAATGTCCTGCGGCAGCTTGCCCGCATGGATGAAGCCCTTGAAGACTATGATCAGGCCCTGGTATACAATCCCGATTTATTTGAAGCAAAGATGGAACGATGTCTTTGCAGGTTGCCCATGGGGGATCTCAAGAGGGGTTTCCAGGAGTATGAATTGAGGTGGGAAAACGGTCGTCAGCTAAAACCTTTCAAATTGATGTCATCGGGGCTCTTATGGCTTGGGCAGGAGAGCCTGGCCGGCAAGACTATTCTGCTCTGGGCCGAGCAGGGATTTGGGGACACGATTCAGTTTTTGCGCTATGTGCCGTTAGTGGCGCAAACTGCAGGGAAGACGATTCTCCGTGTGTCCCCCCCATTATGGTCATTGGCTCAGACACTCGATTGCCCTCTATCGATTATCACCTCCGGAGACCCGTTGCCTCCCCACGATTTCAATTGCCCATTGATGAGTCTGCCGCTTGCATTTGGCACTACCCTTGAATCAATCCCCTCGGATGTTCCATATTTGAGTGGAAAAGCCGATCAGGTTGAAAACTGGCGACATCAGCTTGGACCGCCCACCAGGATGAGGATTGGTCTTGTCTGGGCGGGCCGCAGGTTCGAACCCGTGAACCGCACACGCGACATGGGATTGGAACTTTTCGCTCCCCTGACGCGCCTTGACGTAGAGATTATAAGCCTGCAAAAGGAAATTCCCGACCAGGATATGAGGGTGCTCGAGTCCATGTCGAGGATTGCGCGTTTGGGTGAAAAATTATCGGATTTCGCAGATACGGCTGCCCTGATTGAAAACCTTGATATGGTGATCAGTGTCGATTCGGGGGTTGCTCACCTTGCCGGAGCACAGGGAAAGCCGGTCTGGATTATGCTGAGACATTCCGGCGAGTGGCGCTGGCTTCTGGAACGCAGTGACTCCCCCTGGTATCCCACCGCGCGGATTTTTCGCCAAAAAACGCCCGGCGACTGGGCTGGAGTGGTTAGTGATATAGCGCAACAACTTGCAGGCTTGGATGGTTCATCGCCGGGATGACACCCCCAAAGGAGCAGTAAGAACGTGTTAAGTCGCCTAAAGGATGACCCTGGATTTCGAGCTGTCTATTGATTTACTTCTCGGCTCGCCTGAGCTCTTACCCTGTACGAGCCGCCGTACTGAAGCTGTGGGTCGGAGGAACTGCTGTCGAAGTTGTAAAAGGAGGTACTGCAGCCTGCCGTTAAAATAATCAAAAGAACAAAAAACATCGCCTTAACCAATGCAGGCATTGACACCCTCCTGTGATTATTCCGACATCGAACGGATATCTGAAGTCAGACAGCGGATACCGAAAAAAATCGGGTTCCCGATGCCGGTCTTC
Source organism: uncultured delta proteobacterium (assembly GCA_963725365.1). GTDB lineage: Bacteria > Desulfobacterota > Syntrophobacteria > Syntrophobacterales > Syntrophobacteraceae > SbD1. The sequence goes on along the minus strand of CAVRZU010000053.1, from coordinate 26,605 downwards.
AGGCGGCACTTATATCAGCAATTGCAAGCATATTCAGTATAAAATCAATATTCCTCTATCCCAGGCCCATCCCCAAAAAGCAAGTGGGAGGTCACCTTTTCTATGTATCGTGTTAAATAACTTTGCACATCAAATGGCGCCCCAGGAATTTGCCCTCCATTCGGATACTTAATCCATCTATCATGCTCGCTTTCCTCAAAAAAAGAAGGCTGGCTGAGAAGGTTATTCCAGGCCTTCCTACCACATATGTGACTTATGCAACGACGTTAATCAAATTGCCTGAGGTCGAACTGCTCGTTGTCGTTCCGCTCGTGTCCTGTGTTGTGGTAGAAGCATTTGAGGCTTGAGAATGGTGGTGATGGTGGCCGGTATGGCCCGTATGGCCAGTCTGCATGTCCTGCTGCACCTGCGCAAAGGCTTTTTGAGCACCGGCGAGATCCCCTGACTGAAGGGCCTGGCCAAGTGCGCTGAAGGCTGATCCGATAGAATTCGCGCTGTTAGCGCTAGTGGCGCCGGCGGTAGTCGTCGCAGAATTCTGACTGCTGTTGGGCGCCAGTTGCTGCAAGGAGGAGAAAGCGCTCTGAGCGCTGGCCAAATTGCCCGATTGGAGTGCTTGGCTAAGGGCTTTAAAGTATTGTTGGCTCTGTGATAAAGTACTCTGCCAATCACTTTGACCCACGTTGTTTGTCGATGAGATGCCGGGTACTGACATGGGGATTTCCTTTTCTTATTGAAGTTTTTTAACCTTTCTGAAGGTCAACCATTCAGAACCACTATCGGTAAGTCCACGAAAAAATATTTGTAAAGTTTTGTCTATTTTAGGCAAATTATTGTTAACCCTACCTCTGTTAATGCTAAACTCTCTCCATCAGGCCACCATGGATACACCTCATTTCCTAAAAACCTGAAACTCATGCCCGCACTCAGCACATCTCTTCTCAAAAATCTTGACCATCGGAACTGCCAAGAATTCAAGGGCCGGAAGACTTTTCTGGACCTGACTCCAGATTAATTTCTCAATATTCGGGTTGGTTATTCCGATCTAATTTTTAGGATAGATACCGGATGGAAACACCGAGTTTCGGGGTGGAGATCGAGAAATCGCCGGCAAAACTGTAAGATTTTTAATTTCCGAATTGAATCAAGTGGAGAAGTGCATGAAAAAGCGCATGTTTTCAGTATTATCGATATGCGTAGTGTTATTTATCGCAGCACCACTAACACAGGCGCGAAGCGATGATTATGTGGTAACACATGAATGGATGTCATTACATAATGATGACCTGAAGTATGTTTATGACGCAGGTTATAACGGCGTTGTTACAATATACATCAGAGCAAACAGCATTATCATAGCGAGTACACTTAGTAATCAGATTTACCAGTGTCGAATGGTAAATGTGTATTCACAAAATGACAAAGTAGTTGTCAACGTCGGATCTGGCACTATGATAATGGATGATGACAAAATTGAGTACGGTAGAGCAGTATACGTGAGACAAAAGGAAGAGTCTTACGGTATGACACAGCTATACTGATGACGATGTATATATTTAAGAAGAAGCATCATTTCGGCGAGCCGGAAGATATTTGGTCAAGTGAGTCTGTTAAAAGAGATAAAGAACTAGGATTAGTGTTGGTATTAGAAAGCTTTATCGATGCTGTTTTGCCCTATCATTAAAAGGGACATACGGCATTTCCTCGAAATTTTGTCCAATTCCGTAGCGACTAAGCAGAAACGCCCAATCTGGTTTTTCCATGAGGTTCATTAGGGCAACATTGATTTTGGTTCTCCATGGACTGTTCTTCGGAAGCCCATAGGCAAAAGAGAACCTTCTCAGGTCTGTGGGATAGACAGCAATCTTCTCCTTATAGTCTTTGTAGCTGTAATAGCGAAGCGTGATCTCATCGTAGAGGTACCCCTCAACCTCTTTATTAAATATCGCCTTTAGGGCATCTTCCTCCGTGTTGTACAGGATGTAGGACGTCGCGTTCATTCTTTCCAGCGCAGTGGCTTCCGCGCTGCCCTTGATTCCCGCGATGCGCATATGTCGAAGCGTTTCTGCACTCACGGTGCTTGCCATGTTCTTGCTCGCGCTGAGGGAAGTGGTGAGCGATGCGGTAAGAGCGCTTAACATCAGGGTACATACCAGCATCCACACTAGTCCAAGGCCCCTGGCCGTCAACGAATTCAGACTTATCCCAAAGCAGGTCCCGGAAGCCAGGGTGGAACCGACCCAGTAAATCCCCGCTCCGATACCGTGTATGAACCCGCCCCCGAAGTGTTCAGGGTTGTGCACACGCTCTATGTACCAGATGAGAAAACCCAGCATGCAAAGAATCATAAACAGCGAGACGATGATCTTCATGATTGCCCAGGAAAACAATATTTTTAAGGCCGCTATCCAGGGATGATCCAGTTTATCGGGCAAGGTCGCCACTGCAAGGCGGGTACTGCCGAGAGGGACGGTGAAGTCCATGTATTTTCCACGCTCCGCCAACAGAAAGAAACCATCAATTGCAATATCAATCTTGTTTTCTCTCAGGGAGTCAATAAGCTTGGAAAACTCCATCTCCTTGAACTCATAAGGGACTTTGATCTCTTTAGCAACGGCTTCCCAAATGTTGACACTAAAGCCGGTCCATTCACCGTTTTTGCCCTTCATTAGATAGGGGGGATCATTCACAACGCCGACAACAAGTTTCTCACCCTCCCGAAAAGGCGAGCTGTCTTGCCCGAAGGCCAGAAAGGGAACTGTCTGAAGCATTGCAAATAGAACAAGAGATAGTAAAACTTTTTTCACCAGCGACCTTTCTCCCCGAGGTTGAACCCGCTGAGGGCCAAACCTCGGCAACTTAGACTTACGCCTCCACTTCCCCATCAATCCGCGCAGTCGATGATTTTGTTGCGCAAACGTTTAGGACCTATTATTTTCTACTCGGCATAATCATCATTTTTCATGAACCGGAATTCAAACAGAGGCGGCCAGGCAGCCTTATTCGAAAGAATTGGGAGAGAGAATCCGTAGCAGGTAACCTAAGCGAGCTACTGTTTTTCTATGACGGCCCTTCTGATAGCTTTGGTAACGTCGCGCATCGAACACCCGCCTCCCATTCGCAGACCGAAGCCCTGTGTCCATCTCTTGCCTTCGATCTTCAGGGTGTATGTGTGCAGGGTGCGATTGGGGTTGCCTTTGTATGGTTCGAATTGACTTGAGCCAATGTTCATATTGAGATCATTTTTACAGGGCTGCCCATTGGAGTCTATACAGCCTTGATCTGCGGCCGGGTTACGCACCAATGTCCAGAAGGAGGAGTAGCGATGGCTTTCCGGATCGCTCAAATGCACCACTCGGATGAGATAACTCGTTTGGAATCCTAACACGCTGATCTTGGTCCAGAAGTCAACGGTCTTGGCGCCGGCGTTTTCCCCTTCGAGGGTGAAGCTCCGGACAACCCTGCTCTCTAGAGTGTAAGGCATTATGCTGGTATAATTGTTATAATCACGTACAACACGGACACACTCTTCGGGTCCCGCTTCGATAAGCCCGATACTTTGGGCCATGAACGTGTCATCGTCAAGATCCTTCAATGCGACGAGAATTTCCCCTTTCTCGAGATCTGCTGCATCAGCTGAATTGATTAGCTTGAAGTATGCTTCATTCCATGAAATTGGCATTATATTGGTGAAGGGATTGGCCATAAGATCAATCTTTGCTTCCACCAGTATGCAGATAAATAACGAGGCCACCACGATACCAATTCCGGTCAGCAATGTATATTTCTTATCTTGCGTCATATAAAATAATTCTCTCTATGGCCTGTGACAGGCAGTAGGCCGCAAATTGCCAATAAAACAGCACTTTAACTCTTGATTATCGAGGAGAATGCGGCAAGTCGTGTATGGTAATATGATTAGAATCGATTCTCCCCTCCACTATTCGAATCATACTCCAATAATGGATCCAGACATGCTTCCCAATATCCGTGAAGGGATTTACATGGTATGCAACCATATGTCGCCTTATATAGAATTTCAAGATCTGACACCTGAATGTAACAAATCTTCTGATATAGCCGAGGGGGTGCCGGCTAAAGAACAATGCGACCATTTTGCCTCCCATCACCAATTTGAAATCGGCTCCCTTTGTTTTGGACGGGCAGGTTGAACAGATTATGCGGCATGCCGTTTCTGCATCAGGCACCTCCATGCTCTGGGTGCATTTGGAATCTTCGATCCGAACTGACTGGATATAAGTGAAATAATCTCGAAATAGGGCTCCACTGCTAACACTATATCTCCTGCAGTCCGTTGTGGTGGACCAGGGCCTCTGCGTTCCTCATCAGCGTTGCCCACGAGTGTAAGCCACAGGCCAGCTTCTTCCAAATGCGCAGCGACATTTTGGGCAAACCTTTTTCGGTCATTTTCTGAACTGAATGAATGAAAGCAGCCCCTGTCAAATGCGAAACCCAACGGGGCGCCTTCAATTTCGTCGTTAAGAAAATCAGCCAGTATGAAATCGCATTCCACGTTGGCCTTAGAGGCTTTTTCCTTTGCCTTCTCCAGAGCAATTTCCGAGGTATCAGTACCAGTAACCCGAAAGCCGTTGAGTGCAAGCCATATGGAATTGTCCCCTGTTCCACAGCCAATATCTATGGCTTTGCAACCCGAAATGGGTTTTTGAGTCACAACTTCGATAAGATTGAAGTCGGGCTTGCCGATGTCCCAAGGAGTGTCCCCTGATTTGTATCTTTCTCTGAAACGATCTTCGATTGTCATCTGATTATTCCATATTGTAATGTAACATAAAAGATCACATTCAACCGCTGGAACTTCAAGAATAATTTCGTAATGCGCCGTTCCTATGATTCAAACCGGTTATAATTGACATATCACTTGAACGTTCGATTGGGAAATCGTATGGTTCTGCGGGCCTTGGGGTTGTTCCGGAAGTTTTTGGGCCAGAATCCGAACCGAAAAATGAGGTTCGGATGCATTGCCCTTCAACTTGATGCGTTATTCCGGATAGAACAAAATTCGATCAAAACTTGAGCACGAATTGTTGTGTTTGTGGGAAGCTTTTGCCGGTATCATCTGATGAATACGCTTAAGATGAAGAAGTCGTTTAAAAATCCTTTATGGTTGACGTGAAAAAGAAGTCCTTCAGCATCGAAACCCAATCAAGAGCTACGGACGCCTCAAAGATGAGCAAGTCGCTCGTTTTGCTCATGGCCACGGGCTCAGGATTGACTGTTGCGAGCATTTACTACGCCCAGCCCTTGCTTGCGGCCATTCGTCAGAGTCTCGGGATGTCTGTTGCCACAACGGGCCTTATCATCACGGCCTCCCAATTAGGGTACGGTTTGGGGCTGGCTTTTCTGGTGCCGCTGGGAGATCTCATGGAGAGGAGGGCTCTAGCGGTCTGGATGACTGCTGGAATCTCAGTTTGTCTGGCGGGCATGGCCCTGGCTCCTTTCTCCTCGATACTTCTTGCGGCAGCCCTTATGATGGGCGCATTCTCAGTTGTAGCCCAGGTTCTCGTTGCCTTTGCGGCTACGCTGGCCCGTCCCGCCGAAAGAGGCCGGGTTGTTGGGACGGTAATGAGCGGACTCCTGCTCGGGATTCTTTTAGCCCGCACTGCAGCTGGTTATTTGGCCCAACTGGAGGGCTGGAGAGCGGTTTTTGGGGTTGCTTCAGGACTCATGATCGCACTTGCAGTCATCTTGTACAAGGGCTTGCCGACGTACCGTTCCAATATCGGCGTAAGCTACCCGACATTGATGAAATCCGTATTTTCCTTGCTCATCGAAGAACCTGACCTGCGTCTTCGAGCCTTTTACGGTGCGATTGCATTCGGCTCGTTCAGCATACTGTGGACCCCTCTGGCCCTGCTACTGTCTCAGCCCCCGTACCAGTACTCCTCTGGAACGATCGGGATATTCGGTCTGGCCGGTGTTGCAGGTGTGCTGGCAGCTTCTCTGGCCGGCCGGATGGCCGATATGGGCTGGACTCGTCAGATGACTGGGATCACATCGGCGCTTCTTGCGCTCTCTTGGCTCCCTCTAAAACTGGGCGACCACTCCGTCTTGATGCTTGTATTCGGTATTCTAATTCTAGACCTTGCCGTACAGGGATTGCACATAACCAACCAAAGCGAAATCTATCGACTAAGACCCGATGCGCGAAGCCGCATCACGTCAGCCTACATGGCCGGCTTCTTTGCCGGCGGGGTTTTCGGCTCGGCGCTCTCCTCATTTGCTTACGCTCATTCTGGATGGCAAGGAGTCTGCACTGTGGGAACGGTTTTTGGAATGCTTGCCACAGTCTTATGGCTCTTGACCTTCGGGAGAAGGTCATAGTTTAACATGTTGTCACCTGATCCTCTATGGCATCTATGGTCTCGATTATTATTTCGTCGTGACTGTCCTTCACGTCATTGCAAAGATCATTGATTTGTGGTCCCTTGCCGGTATTCACGCGTTTGTTCTCCTGCCCAACCTCATCCCGGATTCAGGTCCATGCTGATTTGTCGAAAGGCGTGGAGCGCAACGGCGTAGTGCCCTCAAAAGGCTTACTGGAAATGTGCTATTTTATACCCACGTCAAGCCAGTTCTGCCTCTTTTTGTGGAATTCCCGTTGAATGCTTACGGGATTTTCGGAGTGGCACTAATTATATTGTGCCCGGAGATCATCATTGTTATGGACGAAGCCGATATGAGGGAACATAAGGATGGGGCCAGCCGGGGGACGGTCAACTCGGCCATGGAGGTCTTGAGTAAAGCTGGCAAGAGAGGTCGATTGTCGCGTCTGCTTCCCTTCATGGGACCGGCTTTTATCGCCAGTGTCGCTTACATCGATCCCGGCAACTTCGCCACAAATATCCAGGGTGGGGCCAAGTTTGGCTATACGCTCCTTTGGGTCATAGTCGCCAGCAACCTGATGGCAATGCTTATCCAGACCCTGTCAGCCAAGCTCGGCATCGCCACGGGACTAAATCTTGCCGAACAGTGCCGCAACCACTTCCCTCGGCCCATCGTTCTCATAATGTGGGGGGTTATGGAGATTGTGGCCATGGCAACCGACCTGGCCGAGTTCATAGGAGCGGCTGTCGGCTTCAACCTGCTATTTGGCATTCCCCTCTGGCTGGCAGGTTTACTGACTGCGGTCTGCGCATTTTTAATCCTGGGCCTCGAGCGTTATGGCTTTCGTCCAGTCGAGGCTGTAATCACCACGCTTGTTGGGGTCGTATCGGTCAGCTACCTGATTGAAACCGTACTGGATAAGCCAAACTGGGGCAATGTGCTCTACTATTCCGTAGTGCCGCAATTTTCCGGAACGGAAAGCATATTGCTAGCGACCGGCATCGTAGGCGCAACGGTCATGCCTCATGCGATCTACCTGCATTCCGCCCTCACCCAGGGCCGCATTGTGGTCAAGGAGCCAGGTCAACTGCGTAGGCTGTTCCACTATGAGATCGTGGACGTGATCGTCGCCATGGGGATTGCCAGTTTGATCAACATGGCGATGCTGATCATGGCTGCCGCAACCTTTTTCAAAAACGGGCTGACCGAGGTGGGAACCCTCGAGACAGCGCACCAAACCCTGCAACCATTGCTGGGCAGTGCGTCAAGCTGGATCTTCGGTATTTCCCTTCTGGCTTCGGGCCTGTCCTCCTCGGCAGTCGGGACAATGGCCGGCCAGATCATCATGCAGGGATTTCTGCGCCTGCGAATTCCGGTGTGGATACGGCGTCTGGTCACTATCATTCCATCCATGGCCGTAATCATGATAGGTCTGGATGCGACCCGCACGCTGGTAATCAGCCAGGTGGTGCTCAGTTTCGGTCTGCCGTTCGCGATTATTCCTCTGATCATATTCACGCGAGACAAAGCCATGATGGGAGTATTGGTCAATCGCCCGGCCACCACGGCCCTGATGTGCATTGTGGCCGCCCTGATTTTAGCTCTAAACGTGTACCTGGTATATCAGGTATTTTTAACGGGGTAGTAAATGTTCAAACATCTGTTAGTTCCCCTGGATGGATCGCACCTTGCGGAAGCGGCTCTGCCGGCAGTCCTTTTTATCGCCGGAACCTCGGGAGCCAGGGTTACCCTGTTCCATGCCGTCGAGCAGGGCGCGCCGCAGGAAGTTCATGGTGAACGGCACCTGACCAAAGCAGAGGAAGCCGAAAGATATCTGGGTGAAGTGGCCGCACGGGCTTTCCCGTCTGAAATGAAGGTGGAAAGACATGTTCACGGCCCTTCCGTTGAAAACGTGGCCCAAAGTATTTCAGGACATGTCGGGGAATTGGGATGTGACTTGATCGTGATGTGCACTCATGGCCGTGGAGGCCTGCGCGGCTTTATTTTTGGCAGAATCGCCCAGCAGGTCGCCGCGCTTGGCACAACGCCCATCCTGCTCATTCCTCCGGTCGCAACCGGTTTCGGCGGCGGATTTTCATGCAAGAGGATACTGACTCCACTGGACGGCAATCCCCAGCACGAATTGGGGTTGAAGATCGCGACCAGCCTGTCAAAGATCTGTGGGGGCGAGTTGTTTTTGATTATGGCGGTTCACACATTCAGTACCCTGTCGGGTGAGGAGGCTGCCACTGCAAAGATACTGCCCGGTGCAACTCAGGCTTTGCTGGACCTGGCCGAGCAGGATGCAAAAGCCTACCTTCGCCGGCATGTAACCGCATTACACGCCGCTGGTTTTACGGCAGCAGCCGAAGTTGGCCGGGGCGATCCCGCAACAGTTATCATCGACACCGCCGAGCAGACCAAGGCTGATCTTATTGTCCTGGCAACCCACGGGAAAACGGGAATGGATGCCTTCTGGTCAGGGAGCGCCACGCCGAATGTGGCCAGCCGCTCCGCTATTCCACTGCTGTTGGCGCCGGTGGGCCATGTCTGAGGGCAATTAGGAATTACGAATTCCTAATTCCTAATTTATTTAGTGCAGTTATCCGCCTGCCAGCCTCCTCCGACTGCCTGGATAAGGAGGACGGTCGAGGTCATACGGCGGCCAAGGATGCCGACGGCGATCAAGTCGTTGTTGAGGGCTATGGCCTGAGTAGTTATGACATCCAGGGCGCTGGCTGTTCCAACCTTGTACTGATTGGTGGTTATCTGAGCGTTCTTGTGTGCCGAATCAACCACTACATCCTGTTGCCGGGCCTCCTTCTCCAGGATCCGCAGCGCAGCCAGGTTATCCTCGACCTGCTGGAACCCGGTGAGAACGGTTTCACGGTAAGTGGCTACACTGGCGTCATAGGCCGCCCGGGCCTCTTCGACCTGCGCATGCCTCAGCCCGCCTTCGAATATGGTTTGTTGAAGGGCAGCCGGCCCGAGTGTCCACATGCGGCTCGGCCAGGCAAACCACTGGGCGAGATTTGAAGCCTCGAACCCGCCCGATGCGTTCAGGGTCAGGTTCGGATAAAAAGCGGCTATGGCCACCCCGATCTGGGCATTGGCCGAGGCTGCCTGCCTTTCGGCGGCGGCGATGTCAGGTCTGCGTTCGAGAAGTTCCGAGGGTATGCCGGCCGGTATTTCCGGCGGCGTCAAATCGAGCGGTGTGGCAGGAATGGTCAAATCGGACGGCGCCTTGCCCATCAACATTGCTATTGCGTGCTCGAGTTGCGCGCGTTGCACGCCGACGTCGGTGAGCAGCACCTCGGAGGCGTTGAACTGAACTTGAGCTGTCTGTACGTCGGACTCTGCGGCCACTCCGGTTGCATACCTGTTTTTCGTAAGGTCCAAAAACTTTCGATAGTTTGTTACGGTCGTTTCGAGTACCTGTTTCTGGGAATCCAGGGCGCGAAGCTGGAAATAGTCCTGGGCGAGCTGGGCCTGTGCACTGAGGCGCACTCCTTCGATGTCGTCGAAGCTGGCCTGGGCGCCTGCCTTGCTTGACTCGACCTGCCGGCGGACTTTGCCCCATATGTCGATTTCCCAGGTCACCTGGCCCGAAAGGATGTAGTCATTGCTGGTGAAGCCTGCTCCCTTAGCTCCAGGGGCGTTAGCGGATGAGCGCTGTCGAGCTGCGCTGGGCCCGGCGGTAACCGTTGGAAAATATGCCGCGCGCGAGACCTGCACAAGGGCGAGGGCCTCCCTGTACTGAGCTTCAGCCGCTGCCAGGTTCTGGTTCGAGATATTGACCTGTTCTTCGAGCGTATTCAACTGAGTATCATTGAAGATTGTCCACCATGACCCGCGGGGAATTTGGTCCTGTGGCTCCGCTTTCTTCCAGCCCTCCATTTCCTTGTAGGAAGGTGGAGTTTCAGCCTTTGGCCTTAAATAATCCGGTCCCACCGTACATGCAAAAAGGACCGTAAGCAGCAGACAAGCTGCTGCGAGCCTGATAATGTTCATTCGCGTCATGCCCTCACCTATTCATCAGTATTTATTTTCCGTTTTCCACCTGGCCTCCTTCTAAGAAGCCCGAGCCGCAGACGGTCCATGTAGAGATAGATTACCGGGGTGGTAAAAAGCGTTAACATCTGGCTGAAAATCAGCCCCCCTGCAATGGATATTCCAAGCGGCCTCCGCAGTTCGTAGCCTACGCCTCCACCCAGAGCCAGGGGGAGCGCCCCCAGGAGTGCGGCCATAGTGGTCATCATAATCGGCCTAAATCTCAGCAAAGAAGCCTTATAAATTGCATCTTCCGGGCTCAGGCCTTCCTTTCGCTCTGCTTCCAGGGCAAAATCGACAATCATGATACCGTTCTTTTTGACCAGACCGATCAGGAGGATAATGCCGATTACTGCAATCAGGCTGAGATCGGTCCCGGTGATCATCAGGGCGACCAGTGCCCCGACCCCCGCCGATGGAAGCGTGGAGAGGATGGTGATCGGGTGGATGTAGCTTTCGTAGAGTATTCCCAGGACCAGGTATACACAAAACAGGGCCGCCAGGATCAGAATGGGTTCATTGGAAAGAGAGGCCTGGAATGCCTGTGCCGTGCCCAGAAAAGTCCCATGGATATTTTCCGGCATTCCCATCTTTGTAGTCGCCGCTTCCAGCGCCGCTACCGCATCGCCGAGCGCCACGCCGGCAACGAGGTTGAACGAGATCGTTATTGCAGGGAACTGCCCGGCATGATTAACGGAGAGCGATGTGGTCTCCGGCATGTATTTGGTGAATGCGCTCAGCGGCACCTCGGTCCCGTTGGAAGAGAGAACATAAACATCGCGCAGTGTTTCAGGCCGCTGCCAAAAGGGTGGGGCGAACTCCATCACCACGTGATACTGGTTTAACTGGGTGTAGTTAACTGCTACCTCATCCTGGCCGAAAGCGCCGTAGAGGGTGTTGTCGATGAGCTGCGCGGAGATACCAAGACGGGACGCCGTGGAGCGGTCGATCTGCACAAAGGCCTCCTGCCCCTTGTTCTGCTGATCGCTGCTTACGTCCACCAGTTCGGGCAATTTAAGGGCCTGTTCCAGCACGCGGGGCGCCCACTTGTTGAGGTCCTTCAGGTTCTCGCCACGCAGAGTGTATTGGTAAGCGGCATTGCTGATCATCCCGCCGATCCGCAGGTCCTGAACCACTTGAAGATATGTGGGGGCCCCCGCTACACCAGCGAGCTTTTTGCGCAGCCGCCCGATAATCTCAGTCGCAGTTGCCTTGCGCTCCTCAAAAGACTTAAGCGAAATGAACATCCGTGCAGTATTTGCAGTACTGGCGCCCGCCCCACCCCCCCCGGTAAACGCGGACACATAGTCGACATCGGATCCGTCCTGATGATGTCGGCAACCTGCTTAAGCTTCTTGGTCATGGCTTGAAAAGAGATATCCTGCGCCGCCTGCACACGGCCGCTGATGCGTCCGGTGTCCTGGTCGGGAAAAAAGCCCTTGGGAATGTACCAGAACAGCACAACACTGGTCACGAGCGTCAACAGCGTAATGAAGAGCATGATCAGAGAATGCCGGAGCGCCCAGCGCAGACCCTTGTCGTAAGCGTCCCGCGTATGGTCGAACAGCCACTCCAAAGCCCTGTAGACAAAGCCGTGAGCGTGGCCGGTTTCCTTCTTCAGCAGGGTTGCGCACATCATCGGGGTCAATGACAGCGAGACGACAAGAGATATGATGATGGCTGTGGAAAGAGTGACCGCAAACTCGCGGAACAAACGACCGACCATTCCACCCATTAGAAGAATGGGAGTGAATACGGCGACAAGAGAAACGCTCATGGAAACCACCGTAAAGGCAATCTCTCTCGCGCCGCGCATGGCCGCCTGCATTGGGGCCATACCCTGTTCCCTGTACCTTGTGATATTTTCGATCACTACGATAGCGTCGTCCACCACAAATCCGGTGGCGACGGTAAGGGCCATGAGAGAAAGATTATCAAGGCTGTAGCCGAGAAGATACATCACCCCGAAGGTGCTGATGAGCGAGACTGGAACGGCGATGCCCGGAATGAGCGTGGCGCGCAGGTTTCGTAAAAAGGCAAACACGACCAGGATTACAAGTATGCCTGAGATGATGAGCGTCTGTTCGACATGTTCGAGAGAACCTCGGATTGGCGGACTTCTATCGAGAACAACCGCGAGATTAACGCTCCCGGGTAATAAGGCCGCCAACTGCGGCATCATTTTGCGGACCCGGTCCACTGTCGAGATAATGTTGGCGCCCGGCGACCTGAAAATGACCAGCATCACGGCCGGCTTGCCGTTTACCGACCCCCCCGCCCGTAAATCTTCAACCGAATCTTCTACGGTCCCGAGGTCCGACAGACGGACCTGCCCTCCATTTTGATATCGCACAATGAGCGGGCGGTATTCTTCGGCTTTATGCAGTTGATCGTTACATTGGATTTCCATGGTTTCGGACCCATTGGCAAACTGTCCTTTGGGCAGGCTGACGCTGGTGGTTTTCAGCACGGAGGCTATTTCATTCAGACCGAGTCCATATTTGTTGATCGGTCCGGGGTCCAATTCCACCCGAACGGCGGGCAGAGACCCTCCTCCGACGAAAACCTGGCCGACCCCATCGGTCTGTGAGAGCTTCTGCGAGAGTATAGTCGAGGCTGTATCGTACATCTGAGCTTTGCTCACAACCTCGGAGGTGAGCGCCAGGATGATGACCGGCGCATCAGCCGGGTTGACCTTGCGGTAGGTCGGATTGCTCGGCAGATTGGTGGGCAGATAACCACGCGCTGCATTTATTGCTGCCTGCACGTCGCGTGCTGCGCCGTTGATATCACGGTCCAATTCGAACTGGAGGACGATGCCCACCGAGCCCAGGGAACTGGACGAAGTCATCTCGGTAACCCCGGCAATATGGCCGAACTGCCGCTCCAGGGGGGCCGCTACGGATGTGGCCATGGTCTCGGGGTCCGCTCCGGGCAGGCCGGCCGAGACGCTGATCGTTGGGAAATCAATTTGCGGCAGGGGCGATACCGGCAGGTTGCGAAAGGCGATAATACCGGCCAGAGTCATTCCAATTATCAGGAGTGTGGTGGCGACGGGGCGCTTTATGAAAATTTCGGAGAAGTTCATGCAGGCCCAGTCCCGTGGTCATCATCGGAATCTTTAGAACGAAACTTGGCCAAACGCCTGGCCAGACGGTCGAACCACAGGTAAATGACCGGGGGTCGTGTAAAGGGTGAGCACCTGGCTGATGACGAGGCCTCCCACTATCGAAATACCCAGGGGGCGGCGCAACTCCGAACCCAGCCCCCCTCCGAGCGCCAGTGGGAGCGCACCCAAAATGGCGGCCATCGTGGTCATCATGATTGGCCGGAACCTGAGCAAACAGGCCTGATAAATGGCCTCGACAGGTTCCTTCCCTTCTCTTCGTTCGGCATCGAGGGCGAAGTCCACTATCATGATGCCGTTTTTCTTTACGATTCCTATCAACAGGATAAGGCCTATCAGCGCAATTACGCTGAACTCGGAGTGAAAGAGCATAAGCGCAACAAGCGCCCCTATACCTGCGGAAGGCAGTGTGGAAAGTATTGTAACCGGGTGTATGTAGCTTTCGTACAGTACCCCGAGCACGATGTAGACCGTTACCAGCGCGGCCAAGATCAGGATCGGTTCATTGGACAGGGCGGCGCGGAAGGCCTGGGCAGTGCCCTGAAAACTCGTCTGGATGCTCGCCGGCAAGCCCACCTTTTTTGCGGTTGCCTCAATCACGTCGGTAGCTGCTCCCAAGGATGCCCCCGGCGCCAGATTGAATGAGACGGTCGTTGCCGGAAACTGCCCCAGGTGGCTGATAACAAGCGGTCCGGTCGTTCTTGAAAAGTGCGCCACCGCGCTCAAGGGAACCTGTGCCTGCGGAGAAGCAACCGAGATGGCCGCGTTTGCGCCGGAAGAGCTCAGTGCTGCGGCGGCCCCGGTCGTAGGCGTTGTCGAAGTCGTTGACGAAGTCGTTAACGAAGCCGTTGTCGAAGCCGTCACGGGAGTTGTCGTCACTGTCCCTGACGGGGTCGTTGTCAGAATTCCCGTTCCGGAAGGGATGTAGATATCGCAAAGTTTGTCGGGGCTTTGCCGAAATTCGGGTTTGACCTCCAGAACGACCCGATACTGGTTCAACTGAGTGAAAATGGTAGATATCTGCCGCTGGCCGAAAGCATCGTAGAGAGTAGCGTCCAGAAGCTGAGTTGATATCCCGAACCGGGCAGCGGTGCTGCGGTCGATATCGAGCCGGGCCTCCAGTCCCTGGTCCTGTTGGTCGCTGCTCACATCACGAAGTTCGGGCGACCCTTGAAGGGCCGTAACGAATTTGGGGGTCCAGGTGTTCAGCTCGTCAATGTTCGGGTCCTCGAGAGTGTACTGAAATTCGGTCCGGCTGACATGGTCTTCCACTGTGAGGTCCTGAACCGGCTGCATGTACAGCGTGATGCCGTTGAGTTTGGCCAGTGCCGGCTGGAGGCGGAGGATCACCTCATCGGCGCTCATATGCCGCTCTTCGAGCGGCTTCAAGTTTATGAGGACCCTGCCGGAGTTCATGGTAATATTGGTGCCGTCGATTCCAATGAACGTGGACAGGCTTTCTACAGCCGGGTCCTCGAGAATTACTTTGGCAAGTTCCTGCTGCCTTTCAGTCATTGCGGAAAAGGAGATCCACTGGGGCGCTTCGGAGATGCCCAAAATGATGCCGGTATCCTGGACCGGGAAGAAGCCTTTGGGCACAATGACATAAAGAAACACTGTTAATACCAGGGTGCAGGCCGCCACCAGCAGGGTAGCCGTTTGTCTGTCCAGCACCCAACGCAGCGATCTTCCATAGGATGCGATGATTTGTCTTGTACATGCTGAGACCACCGGAAGATCTTCCCCTGTTTCTCCTCGGGCGTATGGCGCAAAAGGCGAGAGCACATCATGGGTGTGAGCGTCAGGGAGACGACCGCCGAGATCAGAATTGTAACGCCCAGGGTGACGGCGAATTCGCGGAACAGTCTTCCGACCACGTCACCCATGAAGAGCAGGGGTATGAGGACGGCAATGAGCGAGATGGTAAGGGACACTATGGTGAAAGCGATCTGCTCGGAACCTTTGAGGGCGGCCTGTACGGGAGAGTCCCCCTGTTCGATGTAGCGGGAAATATTCTCGATCATGACGATGGCGTCATCCACCACGAAACCGGTAGAGATTGTGAGCGCCATGAGTGAGAGGTTGTTGAGGCTGAACCCGAGCAGGTACATGACTCCGAATGTGCCGACCAGGGAAAGCGGGACCGCGACGCTGGGGATAATAGTTGCAGAAACATTTCGCAGGAACAGGAATATCACCATTACAACCAGCACTATGGCCAGCAGAAGCTCGAATTGAACATCGTCTACCGAGCCCCGAATGGTGGTGGTGCGGTCAGTCAAGACCTCGACGTGCACGGCCGCGGGCAAAGTGCTCCGCAACAAGGGGAGCAGCCTCTTTATCCTGTCGACGACCTGGATAACATTTGCGCCGGGCTGTCTCTGTATATTGACTATCACAGCAGGGGTAGTGTTCATCCAGGCCGCCTGGTTCACATTCTCGGCCCCATCTATTACGTCGGCCACGTCGGATAGTTTCACCGCCGCCCCGTTGCGGTAAGCAATAATCAACGGGAGGTAATCCTTGCTGGTCAGAAGCTGATCGTTTGCTCCTATGATTGAAGACTGCGCCGGACCGTCGAAAGCCCCCTTGGCCTGGTCCACATTCTGTGAGGCGACAGCGGTGCGAAGGTCTTCGAGACTGAGGCCGTAAGAGGAAAGAGCGGTCGGGTTGGCCTGAATCCTCACGGCGGGTCTCTGGCCCCCGCTTATGCTTACCAAGCCTACGCCCGGCAGTTGGGAGATCTTCTGAGCAAGCCTCGTATCGGCCAAATCCTCAACTTTTGGCAAGGGAAGGGTGTCCGAGGTGAGCGCCAGCGTCAGAATCGGTGTGTCGGCCGGGTTCACCTTGCTATATATCGGCGGGATTGGAAGGTTGGCCGGAAGGAAAGTGGACGAGGCGTTAATGGCCGCCTGCACCTCCTGCTCTGCCACGTCGAGGCCGAGTTCCAGGCTGAACTGAAGTATAATGACGGAACTGCCGCTCGAACTGTTCGAGATCATCTGCTTGAGACCCGGCATTTGCCCGAACTGGCGTTCGAGTGGCGCCGTAACAGTCGATGCCATTACGTCCGGGCTGCCGCCCGGGAAAAAGGTCAATACCTGGATAATCGGATAGTCAACCTGTGGGAGGGCGGAAACCGACAGTTGATGGTAAGCGACGGCGCCGACAAGCAGGATGGCCACCATGATCAGAGTTGTAGCCACCGGCCGGAGAATGAACGTTTTTGAAGGATTCATCAATTACCCTTGTTGGAGGAACCGGCGGCCTGCTTTTGCACTTCTACCCTGCTGCCTTCTTTTAGCTTTTCTGCGCCCTCCACCACAACAATCTCACCAGGTGAGACTCCTTGCTCGATCGATACCTGGTCTCCTTCACTCGGCCCGGTTTTGACCCAGCGCACAGTTACCGTCTGATCCTCCTTTACTTCGTACACAAACGTCCCCTTGGGGCTGTGCTGTATCGCCGATGAAGGCGTCACAGTCACCCCGCGCAGTGTTTCCATTAGAAGGCTGGCATTGACGAACTGGTTGGGAAAAAGAGCATTATCGTCATTTTTGAAGATAGCTTTGAATTAGCCGTCCCGGTGGTGACGTTGATCTGGTTGTCGACACTCTTCCAGGAGGCCCGAGGCAATCTTGCGATTTTGATCGCGGTTATAGGCGTCTACCGTCAAGTTTTCCTTGGCCAGGAACTTTTTCATGATGGAGGGCAGATTATCTTCCGGAATGGGAAAAATGACTGCGGCAGGCTGATCCTTCGTAATAACGGCAACCCCGGTGGTGTCGGTTGTGTGAACGATGTTCCCCGGGTCCACGAGCCTCAGTCCCATTCGCCCTGTGAACGGTGCGGTGATGCGAGTGAAGTCCAGATTTATTTTGGCGCTTTTGACCAATCCCTCATCCAGCTTGACCGTTCCTTCATACTGATGCACCAGGTATAACTGATCGTCCCTCTGCTGCTGCGCTATGGAATCCTGCCTGGCAAGGGTATCGTACCGCTTGAAGTCGATTCTGGCCTCTTCGAGCAGTGCCTGATCTCTTGCCAACTGGCCTTCCGCCTGGAGCAACACCGCTTCGAACGGACGCGGGTCTATCTGCACAAGCAGTGCCCCTTTCTTTACCTTATCCCCCTCTTTGAACGGGACCTCCATGACCTGCCCGGTAGCCTGGGTGAGTATGGTGGCGGTATAGAGCGCGGTGACCGTGCCCAGTCCAGTAAGGTAAACATGGATATCCCCCTGGCTGGCGGTAGCCACAACTACCGGAACGCTACGGGCGTAAGCGGGTGGACCTTGTCCCGCAGCGCGCTTTCCGGAAAAATTCCAGCCGCCATAAAGCAACAGTGCGGCCAGAAATGCGGAAACAAACCAAACTCCACGCCTGACAGGGGGTGATTTAAGCTTCTTGCTGTTCCTGTTTTCGTCTTGCAATGAGAAAGTCATTTAATTTCCTCGCCCAAAAGTCCTCGTGAATACTCGTCGGGATCTAACGGAGCCTGACCGGGCACTGATCCGGGGACGAACCGGATATAGAGCCAAATAAATTAAAGGCCTCCTTCGCGTGATCTGCTCTTCCGGGCAGTCAGGCTGGCAAAGGAGGCAATTTGAGGCCATTCTAGCACTTACGGGTATTCTGACGCAAGCTCGGTCGATGGATTCTAACAGTCCGGCTTCAGTTGGCGAATTAAGTTTTGTTAAGAGTTCTCAACCGGCTTTACTTTTCTTTACCAAGATGCCCCGCAGCATTGCGATGCCTGCGCTAAAACTTGTTTGATTGTAATTTTGATAGGTTATCTCTTGCAGATTCCTGGAAATTTAACAATTCTTAACTACAATCTTCTCGCCTGATTGGGTATGTTGCCGTGCCGGTTGCTGGAGCGGCTCATTTGACCTGTGAACCTGGAAATGGAAATATGGAGAGGATGATGAGGCGAGTTTTTGTAATAGGGGCTCTATTGCTTGCCGGGTTGGCCGTGATAGGCGCCGGCGCCCTGTGGTTTTCACACCATAGGGAAGGGGGTGTGGTTTTCCGCACGGCGGCGGTGAAGCGGGGCGATCTTTCGGCAACGATCAGCGGCACCGGGACCGTCGAGCCTGAGCAAGTGGTTGACGTGGGCTCGCAGGTTACCGGGATAATTACCTCCTTCGGCCGGGACGTACGCAACAATCCCGTCAACTACGGGTCTGTCGTGAAGGCGGGCGGCGTCGTGGCGCTGATAGACGACACCCTCTATGTGGCAGCCGTCAACATTGACAAGGCGCAGTTGCAGCAGGTCCGCGCCAACCTGGTCAATGCCAAAGCCAACGTGATTCAGTTGAAAGCCAAGCTGTGGGAGGCCGACGCCGACTGGAACCGCGCGCAGAAGTTGGGACCCGGCCAGGGCTTGGCGCCTACCACTTATGATCAATACAAGGCCAATTACGAGGAGGCCAAAGCTAGCCTGGACATGGCTGCAGCATCCGTGGACGTGGCGGCCGCCAACGTGGCGCAGGCCGAAGCCACCCTGAAAAGGGACCAGGAAACCCTCGCATATTGTACCGTTAAGTCGCCGGTTGACGGCGTTGTCGTGGACCGGCGTGTCAACATCGGTCAGACTATCGTTTCCAGCACGGCCGCTTCAAGCCTGTTTTTAATCGCCAAGGACCTCCATCGCATCCAGGTCTGGGCATCGGTGAACGAGGCTGACATAGGCAAGATCCATGAGGTCGAGAGGCAATCTTTAGTAACGGAATTTTTTTTCGATTCAGGTGCCCTAAGCAATAATGTTTGCTGCAACTATGCGTACGTTCAGTCAATCAATTTATTACATGTTAAAAATACATTAACTAATTAACTCCATAACAGGTACCGAGGTCAAGTTAACCCACCTCCTACTGGTTGTACAAGCGTCATTCCAGCTGTCATTGCAGTTATCAGTCCAACACAAGACACTTACAATGCATTCGTTGAGACAGCGAGTATATGGTATCCACAGATCACCATTACTCGAGGCCACCAAGTTTCTCCTTCTATCTTTAACGACACAATCGTTCCTGGTGCAAGCAGCTTCTTCGTGCAGTATGCAAGTAGTGCGGCATTAGACTCCTATATTACGTCAGCATCTTATGCGTTAACGCCAGCGAATCCTAAAATTATTGCTGCAATTGAATTTACAGCAGTTCCATCGGGAGGTGTGGGAAACTGGGCTTACTCATTGAGGTTGCAACGGAACCAGGCCAACGCAAGGATATGCTGGCTACACAGTCGACACGTCAGCATCCGTATTATCCACCACCAGCAGGAGTTCAGACACGTAAGTGGGCGGAAACAAGCACTAAATGGTGTGATAAACTTACTATGTTTTCACAGGAGTACCATGACAGTGGCACTTCAAGGTGGTTTCATTACGCTGCAAACACTTGTTGATAAGTTTATATTTTGTAATCCTGATCCCGCAACTTTAGCTTCTGGCGTAGTCTCATGTTTGAACGCTAACTCCAAAGTGTTGCCGAAAATCCTTCAAAGGATTGACAGCCCTAACGCTGCCTACGATTCCTTGGGGTACTTCATTCCTGACAATACTAGTCGAACATTTGACTCAGCATACTTTGGACCATTAATGTCATCTGAACTGAATGGGGTCGTACTCAACGTGAACAACTATGCATCGATCGCTGCCATGAGATACCTCCTTCATGGAAACTATCGCAGCACCGTACCTTCAACTTCCACTTCAATCGAACTACTTTTACTTTCCCCTCAATGGCTTCATATTGAATATATTTGACGTTATTGCTGCAAGTATCTTCCCACTTTTTATGGTTACTGCTTTTTTGTTTTCTTTATCAAGAATTCTCGCATCTTTCATTCGAGAGAAGGAAATGAAATTTCGTGAATTAACTAAGATCATGGGGATTTATGATTCAACAATTATCATAAGCTGGTACATCACGTATGGGTTAATTAATGCAGTATCAGCCGTTATCATGGCAGGATTAAGTACCATTAATTTGTTTGCAATCGCCCCATTTGGAATTCTCTTTGTTTTCTTCTACCTCAGTCTCTAATGTAGTCTCCTTTGGATTCTTCATCAGCTGCCTTTTCTCGAAGGCAAAGACTGGTGCTATTGTGGGTGTGGTGCTGTTTTTCCTCTCTTTCATGGTCTACTTCGGAGTGCAAGGGAACAGTGAATCAGTTCTGCTCCTGGCATCCCTTTTACCAACAGTTGCCTTTGCTAATGGAGTTAGTGTCTTGTCTGGATTCTCATCGACCAATGTACCATTGGTGATTACCACGCAATACAACAATATTGCATTTTCTGAGGTGCTCATTATGCAGGTAGTGGATATGGTTTTGTACACACTGCTGGGTGCCTATCTCGATCAAGTGTTACCCAAAGAGTGGGGTACTCGTCAGCCACTTCTATTCTTCCTCTCTCCTCGTTATTGGGGATTTAAGACCAAAACTGTTCGTAAAGATGCTGGGGAAGTAGATTTGCAAAATCTTGAATTTCTGGAGCCGATTTCTGGTGAACTGAAATCGCAAGAAACTAGCAATCAGGCACTGATGCTAGTTGGTCTAGAGAAACATTTCCAAACACCGATGGGCTTAAAGATAGCAGTGAAGAATTTACATATTAATTTCTATAGTGGTCAAATTACATGTTTACTCGGGTGAGTTGAGTCGTCTCCACACAACCGGTGTCATTGATAGCTAAAGTATATTTGTTTTCATTTTTTTCATTTGCTTTAGGCATAATGGTGCAGGGAAGACAACTACAATTTCAATTTTAACTGGAATGCTTGACGCTACTAAGGGTGATGCATTTTTCAACGGACTAACACTTTCCGATGATCTGATTAAATTTCGTCAGTCTATGAGTGGTATGTCACACCTCGTTTACATTTTTTTCTCCTTCTTTAATATATACTATTTTAGTATGCCCACAACATGATGTTCTCTATGAGGAGCTCACAGTCCGAGAACATTTGCTACTTTTTGGTTCCTTTAAAAATTTAACAAAGGAGCAATTGAATGCGCAAATTGATGTCAAGATTGCTGAGGTTGGATTGCAAGAGAAACGAGATGTGCCGGCTGGACAATTATCTGGAGGCATGAAACGGAGGTTGTCATTGGCACTGGCATTTGTGGGAGGTATATGAGCCAAAGATCGTTTCTATCACAACAATTTCCTCACATCAAATGGAAATAGATTCCAAACTTGTCTTTCTGGATGAACCTACGTCAGGACTTAGATCCGTACTCCCGTCGCCGGATTTGGGAAGTAATTAAGAACAATAGAGCTGGAAGAATCATCATTTTGTAAGAAAGGAACAAAATATCAATTCTTATTTTAACCAATATATAATTTCCTTAGGACAACACATTTATGGATGAAGCTGACCTATTGGGAGATCGAATTGCTATAATGGCGGATGGAGAACTGCAATGTTGTGGATCTTCTCTTTTCCTTAAATCAAAATTTGGTGCCGGGTATAACCGACGATTGTACGCAAGGTCGATATACCCGAGGGGGATATCATAAGCACTGTACTGAAGCATGTACCAAGTGGGAAGCTACTGAGTAATATGGGATCTGAGATTATCTTCCAACTTCCATTTGAAGCAAACCGTACATTTGCAACCATGCTCAAGGAGCTTGATACTCGCAAGGAGGAGCTAGGCATTGAACAATATGGTATGTATCACTCACTGCTCTATCAGCATATATTATCTCAAATATCACTTAATGATAATCATAAAATCAAATAGGAATTGGAGTGACTACATTAGAAGATATCTTCATGAAGGTGTCAGCAAAGAATCATCAACTGGACGGTGACACAGGTGATGCCCATCTTAATATGCCAACCAGTCCTAAGGCAAAGAAGGAGGCAGCCCCGTTGAAGCAAGAGAATATGCTTTTCACACATATCGGGGCATTGTACATGAAGCGGCTCAACTACGGCAGAAGGGACGGACGCGCTATTTGCTGCAGCTTGGTTGCACCGATTGTTATGTTTCTACTTGGTGCACTCTTGCTTACAGTAACTAACAAGAGCTCATATTACCCTTCCCTCCAATTATCCTCCAGTATGTTTGCCCAGAAGAGTCTACCAACTGCATATTCTTGCGCTCCATCTACCGATACGGCTTCTTGCAATACTATAATTTCGAATATGCCAGATATTACAGCACAAGCGGTTGATATAACAGCAGTTCCTAATCCAGTCACTATGTTTAGTTTCACTTATAATACTGCCAATTATGTATATCAGTCAAGCGCGGATGTGGTGAAAATGGCGGATGCGGCCATTTTGAATGCACCCCTAAAGCCGCCACCTTTCCAATTTGGTAGTTATCTTCTAGAATGTGATGGTACTGCCGCTAATAAACAAACTCTTGCAACTATTGGGGTCAACGCCTCGGGGCTATTGAGTGCACCATTCTTTACCAGCGAGTACCACAACGCGCTCTACAAAGTAGTAACTGGTTCATCAGCTTCAATATTGGTTTCTTCACACCCGTTGCCTGCAACGTATAATGCTAGTGCTACCGTAAGCAATTTTACTGTTACACTTTTTGCAATGATAGCAATGGCATTCATACCAGCGACAACCATTTTCTTTGTTGTTCGAGAGAGGGATCATATTCAGAATTCCAAACACCTTCAACTAGTCAGTGGTGCTTCTTTAACCTCATATTGGGTAGCAAATTTCTTGTGGGATTTTACACTTTATTTGTTTACCCTTGCGGCAATGTTGATCATAATGGGAGCGTTCAAAATGACATCCTTTGTTGGTTGTACGGATCAATACTGTCTGCCCAATGTGCTACTATCTACATTCTTACTCTTTGCCTTATATGGTTTGGCCGTTGCGCCCTTTTCCTACCTATTTTCCTTCATATTTAGCCAACCAACCCTTGCTCAATCCCTCCAACTCTTCTTTGCATTCATTACGGGGCTGATTGGAATGATTGCTACTGAAGTTATGGATCAAATTAGTACCACGGTAGATACTTCTAAGGCATTAAAGTGGATTCTCTGGATGTTGCCTCCCTATGCCCTTGGAAATGGATTACTTAACCTTGTTGGCGTCGATGGTACCGGAAGAACTTCTCCACCGACCAATGTTCTTGGAAATGTTGTAACCACTCCTTTTGATTTGGACGTTACGGGAAAGAATCTTATCTATATGGCTGCATGTGCTGTGTTCTACTTAGCTCTTACCATTCTAATTGATTACGTTCTCGTGCAATCATCTCTGAGAACTCTCTTCGGGGCAAAGTCATCTGGTCCTGGCAGCAAAGTGTTTGCTACTGAGCCCGATGAAGATGACGATGTTGCAGCGGAGAGGCTTCGAGTTAGTAAGTGCAGTCCAGATGACGAACTGGTGCTGCTCAATGAATTGCACAAGAAGTACGATTCAGGCAAGGTGGCAGTACGTAATCTATCGTTTGGATTGCAAGCAGGAACTTGTTTTGGCTTCTTAGGAATCAATGGAGGTGAGACTTTATGGCAATATGATTCCACATAACTCAAATACTGTTTTAATATTCTAGCTGGAAAAACCACAACTATGAAAGTCTTGACAGGAGATGAACTTCCCACATCCGGACAAGGATTTATTGGTGGACGCAACATTGTGACGAACCAAATTGGAGCTCGTCAATTAATTGGTTATTGTCCTCAATTTGATGCTCTACTTGACCTTCTTTCTGTTCGAGAACATTTGAGTATGTTTGCCAAGATCAGAGGAGTTCCAACTGCAGAAAATAAAGACGTCGTTGAAAAAACGATGAAAGCTCTTGGAATTGATCAATTTGCCGATAAGCTTGCTGGTACACTAAGTGGAGGTAACAAGCGTAAGCTCTCTGTTGGAATCTCTATTATCGGGTGAGATGACATGCATTTCATTTCATGCTCTATCCATTCCTAATAATACTACGGTTGTCACAGTGGTGCTCCAGTAATAATGCTTGACGAACCGAGCACTGGAATGGATCCTGTTTCCAGACGCACTATGGTATTTGCCTCATGTACCTTTCTATTTGTCACATGAACTTATTGAATTCTTTCTGTAGTGGAAGGTTATCGCGCATCTATCTACGGGCACAAAACAGAGTGTAGTCATATTAACTACGCATTCAATGGAGGAATGTGAGCGCTCTGTAATAAGGTTGCCATTATGGTTGGTGGTAGATTGAAATGCCTAGGATCAATCCAACACTTGAAAAACAAATTTGGGAAAGGAATAATGATTGAAACGAAATTCATGGATCCATCCAATGAACAACTAGCTGCACTTGTGAATCGAATTGGTACGGAAGTAATTGCTTTAGCAGAGCTTCCAAGTGTGTGCCGCTCGCTTGGCTTTGAAGATAGATACAATATGTTAATGACGGATCGATCACAAGCACACGCTGCTCTCATACGAGATAACCAAATTGGTACCGTTGTCTTCGCTACTTGGTGGATAATTCAAGATGGATATTATTTCTTATATCAAGAGCTTGCGAAAGTTTTTACTGGTGTGAGAGCTTTAGAACGTCAAGATTTAAAGGTTAGATGGCAAATTGAGAAAGGTGATATAAAGCTGAATCAAATGTTCAAGACATGGAAACCATTCAACAAAAGTTACGATTTCCCGAGTATTCGATTAGTCAAGTTAGTTTGGAACAAGTGTTCAATGCGTTTGCAGCCGAGGAGGACACCAATGGACGAGCAGCGGGAATCATGATAACGACACCGCCCTCGAAACGAAAGCTGTCCGTGGAGAACCAGAATGTTAAAAGCGTGTGAGGTAAAGGAATTTAAACCTAAGTAGTAATGTCATACGTAAGTACGGGTAAAAAAAATTGGTAATTATATTTTTGCATCTTGAATAAGTCGCTAATGAATGAGGAAGTCTACGTAGTGTATAAATAAGGTAATGGTTCTAAGGTATATTTATGTAAGGTAAAAAGCTGTTCATATAAAAACAGTCTATATAATAAGTGAGGCAGCCTAGCTATCTATGGTTCATGAAAGGTCTCCTTTCACAGAAGTTGGTGTTCCATTCTCCACCTCCATTCGTTCAACATTGACGACTTACTCACTTTCAAATTTCAGTTTCAAGCCACCACTTGGGGTATTATCTCCATTGTCATCTTCCATCGCGTCGTCGTCCTCCCCACCAGCAGCACCTTCACTAGCCTGTTTCTCTTTATTCGTGAAACGCTTTCTACCCCTTTTCGGCTTTAATGCAATCCATTGTTTTGCCCTCTCTGGATTTGCAGCATGCACATTGAGAATTTTAATCACAAGTGGCTTTCTCTGTCTAGATTGAGATTTCTTCCCGCTCATTATCATGCCGTTAATTATCACGTCATCTTCTCCTTCTTCCTCATTGACATCGTGATCCTCCCCATTCGTGCCATCATCGTATTTAGAAGCCTCTATAAAAAACCAAATGTCATTAACATTAGCAGCCGTACGAACAATCACTCGTATATTGAAATTACCAGGGAACACTGCTGGTAGCCGACGTGCGTGCCTGAAGCAAGCTACTGCAAAGTTTAACTTGGCCTCTTTTGGATTTTTACCAGATGTTAAACCCATCTTCCATGCACAATTGACATGAGCAACTTGAGGACACGAACCTAAACATATATAAAGAAAATGAAACCTACTTAGGTAACACAATAGCTTTACCTCCATAGCAATATATCATAGGGCTCATCAATTCTTCTACATACTAGACAAGGATCCTTGAATTGCTCTATACCCTCCTTGCATGAACCAACCACTGGTTCCAAGGAAGGAGTAGGACTGTATGAGAGATCGGGAAGGAAGGTAGCGCACCGTGCATGTACAAAGGAGTTAGCACTGCCTTTCTCCCCCTTTAGAATCTTAAGTACACCATCCATGCGATCACAATACTAGCACATACATATATAGACGTGAGTATCCAAAGCCAGTCTGTAATATATATCTTCACGTATTTTACAAGTGAGTTGTCTGTGTGAGTATTCACGTGGGTAACAAATCCATCTCCCTAGTGAATCACGAGGTAGTTCCCCAAAGCATCCGACATGTACAGCA
>CAVRZU010000052.1:0-16369 GCA_963725365.1 uncultured delta proteobacterium | reverse complement strand
GCTGATGATATTGATGGCTTGTTGGAAGCCGGGAGGCTGCCAAGGCTTTCAGGCTTGGCGACCGCATCGCTCACGGCTGTTTGAATCTCTGATGCGTGATGTTATGGCGTCCGTGTCCGGAGATCTGGAGATTTGTCCGGCGGTCTGGTTTCGAGGAGCGAACGAGGCCCGCCGAGGCGTCCTGGCGATGCTCTCTGGAACCCGTTTTTCCTGCAACGATCTGTTGCGATCGGTTTATCTGGGCGTCTGTCGTCATTCTTTCGTTCCCCGGATAAGGGAGACTGGGGCAGAACAACTACGTCTTTGAAAAGTCAAACTGGCCCAAACGTTGACTCGTATGAATTGCTGCCAAACATGATAATGTTAAATTGCAATTGGTCAATCTAAATATTTGTTATGGAGTTGTTTGCTGATGACGATATGGCAGCATCCAGTCTGGTGGGATGTGCCGTAACCTTGTCGGCGCGCTGAGCCGGGTTGCCGAAAAAAGGGAAGACCTGCTCATTCAAGGCGATAATCTGGACTCCTTGAAAGCATTTCTTCCCTGCTATGCCGAGAAAGTGAAGTTGCCGGTTGCCCGGGCCTTGCGTACTCCCGTCGGCTTGCCCGCTACTGTGGTTGGAGTTACTTGGTTTGAGTATCCTGATCGGAGGGACCGGTCCCAATCTTATTTGTCGCCTGTACGGTAAAGGTATAGGGTGTCCCATTGGCCAGCCCTTTGACGGTAATCGGGCTGCGTGGCCCTGAGGCTGTTATGCCGCCGGGGCTGGATGTTACAATGTAGGAGGTGATGGGGCTGCCGCCATCTGAAGCCGGGGTTGTGAAGCTGACCGTTGCGTTCGCGTTGCCTGCTTTTGCTGTTACTCCTGTCGGCGCACCTGGCACTGTGGCAGGCGTTACGGCTTTGGAGGGACTTGACTCCGGACCGGTCCCGACCGCATTGGTGGCCTTAACGGTAAATGTATAGGCAGTGCCGTTAGCCAGGCCCGAGATAGTTATCGGGCTTCCACTGTCTGTGACTGATATGCCGCCGGGATTCGAGGTCACCGTGCAACTTGTTACCGGGACCGTGCTGTCTTCCGGCAGTTTAAAGCTCACGGTTGCCTGACCCTTGCCGGGTGTTGCCGTTACTCCTGTCGGGGCGCCCGGTACTGTTCCTGGAATTACCTGGTTGGAAGGACCTGAGGCCAGGGCCTCAGCCGCCATTGACATCACCACCACGCAGGCAAGAGCCGCTAACAATGCGAAGCCTGCCGCTTTTGCGTTTTTCCTCATAATCCTACTCCCTAAAGGTCTGTAAAGTGAGATTTCCTTAAGCCTGTCAAAATCTCCCGGGACATCTCAAGGACGCTGGAACTTGCCATATAGGAATAAAAAACGCAAGCGGAAGGTCAATGGTCAAGTACAACTCCATCAATCTCGCACCACGCAGGAGCAATATAGTAATCCCCCTGGGGGGGGTGGGGCCAAATGAAAGTGTCAAAAGAGGCCAAATCGATGACATCTTGAAAGATCTTCCACCACTGGCCGGTATCTCTTATGTATGCCATGTTGAACGGAAATAGAAGTATCGCTGATACCAGGTTTTCCTGCTTTATATCTTGCTTCCACAGCGATTTGACATTAATGTTGAGCGCATTCAGAAAGGATTCCACATGAAAATCGGATCGCTTTGTCTCTTGTTTGCAACCGCTATGACTCTGCTCATAATGCCATTGCTGACCATTGTTGCGGACGCTGGCGCCCGGTCCGTTTCACCCGAATATCGTCTTTCCATAGAGCAAGCCCGATACACCGGACCGTGGAGAGGCTATGATCTCACCGTTGAATACAGCTATGCCAAAGATCAGGGGCAAATAGATTTATCGGGCAATGTCCGATTTGCCACTTATCTGGCTCTCGGCTATTCTCGCCTGCAGGACTTTCATCTCGGCGTTGTATTTCTGGACGAAAAAGGCAGTGTTCTTAAGGAAATCGGACTGGTAACCAATATGGGATCTTTAGAGCCGATCCCTTTTGACCGGAAAATAACCCTGCCGCCCAACGCTGTTTCCATGGCTTTCACTTACCAGGGGAAGGCTATCTCAAGCGGCGGTAATGGCGCGGGAGAGACTTCTTTCACGTTCTACCCAGTCCGCTGACAAGACCCCAGAACCTTAAAGATCCGGGTTGAAGTACACCAGGACATTGCCGCGCTATTATTCTTCCCACGCTTTCTTGATGGCGTCATCGACTTTTTTGTCCGGAAGCTCTTTTTCCTTCATCCTTCCCATTCATTGCAGCCCGCAAAACAGCAGAGCACTTAAATGTCGCAACTTTCCTGGGAGGCAGAATCGTCGGCTTGCCATTAACGGGATTTGTGCCCTCATACGCTTGTTTTGCTTTCACTGAAAATTTCCCGAATCCACTGATGAGAACGTCTTCACCGTTTTGCAGGGACTGTTTCATCAGCTCGAACAGGGTGTCGATGATCTGGGCCGATTGGGTCTTTGTAAAAAAGTTCTTGGCGAAGAGTGCTTCGCTGATTTGGGCTTTGGTAAGAGCCATGAATTGCTCCAAAATTTGAACATGGGTAAATGGGGACGAGGGAACATATACCGCACCGGCTGCCCTGACGCAAGGACAGAGCAGGTTGTTGGCCTCGAATATCGATACTGGTCAGGCAACGCAACGATGCTTAGGCTTATGACTGTGGGATCGGATGACGGTTTCGAATTAAACCATAGAGCTGGAGGATGGCAGTGAGCCAACGAGCAAAAGATCTGGCCGAGCGTCTCGGGAAATTTAACGACGAAGTTATCGCCTTCGTCAAAAAGTGCAATGATGAAGACTGGCGCAAAACATCCCGGGAAGATTGGCCGGTCGGTGTGGTTGCCCGTCATATAGGGGCTGCCCATATCGGTGGGGCCACCCGGATGGCCGCAATGATCGTGAAGGGTGAGCGCTTCCCTGAGATGACAATGGAACAGATCATCAACATGGCAAACGAACATGCCCGCAAGCACGCCGAATGCACTAAGGCGGAGGTGCTTGACATCTTGGAGAAATCTGGTGGCGCCCTGGTTCAATTCGTGGCAAGTCTCGATGATGCCGGCCTGGACCGAACCAGTTACCTGCCTGCGATGGGTACTGAGATGAGCACCCTGCAGCTCATCGAAAACGTGGTCCTGACGGTTGCGGGTGAGCACTTCGCAGGCATAAAAAAGGCCGTCGGCGCTTAACCAAATGCTGTTTCGTTCACGAAGAGCCTGGAGCAGTATAGCCTCATGACAATGGTCGATACAGGAAGGAATACATTAACGGCAACAGGCTGAGAAGGATTTCTCCGGATGAAAGAAGAGAATGTGGTAATTCCCATCTCCGAAAGCAATACAGTTTCAGGGATTCTTTCCATTCCCGATGCCGGCCAAATGGATACCGGGGTTATACTTGCGCACGGCGCAGGCAATGATATGAGTAATCCTCTTCTCGTGTCATTGGCTAAAGGTCTTGCCGATGCGGGTTATCTTGTTCTTCGTTTCAATTTCCTCTACCGTGACATGGGAAAAAGAGCCCTGACAGCCAAGACCGGCTGTATCTTGCATGGCGAGGTGCATGTCGGTTTCTCGCCGAACATCCTGAATACCGGCCAAAGCATATAGTGGCGGCTGGAAAGTCTATGGGGGGCCGGATTGCATCTCAAATGGTTGCGGAGAGAGAGTTTCCGGTAGAGCGCTTATTTTTCTTGGGATACCCACTGCATGCCCCGGGAAAAAAGGAGAGACTCAGGGACGGACATCTTTAATGAGATTCCGATTCCGATGCTCTTTTTCGCCGGAACGAGGGATCAGCTTTGCGATTTGCAGCTTTTGAGACAAGTGCTGTCAAAGCTGATTGCGCCGTGGGAATTAGAGGTCATTGAAGGCGGCGATCACTCATTTCATGTACCAAAATCTTATCCTATAGATCCATCGGAAATTTATGAACTGATTGTTTGTAGGGCGGTTGAATGGTTGAAACCATAGATCATCCTTTAATTCCTGCTTGGAATTTCTGTCTATTCCTGATTGCCTGACTCTTGAACCGTGATAAAAGCTGTTTTGATATCGTGTCTCAGGTGAAACCGCCGCACTGTGTCTCATCTCAAGAGGTTCTTTTAGGTTGTTTGTCCGCCTTCTTTTTGTCCTTCTGCTGTTGTTTTTCGGTGTTCTGTTTCTGTCCTTTTTCCTTATCCTTCTTGCCCTTATCTCCCATAGTGTTCCTCTCTTCCCGTCAATCCCCGTCTTCTTGCGTTGAGGGTTGACGGCATCGCTGCGTCGCAAGTCCAAACTTTGGCCGGTTTCATAAATGCTCGTATCAATCCGACATTGCGGCAACGGGATGCCGGCCATGCGCTTGACGCAGTATCTCACCCGGCTCAGCCGTCCACATCATTGAATATTCGCCCATTGCTAACGATAAGCACTCACACCGATATCGGGGTTGTTGAGGCTCTTTTCAGGACCGAAAAAAATCACACAAGCGCCTTCAATTTACTTTTTTCTTTGCGGACTGAGAGGAGTCGGGGCGTGACGTGCAGATTGTCAGGATATTTCCCGGAGCAAGCTTCTGGTTCGGACTCACCTTGTTTTGAGCGCAAAGTGTCTTGATCGGGACGTGAAACTTACCGGCAATGGAGGAAAGGGTGTCCCCTTGACGCACGAGATAACGAACAGATTTCTGCTGCGCGTTGGAAGGGCCTCTCTTGGAGGAACTGGAGGCAGAGATATTGTCTTTTACAGGTCTTGCCTGGACCTTCGAGAGAGATGGGGGTGGCGCCTCGACAGGGAGCTTCAGAGCCTGACCGGCCTTGAGAGGCCGGGATGGCTTCATACCATTTAGAGCAGCCAGAGCGGTGACGGAACATTTGTGGCTCCGGGCAAGGCTGGACCATGTGTCCCCGGATTTTACCCTGTACGAAGTTAGAGCAGAGGATCGCGGCACTGCAGCACCCTTGCTCACAGGTTTTTCCTCGGGCTGGGGATGCCTGGCAAGGGCTGCCAGGAGATCATCCCCTGTTCCGATGGGCAGACAAAGCTCATAGTTGGAGCATCCGGGCGGCGTGGTAGACTGGCACAGCTCGGGATTGCAGTTTTCCAGCAGCTCTTTGGGAACCCCGATCTGTTTGCCTACCCATGAGAGCTTCAAGCCTCCCGGGACGCGGACGGTTTCGTGCCGTGCAATGAAGTGTTCCGAATTCAGGCGGAAACCATAGAGAGTCGGGGTTTCTGATGATCTTTATGGCGGCAAATACTTTGGGGACGTAATCGCGTGTTTCCGCCGGCAGATAGCCATTGTCCAACAGACCCCAAAAAGTCTTCAGGCCACTTTTGTCGAGTGCCCCTTGAATGGCGTTTTCACCCGCATTATAGGCGGCAAGCGCCAAAGACCACGACCCAAACTGATCGTAGAGCAATGAGAGATATTTAGCGGCAGCCCGCGCAGCTTTCATGGGATGGCGTCTCTCGTCCACCCACTTGTTTTGTTCCAGTCCAAACCGGTTCCCCGTGTTCGAAACGATCTGCCACATCCCCACCGCGTTAGCATGCGAACGTGCAGTGGGGGAAAAACCGCTCTCGACCAGAGCGACATAGATCAAGTCTTTTGGTAGCCCCTTGCGCACGAAGATTTCTTGAGCGGGCGCCGCGTATAAATGGGCACGATCAAGCTGAGTTTGAAAACTGCTATGATTTTTTTCGGAAAACCGCATTACCCAGGCATCGATTGCCGGATGCTCCGGGATTGTCAGATCACATTTTGGAGCAGGCTTTTCGAGAGTTGTCTCTTCGGGCTGCCGAAAGCGCGAAGCATAATCGACAGAGACCTTGGGCTGAGAATCAAAAGTGCCGCACCCTGCAACAAGAAGCGCAAGTGTTCCCGTTGCAATCGATAACTTCAATCTCTTGAGGCGTTTTTTCTTATTGCGGGGAATCAAAAGGGACAGGGGCCAGTCCAATAACGTCATCACAAACCAGATTATAAACAATGGCAACTGTTTCCCCTTCCGTAATCGCTTTGCAAGTACTTCAGCTTCAGCGTTTCGGGCGTTTCCCTTTGAGCCCACGAAACACGGGATGAGCTTCTCGTATAGCAAAAAAATTAATAACCGTCCAGAGGATGCTTCAGCATGCCTTTAAATCGAATACTGTCGCCGTTATAGTGGCCATTTCGGGTCGAAAAGCCATTTAAGACCTGTCTTCCATTGGGCAGCCCCGCTTTAGCGTGGCCCGGCCCAATGCCGTTAACTTAAGCCGGACTAAGCTCAGTGCGGCCAACGAGCAAAAACTTCGTGTTCTCCTGCCCCTTCGTAGGACTAGCGTTTGGAGCGGTCAAAAAGGCCCGCCAGGGTCACGAAGAACCCGAAGGAGCGACGAAGGTCCACGAAGAAAACCAATGTAGCTAAGCACCTTTGTGGCCTTTCGAACTTAATAAAAGTATTGGGCGGACACGAAGAAGACAAAGCACACGAAGATATTTCTCTAACGAGATCCCTGGCAATGATTTTCCTTCGTGGTCTCAAGATCGACCGTGCGTCCTCACGCGTCCTCGCAAAAGATCGGACGCCGAACTATAAGCGTCTAACGTGGGATCGAACGTTTAACGCGGAACCCGAACAGAGTGAGGGTTCGCTCCTCGAGCAGGTCGGCGGAATGCGGCAGGGTTGTCGATCGTGTATCCTTCGTAGTCTTCGTGACCAAAAGAGCACTCGATTCTAAAGTTAACAGCATTAGGTCCGACCCCCAACGAACCGGTTTTGTCTGGCGAAGTCACTTGATCAGGTATTTTCCGATAGTTAGGGTTTTTATATGAGCTGCAATCTTTTCGACTCGATAGGACCCTCGAATTCCCCCGGCGTATTCGGCTGCAACGAAAAATGTCCACGCTTCTGCAATCACCGATCCGTGATGCTTCTCGCGGACTTCGTCAAAGTGCAGCTTCCAGAAGCTGTGAGCACATTTGGAAGAAACCATAATGGCAGGCGCTCGAAAAAGAAACTGATAGCCCGGGCGAAGTTTATGTTCTCGCCGACAAGCTTTGGGGTGCACAAAGAAAGGAGAAAAACTAATGTCCAACACTAAAGCATCACAGAAAAAATCAATGCCGGATTTCGGTACTGGCGTCAGTAAACGCGGGATCGAAATCCTGCATGATCCAGCGCTTAATAAGTCTACCGGCTTCACCGAAGGTGAGCGTCAGGTGCTGGGGCTGGTAGGGCTGGTTCCGGATGTGACGGAATCGGAGGACCTCCAACTCCGCCGGGTCATGCGGCAACTCGGCCACAAAAATACCGATCTCGATCGCTACGTCTACCTCGTCAATCTGCTGGACCACAACGAAACCCTTTTTTACCGTACGATCATGTCCGATCCCGCGCGATTTCTTCCCATCGTCTATGACCCTACGATTGGGGAAGCCTGTCTCAAATTCGGGCACATCTTCAGAGGCCCCAGGGGCATGTATTTGCCTATCACTCGCCGGGGACACGTGAAGGAAGTGCTCCGTAACTGGCCCGTCAAGGATGTGAGATTCATCTGCGTAACGGACGGCGGACGCATTCTCGGCCTGGGTGATCTCGGCGCCAACGGCATGGGAATTCCCATCGGCAAGCTTCAACTCTACACTGCTGCAGCGGGAGTGCCGCCCGAAGGACTATTGCCCATGTATCTGGACGCCGGGACCAATAACGAGCAGTATCTGAACGATCCGCTGTATCTGGGCCTGCGCCGGACTCGTCCCTCCACGGACGATCTTTATTCCTTCGTTGACGAGTTTGTCGACGCGGTGCAGGAGGTGTTTCCGAGGTGCTGCATTCACTTCGAGGACTGGACTGGTGTCGATGCGCTCCACCTGCTTGAACGCTACCGCAACGAGTACAGCGTCTACAACGACGATGTGCAGGGTACGGCCGGCATAACGCTTGCCGGCATGATCAACGCAACTAAGATTAAGGGCACGCAACTGAAGGACGAGAAGTATCTGTTCCTGGGCGCCGGCTCGGCAGCTATCGGTCTGGCCAACCTGCTGTGTTCCGCTCTTGTTGCCCGGGGCATGACGATCAAGGACGCCCAGTCGCGGGTGCACATGTTCGACATCAACGGTCTGCTGGAATCGACCCGGACGGATCTCGTGGACTTCCAGTTGCCTTACGCCCATCAGCACGCACCGGCAAAAGACTTCGTCGCTGCGATTAAAAGCATCAGGCCCACGACGATCATCGGTGTCAGCACGGTTGGCGGGGCCTTCACGAAAAGCGTCGTCGAGGCAATGGCGATGATCAACAAACGTCCAGTGATCCTGGCCTTGTCAAACCCGACCGAGCATGCGGAGTGCACACCCGAGCAGGCTTACACGTGGTCAAAAGGAAGGGCCATTTATGCTGCCGGGGTTCAGTTCCCGCCAGTCCATCTTGATGGCAAAACCTTCCTGCCGGGGCAAGCGAACAACTTCTTCATTTTTCCGGCGGTTGGTATGGCCATTTATGCTACGCAGGCCAGGCTTGTTACTGACGAGATGTTCATCGAGGCCGCAGAGGCAGTCGCGGATCAAGTGCCCGATGCTCTGCAGAAGAAAGGACTCATATATCCGTTGCAGTCGAATATTCTGGAAACCGAGATCAAGACGGCGGCCCGGGTCGCAAAACTTGTATTTGACAGCGGGCTGGCACGAGTTGATCGCCCGTCCGACGTGGAGGCGTTCGTTCGCCGCCACGTATACAAACCGGAATACAAGAAGCTCATCTGAGAGAACCGGTTCAAGGTTCCTTGGCATTGCGAGCGGGCCTGAACCGATTCGGGGTCATGGGTCGGCTGAAGATGGCTAACTTAAGAAATTGAGAGGGAGAGACTGAGCCCTTTCATGTCTCTCCTGCTCCTTTCAATCAATCTTTCAAGGAGCCCGGAGGGAGACCCTTAACAAACTCGAGTCTTACATTAAACCCGCCCTAAAGCAGAAGGCGTCTGGCGGCGGCCGGTGTATAGGGCCAGGACGACAAAGCAGGCAACATAAGGCATGACCAGGAAAAATTCGTCAGGCAGGGACGGCAGTCTCACGGCAAGCCACTCCGAAACCGCTTCTCCACAGCCAAAGAAAAGGACTGCCGCAAAAACTCCAGCCGGCCTCCACCTGCCAAGGATGACCGCCGCCACGGCCAGGTATCCCCGGCCCTGAGTCATATTTCCGACAAACTGCGACAGTTCGCCTATCGAAAGAAACGCCCCTCCCATTCCGGCCAGCGCCCCTCCGGTGCAGACGGCAAAAAACTGAATGCGCGACACCATAATACCGGCGGCCCCCGCGGCTTCCGGATTTTCCCCGCACGCTCGCAGGCGCAGTCCGGGAACAGTCCAGCCCAGGAATGCCGCCACTGCGATCCCGATTGCCAGGGCCGCAGGGACCATAACCGGCACCCCTTTGGCGAGGCGGCACAGATTATCGGGTACGCCGGCTTGCGGAAGAATTGACCCGAAATTGGGCAAGGTCCCCACCCCCGGTGAGGTACCGTAAACATGGAATATCTGGTTTAACAGGAACCCCGTCAGGCCCGCCGCCAAAAGGTTTATCGAAATAGCGCTAACGATTTGGTTGGCCCGAATTTCAGGCAGCGCCGGCGTGAACGGCGCCGATGATTGCGCCGGCAAAATCGCGCAAAAAAGGCCGATCCAGGGCGATCCGGTAACCCAACTCCCCAGCACCGCCGCAAAGGCCCCTGAAAGCATCATCCCTTCAAGGCCGAAATTGATGACCCCGCTCAACTCCGAAAGCAGTCCGCCGAAAGCCGCAAGCAGGAGCGGGGCAGCTTTACCGAGTGTAAGGGCATATGAGATGGAGCAAGACCGGCATGGTTATGTGCGTTCCTTCGGCGATGGGCGCGGGACAGCTTCCGTAAACCTGCGCGAAAAAAGACTTTCCAGCGAGGACCGGAGCCGGCCCTGACAGGCGACTGAGAGAAGAAGGACGGCCTGGACCACAAGTATGAAATCAGGAGAAAGGTTGAGACTGATCTGGAGCAATTTATCCGCAGAGCGAAGGCTGGCCAGAAAAACAGTGCTGAGCCAGAGCCATTGCGGAGAGCCGTTTGCCAGAAAGGCGGCAGTAAGCCCGTCAAACCCGTAGCCGGGCGAAAAGGACCTGTAGAACCGGTGGTGGACCGCACAGACTTCGACCGCCCCGGCCAGCCCGGCGAGGGCGCCACTCGTTACAAAGATTATCCCCTGCCATCTGGAAGCGGAAATACCGGCGTTTGCCGCCGCATCGAAATTAGTCCCCGTGGCGCACACTTCAAATCCCCAGATTGTTTTCGAAAACCAGGCATACGCGCCAAAGCAAAAGGCGAGGGCTATCAGCGGCGCCGCAGTGAGAAAGAGCGAGCCGCTCCGCAATATTTCCGGCATTTGGGCCCCGGCAGGGATGAACGGTGTTCTCCCCATAGCGGTCCCATCTCCAAGAGGTCCCGAA
Source organism: uncultured delta proteobacterium (assembly GCA_963725365.1). Taxonomy (GTDB): domain Bacteria; phylum Desulfobacterota; class Syntrophobacteria; order Syntrophobacterales; family Syntrophobacteraceae; genus SbD1. The sequence goes on along the minus strand of CAVRZU010000052.1, from coordinate 5,896 downwards.
ACCAGGTAACTGCAAAGGTAGATAGCGATGTAATTGAGAATCAGGGCGCTGATCACCTCATGCACGCCCCGCCGCTGCCGCAGCAACAGCGCCGGAAGCGCCCAGAGCCCCCCCGAGACCGCGCCCACAACCAGAGTAAGTGGAAGGAGCAAAAAACCGGGCACAGGGGCCGCAGCTATGGCGAAGGATGCGGAAGCGAGGGCGCCGGCAGTGAGCTGGCCTTCGCATCCGATATTAAGAAGCCCGGCCCTGTACGCCAGGGCAACCGCGAGACCCGTAAAAAGCAGGGGCGTCATTTTCGCCAGGCTGTTTATCGCCGCATCCGCACTGCCCCAGGACCCGGCCCAGAGGGTCCGTATCAGATCGAGAGGCCCTGCTCCGGCCGCCATGGCCAGCCCCATGCAAATCAGAGCACCAGCCACAGGAGCGGCAATGGCCCTTAAGAGTGTCGCAAAGACACGGAGAATCGGAGACACGGCGGCATCTTTCAATCTGATCAGCCTTCCACTCAGCGGCCCACCTGCCTAAAAGCTCGCGCGAAAGATTCGCGCTTGCGTCCGTTCCCATTATTTTGCCCCGGTAGATGACCGCAATCCGGTCGCAGATGGAGACCAATTCATCAAAATCGTATGAAATCAGGATGAAGGAAGCGCCCCCGTTCCGGCTAAGATCGAGCAGGCGGTCATAAACGGCTCCGGCCGCACGAAGGTCGAGCCCCCGGCAGGGCTGCTCCAGGATCGCCAGGCACGGAGGTCCGGCAAGGACGCGGGCAAGAGCGACCTTCTGACGATTGCCGCCGGATAGAGCGCAGGGGGGGTCGAACACACCGTTCGCCGCGATATCGTTCAGCTGCACCTGCTCCTGTGAAAAACGAATTATCTTTCGCCTGCGGATAAATCCCGCCCTTGCGAATTCTTCTTCGCGCTGCCGCCCGAGAAGAAAATTTTCCCATAACGGACGCTCCGGCAGCAGAGCTTCCTCGGCCGGATTGCCTGGAAGCCATCGGATATTTTTGCCAAGCCGGTCCCTTAAATAGAGGCGGGAAATTTCTTCGCCTTCGAACAGTACCGATCCGCCATCCGGGCGAGTCTTCCCGGCTAGAACGCTACCAAGCGATCTTTGCCCGTTGCCGACCACTCCGCCTATTCCGAAAATTTCTCCTTTTCCGATAGACATGGAAATGCCTCGCAACGCGGGTTCAGTCCCGTAGGGCCTTGCTGCAAGGTCTCGAAGCTCCAGCAAAGGGGCATCGACGCCTGCTGGGCGCTGCGGCAAACGTCCGACCGGCGAGCTATCGAGGGGATGCTCTGATTCAAGTTCGGCGCCGTCGCCGTCAAAGTCAGCGGCGATCCGGGCTTGGCAATCCAGGCCGCCGGTCCCACCGGCCATAAGGCGGGCAATTTCCTCTATCCCGGTCGCACCGGTGTCCAGCGTGGCCTTGAGGCTCCCTTTCCTTAGCACGCTGATTTTGTCAGCCACCTGGAAAATCTCAACCAGCCTGTGGCTGATGAAAAGGACCGTTCGCCCACCCGCGCGAAGGGATTTCATCAGGTTGAGAAACTTTTCGGTTTCGTCCGGAGAAAGAAGGCTCGTGGGTTCATCCATGATCAGAATTTCGGCGCCCCTGTAGAGCATCCTTACAAGTTCTATTTGCTGCCGGCTGGCGAAGGGAAGTTCTTTTGCCTTCCGGTCCATCTCCAGGTGGAAACCGAGCGAGTCCTGGATTCGTTGGATTTCCCGCCTCGCAGGGCCGGTTCTGAGTATCCGGGGGTAAAAAGAGGGCCATCCGGTTTCACGGCCGAGGATTATGTTTTCGAGCACCGAAAGTTGGGGGAAGAACAGGATATCCTGGTGGACCATTCCGATACCGGCCCTGATGGCTTCACGGGGACTTCGGAACGAGACCGGAATGCCCCGCAGGACTATAGACCCCGAATCGGGCCGCAGACGCCCGAAAAGCAAGTTCATCAGGGTCGTCTTTCCGGCCCCGTTTTCCCCCACGATGGCGAGGATCTCTCCCCTGGCTATTTGGAGGGAAATGTCCCGGTTCGCATAAAAGCTGCCGAATTTTTTTGAGATATTCCTGAATTCGATATCACAGATCCGGCGCTGCAAAAGAATCCACCTCGTTGTATTGTTTCGGAACGGTCAATTGGCCTTTTGCAAGAAGATCTTTCGCCTTTGCTATGCGCTGGAGATCGGCCGGGTCAAAAAGCTGCCTCGAATACTTCATCCCGGTTATGTCTATGGCGCCCTCTGCGGCGCCCAACCAGCGGTGCATTCCCTTGAGACGTCCGTCGATCGCGTCCCGGATCGCTCCGTAGACCGCGACATCCATCCTTTTGAGGACGCTGGTAAGAACCCGGCCCGGAATTTCCGAATCCTGATCGAGATCTTCGCCAATCATGTAAACGCCTTCGGCGCCTTTGACCGCCTCCGTAACGCCGATTCCCGTATTCCCCGCAGCACGAAAGATCACATCTGTTCCCCTGTCAATCATGGCCATCGCCATTGCTTTTCCTTTGACCGGATCATTGAAGGACCCTGCTGTGGCAACGATAACCTTGATGTTTTGCCCCCGCACCTTTTGCGCCGTTTTGACTCCTGCCCGATACCCGCTGACATAAGCCTCAACGGGAGGTATACTCATTCCCGCCACAACTCCGACCATCATCTTTCTGGTGAAAAGGCCTGCAACCAGACCGGCCAGAAATCCACCTTCCTCGGATTTGAAATCGAAGCTCGCCACATTTCCTGCCGGTATATCGCCTTCTATATGTATGAAACGGGTCTTCGGAAAATGAGGGGCTACGTCCTTCAGCGAGTCCGTAAACAGATATCCAAGAGTTACTACAATTTCGGCCGTGCCGGCAGCCAGTGTTATATTAGAGGCATAGTCGGCCTGTTCCCTGGACTGGAGAAACTGTGCGTCGATGCCGAAATCCTTTTTAGCCTTCAGCACCCCCTGCCAGCAGACATCATTGAAGCCTTTGTCCCCCAAGCCGGATGCGTCAGTCAGGACGATAACCTTCAAGGATGCCTCCGCCTGATTGGAGCCTGCAAGCGCACAGGCAAAAACCAGGCAGATGACGAGATATTTAAAGCTCGGAATCGGGCGCAACGAATGCCTCCAAAACTGCGACAGCCGCGAATCGGTTTGACCGAGCCGGACCTCGCCTAAGAATGTGCTGCCTATTATGCGACATCACTCATTGGCTTCACTTCCTCCTTAATTTTTCCACTCAACCGATCCTCTTCTGTGTCAAGGTCATAGGATACCTGAAGATTAACCCAAAGCAACGGATTATATTTACAACTCAGCGTTATGGATTGCTGTTTTCGGCGTCACTTTTCGCTGCTTGACGTTTTTTTGCAAAAGGTTTAGGCATGTTCGGGGTCATTCGCTCAAATGATGAATGCGGAGTGCTGAGTGAAAACCCCGCTCCTGTTCATCATTCATCACTCATCATTTTGACACATGACCCATGACCCGTAACCCCGAACGGAGTGAGGCGCCAATGAGCCGCATTTTGGTAATAGACGATGATACCGAGTTGTGTGAATTGTTAAGTGATTATCTCGAGCCGGAAGGGTTCGAGATCACTTCGGTTTACGATGGGGAGCAGGGATTGGAGCTGGCTGTCTCCGAGGCGGGCAGGTTCGACCTGATCGTTCTCGATATAATGCTGCCCGGTATGAATGGCTTTGAGGTCTTGCAGCGTCTGCGTTCTCAATTGGATACGCCGGTCCTCATGCTGACGGCCAGGGATGAAGACGTGGACCGCATTGTCGGGCTTGAAATGGGCGCCGACGATTACCTGCCCAAGCCTTTCAACCCCCGAGAGCTTATTGCGCGCATCAGGGCCATTCTTCGCCGGACCAAAGACCGCAATGACAAGCACGAGTCCCTTTCCCTGCCCGAAGTAATCAGTGTAGGGGATATCGAACTCGATACGGGAACCCGGGTTGTGAACCGTGGCGGTGAGCGGATCGATCTGACCTCCGTTGAATTCGGTTTTCTCGAGATGCTTCTGCGGGCGGCAGGTCACGTCGTAACTCGCGAACAACTTGCCGAGGGCGTTCTGGGCCGTGGTCTCACCGCTTACGACCGCAGTGTCGATGTTCATTTGAGCAGTCTTCGCAAGAAGCTCGGCCATAAACTCGGAGAAATTGAACGGATAAAAACTGTGAGGGGCGCCGGGTATATTTATGTAAATCCTGCTCAGCCAAGGACACAGGACTGAGGACTGAGTTGGCGGACCTGAAGGATCGAGGACTGGCCGGTATTTGGAGGGAATTTTTCCATGCGAACCCTTTTTGTAAAAATCTTCGTCTGGTTTTGGGTGGCGATGGCGTTGACAAGCTTTGCCTCTTTTTTATCGGCAGTGGCCACAGAATCACATCCATTCTTCACGCTCCCCTGGCTCAGATTTGTCGTACACCCCCGTATCGAAGGCCATCTGAGGTTGCAATCCGGCTCGTTTGCCGGTCATTGGATCAGTATTGCGGGCAATTCTATCAGACTCTCCGGCCAATCCGCGGTCGAGATATACGAGCGTGAAGGAAAAAGCGCCTTTCTCGATTATATAAATGAACTTGAAAAAGCAATCGGCATCCGTTTTTTCCTGTTCGACGAACACAATGAGCAGTTGAGCGAATGGCCGGTTCCCGAAGTGGTAAAGCAGTTATCTTTACACCACAGGAGCGACGGGCTGGATTACCAGCGGTCCGGCGAGTTGATTTTCACTGCCCAACAGATCAGTGGGGCGAGCGGCAAACAATATACCCTGATCGCCGGGCTGCCTGAGCGCCATTTTCTCACGCGTGGATTAAGTTCTTTGGCAATGAACCTGATATTCATTTTTCTCACTGCCGGGGGGGTATGCTACTGGCTTGCAAGCCATATCGCAAAGCCAATCAGCAAGCTTGGGGCGGCGGCGCGCCGTCTTGCCGATGGAGATCTTAAAGTCCGGGTGGGCGCCGTTTTAGGCAGGCGCCATGATGAGATTACAGAGCTTGGCAGAGATTTCGACCAGATGGCCGAGCGGATAGAATCCCTGATCAGTTCGCAGAAACGTCTCCTTCGGGATATCTCTCACGAGTTCCGTTCGCCCCTTACGCGGTTGAGCCTTGCCCTGGACATTGCGCACCGGCGTGAGGGCCGGGACGCAGCCAATGCACTGGACCGAATCGAACTGGAAGCTGACAGGCTTAATGCGCTTATAGGCAAATTGCTGGTGCTGGCCCGACTTGAGTCCGGTGCGGAGGAAATTGACAAGGCGCCTGTCAATATGGCTGAGTTGCTTGAAGAATTGGCGGCTGACGCCGACTTCGAGGCTCGAGGACGAAATTGCAGCGTTCGACTTGTTTCATCCGGGAATTGTTTCGTGCTGGGAACAGGGAATTGCTGCGCAGCGCAGTGGAAAACGCACTGCGCAATGCAGTCCGTCACACTGCTGAAAACACTGAAATAATGGTCAAATTGCTATGTGAACAACGTGGGGGTCTTCTAAGCTCCGTGATCGAAGTGCTCGACAGGGGGCCGGGTACCGGAAAAATCGCTGGCAGACATTTTTAGTCCCTTTTACCGGGTGGAGGATGCCCGTGACAGAAAGCAGGGGGGGCAGGGTTGGGGCTGGCCATTACCGAGCGTGCGGTGAGGCTGCATGGAGGTCAGGTGTCGGCGGCAAACGCTCCCGGTGGAGGGCTTAACCTTACTATCATCCTCCCGGCGGTGGAGGAAGCGAGAAGCAAGGAGCGTGAAGCGTGAAGCGTGAAGCGTGAAGCGTGAAGCGGGAAGCGTGAAGCGGGAAGCGGGAAGCGGGAAGCGGGAATAAAAACGGGGGCGGCCTGCGACCCCAAGGCTGTTGCGTTAAGATTTTTCTTTCGCCGCCGA
>CAVRZU010000051.1:0-13057 GCA_963725365.1 uncultured delta proteobacterium | reverse complement strand
GAGAATTGGTCAGAGGAGGTCGAGCATCGACGGAGAGAGAGACTGACCAGGAAGCTGCGTGCCCAAAAGGGGTTCGCTCGCGGAGCTGAGAGTGCCACCACTCGTACCACGGGTCGGAATCCAGCGAGTCGCTGCGTGTGCCTTGCCATGCACCTCAGCTGGCCCCATCCATCCCAACCAAATCACCAGGGCAAGCGACGAGATCGGGGACCCCGCGACGGCCGTCAAAACAAACGGCCGCGATCGCCTTCCGACCACAGCCAGGGCTACGTCACCCACGCCCCCAGGGCGGCGGCCGAACAGGGGTAGCGCCCTCTCAGTCGCGGACCGAATCTGTTCGGCGCGGCCAGCGATGCGCCGTGCGGCTGCGATGCACGAGCTCTCTCCGCTAGCGCCGCCAGTTGTACCAGCAGATCAATATGCTGATGGGTGAACGCCACCGGTGGTCCAGACGGTCGCTCGCGCCATCATCACAGACAGGCTTGGGTCACTGGAGGACCAGATCAACAGCCACATCCAGGTGAAATTAACGTGCCCCTCCTTGCCCCGACCCGAACCCACCGCTCGGAGATCCCTGGCGGTCGCCCCGCTGCCTCGCCACGACTGAAGTTCTTTAACGGGCTGGGTGGATTCACCCCAGGGATGGGCGCGAGTACGTCGTTACCACCGGGCAAGGGCAGGTGACGCCTGCGCCGTGGGTAAACGTGCTGGCCAACCCGCAATTCGGGACAGTGATCTCAGAGAGCGGCAGTGCCTATACCTGGAGCGAGAATGCCCACGAGTTAGGGCCTGACTCCCTGGGATAACAATCCCGTGAGCGATTCGAGCGGAGAGGCATTTTACATCCGTGATGAAGAGCGTCACCATGTCGTCGCCAGCCCGCTGTCCTCCGGGAATGACGCCTTCGTCACCCGGCACGGCTTCGGCTACAGTGTCTTCGAGCATACGGAGCGCGGCATCCGCTCCGAGATGTGGGTTTACGTAACGCTGGTCTCGCCGCTCAAGTTCACGGTGCTCAAGGTACGTAACGAGTCGGGCGATCCCGCCGGCTCTCCGCTACCGGATATGCCGGAATGGGTCCTTGGGCGACCTGCGGCCAAAATCGAGCATGCACGTGATCACCGAAATTGACCCGAAAAGCGGCGCAATCTTTGCTCGCAACCCTTATAACACTGCGTTTCGCGACCGGACTGCCTTTTTCGACGTGGACGAGGCGTCTCGCACCGTAACCGGCGATCGGACTGAGTTTCTGGGTCACAATGGCACGCTGCGCGATCCTGCCGCCATGACGCGTATGCGCCTTTCCGGCAAGGTGGGCGCGGCCCTGGATCCCTGCGCCGCAATCCAGGTCGGCTTTGATCTGACCGCCGGGCAAGAACGTGAGATTGTCTTCAGGCTCGGCGTAGGGCGAGATGCCGGCGATGCCTCAAACCTGGTCAATCGCTTTCGAGGATCAACCGCTGCGCGCGGCGCCCTCGATGTGGTGTGGCAGCACTGGACCCATTGCCTCGGCGTGGTAAATGTGGAAACGCCCGACCAGTCCCTAAACGTGCTGGCCAACGGCTGGCTTTTGTACCAGACCCTGGCGTGCCGTCTTTGGGCAAGAAGCGGATACTACCAGTCGCGGAGGCGCCTTCGGTTTCCGGGATCAGTTGCAGGACTCGATGGCGCTCATCCACGCCAGGCCACATCTCGTGCGCGAGCACTTGCTCCTGTGCGCGTCCCGTCAATTCACGGAAGGAGACGTCCAGCATTGGTGGCATCCTCCAACGGGTCGGGGTGTTCGTACTCACTGTTCGGACGATTACCTCTGGCTGCCGCTCGCGACGTGCCGCTATGTCCTCACCACCGGGGACACCGGCGTGTTGGATGAGCCCGTCCTCTTCGTCCAGGGCCGCCCTGTAAATGAGGATGAAGACTCTTATTACGATCTGCCCGGGCGCTCCGAAGAGGCGGCGAGTCTTTACGAACACTGTGTCCGGGCCATCCTGAACGGCCTCAAATTCGGTGAGCACGGCCTGCCGCTCATCGGCTCCGGTGATTGGAACGACGGCATGAACCTGGTGGGCGAACACGGCAAAGGCGAAAGCGTATGGCTGGGATTTTTTCTGTATGAAGTGCTCATGCGCTTCACCGAGGTTGCCCGCACGCATGGCGACGTGTCTTTTGCCGAGCGTTGCGTAAAGGAGGCTGCGGTGCTGCGCCGCAATATCGAAAGCATGGCTGGGACGGCGAGTGGTATCTCCGCGCTTACTTCGACGACGGCTCCCCGCTTGGATCGTCGGTCAACCCCGAATGCCGGATTGATTCGATTGCGCAGAGCTGGTCCGTTCTGTCCGGTGCTGGAGACGTCGAGCGATCACGCATTGCCATGGAAGCGGTGGACGAGCGGCTCGTTCGCCGCGAGCACGGGCTGGTCCAACTTTTGGAACCGCCCTTCGACAAGTCGGCGCTCAATCCCGGCTATATCAAAGGGTACGTCCCCGGCGTGAGAGAAAACGGCGGCCAGTACACACATGCGGCCATCTGGGCGGTAATGGCCTTCGCTCGCCTGGGGGACAACCGGCGCGCGTGGGAACTCTTTAACATGATCAACCCGGTGAACCATGCAAGATCCAACGAGGAGACCGCCACCTACAAAGTGGAACCCTACGTTGTTGCAGCCGATGTCTACGCGGTGCCGCCCCATACCGGCCGAGGCGGCTGGACATGGTATACGGGTTCGGCTGCCTGGCTGTACAGGCTGATCGTGGAATCACTCCTGGGGCTAAGACTTGAAGTCGATAAACTGCATTTTACGCCCTGTCTCCCAGCGGATTGGGAGGGGTTCAAGATGCACTACAGGTATCGGGAGACGGTCTACCACATTGCCGTTCTACAAACGCAAACAGGCACCGGTGAAATGAGCGTCACAGTTGATAACGTCGTGCAGCAAGACAAGGCGGTTCCCCTCGTTGACGACCATCGGGAACACTCGGTAGAAATAAGAATAAAAGCTGCGGACTGAACTTTACGCGTTCTGTAGACATCATTGTCAAATACCTCGAAGAGGCCCGCATGCTTGTAGCCGGCCCAGAAGCGCAAGAGGGTTTTGATAAACCAGCAATTTGAACTCAGAGCCCGCTGAAATTGACCCGATTTGTTCAGTTCCTGAGGTTTTTCACAGGGTGCAAACCGGCGCCAATCCAAGAACGTGCTTCTTGAAGATCCGAGATAAGTTTCTCCCGCTCTGCCTCAGCTTGTTTCCTTTCGGTGATGTCTCGAATTACGCTAACCAAGCCGCGAGTTTCATAGATAGTTGCCCCTCGGGAGTTCACCTCTACGGGGAGTCTGCTGCCGTCTTTGGACCTGTGAACTGCTTCGAAAAGAATGCCGCGTGTTTCGGCCTCGGCAAGCTGCTCGGCGGTTAGCTCCAGAGCATCGGAAGTGCGCAGGTCGTAGATACTCATTGTCAACAATTCCTCGTGGTCGTAGCCGTAAACTGTTGTTGCGGCGTCGTTGGCATAAAGGATACACCCATCGTAAGGTCTTACGAAAAGGACAACATCTCTGCTGTAGGTTGCAATGTCTTGCAGAGCTTGTATATTTGCCAATGCCTTACTCAATGATTTTATAAGTTTTTCGTGCTCAATCTGTATTTTATGAAGTTTATCTCGTTTAATTATCAATTCATTCGTTCGTTCTTCAACCAATTGTTCAAGATGTTCTTCGTGTTGAATAAGTTTTAATTGTGAACGTTTGCGTTCGATAGCATATCGAATGGAACGTTCCAGTAACTGTGGAGTAATTTCTGACTTATCTAAATAATCGTCAACTCCACATCCCATAGCTTTTAAATCAAGTTCATAGCTTCCATGGCCAGTAAGTAGAATGAGTGGTGTCTTTGTCGATTGTTTTATGGCCTCACTAATCAAATCTAATCCAGTGCCTGTATTGAGGTGATAATCAATGAGGCAGACGTCATATGGATTTAGATGATCGTTTCTAATAATATTTAATGCTTCGGAATAGGCTTGTGCTAAATAGATGGTTGCTCCAGAATAATAAGTATTTGATAACATCTCTTTTATCAGCACGTAATCATCATTATCATCCTCGATTAGGAGTACCTTTAGCATGTTTTGCGGACTGGTAGAGCTAGTGATTAGACATTCTTTGGAATCATCCATGCAACGATCCTTTTAGTTGTAAGAAACTTACATATTTATTAGAAGTCCTAACGCTCACGGTGTCGGCCATCCACAGAACTGGATGGTTTTCATAACGTCCAGTCTAATGACAAGATCCTAAATCTCTATCATGCTTTCCTGCAGCAGGTCGATGTCTGCGATTTCATCTTCCAAGTAGGCTTTCAGCTTCTTCATAAGGCGGCTTTCGATCTGGCGCACGCGTTCACGGCTGATCCCGAACTTCTCCCCGATTTCCTGCAGGGTCAGGGGCTCTTCGGCAAGAAGCCTCTTGTCAAATATCGCAGCCTCCTTGCCGCTGAGCCTCTCTCCGAAAAAGCGCAATTTCTCATGGAGGATTGTCTTGGCTTCCTTGTCAGCCATCTGATCGTTCGACGGGAAGGTCGTCCGAGGGCAGAAAAGATTTGTGCGTATCCTCTGAGTCGTCTTTAAGAGGGCTGTCGAGAGATATCTCCCAACTGTTGAGCCTTTGGTCCATTTCGACGACCTCAGACTCCTTAACGTCGAGCCTGTGACCGAGCAGCTTGGGGGAAGCCTCGATTCCCTGGCCTTCAAGTCTTTCTCTTTCCTTGCGCAGGTTGAAAAACAGTTTGCGCTGGGCCTGGGTCGTCCCGATTTTGACGAGCTTCCAGTTGTCCATTATGAACTTGATTATGTAGGCTTTGATCCAGAATGAGGCATAGTAGGAAAACTTATAACCCTTATACGGATCGAATTTATTCACCGCTTTCATTAGCCCGACATTGCCCTCCTGGATGAGGTCCATCAAATTCTGCATCCAGTATCGTTGAAAATCCATGGCGATCTTGACCACAAGCCTGAGATTTGCGGTGACCAGCTTGTTGGCGGCTTCGATATCGCCCTTTTCACGATAGCGGATAGCCAGAACCGTTTCCTCTTCTCTGCTGAGGAGCGGATATCGCTTGATCTCTCCCAGGTACAGGCGGAAAGGATCGAAGGAAACCGGCTGATTTCTGTCCGGAATGTTTGTCGAGCTGGTTCCTTCGCTTTCCTGTTCCGTCGCAGCAATTTTTCGCTTTAAGGTAGAAACCTTCTTAATTTTCGCGTTGTCGAGCATCAGTAAGCTATCCTTTGCATGGTTACGTTTTACCTGTTCGCAACAATCCCCGCCATATAGCTTGCATCCGTTTTCTTTTGCAGGGCTTTTCTACTTTATTTTGCGGTTGATATCTATGCTCATAAATATCACCAGCCCGAGGAAATGATATTAGGTCAATCGTTTATTTCTACTCACCACAACTGTATTTTCAGCAAGAAAAGGCTACTGCATGCAGCAATGATGTGAGAATAAATTTCCATATCCAAGTGTGCGAACGCTACCTGCAGAGTTCTTCGGAAATGACCGGTAAGATACGTAGCGGACTGTTGGCTGATGCAAGTGTCCAGAGAAAAGATCTGTCGCCGGATAGAGGCTTCATGCTGATTGGAGAGACCTTATCCCGCTCGAACTCAGATAGAACCATCAACATCTTCGTCACCATTTTCCCCGCCGGAAAGAGTCGCTATCGATTTGTTTAGATATGGTCCGAAATACGAAAAGGATAGACCGAAAACAGAGAATACAGATTCAGGAGAGCTGTACTTCGTTTTGCTGCCCCTGGTGTTCGTAGGCTTTCATCTAAGCATGATTATAAAGCACCATCGCTTCAATTGATCGGATGCGCAATCCGGTATTTCTTCTCTTTTGAAATCAATGCAGCTGCGACCAGCGAAATAACATCATCGATTTTGAGGTTTCCCTTAATCAGAAAATGGCTCGCTCCATTCATGAAAGCCACTTCACGGTACTCGGGCATATCATGGCTCGTGAGGATGATGATCTCTATTTCCGGATCGATCTTTTTGATTGTCCGGGTAATTTCCAGTCCGCTCCCATCGGGCAACCTGATATCCATAAAGATCAGGAAGGGATCGATTTTCCGGAATTGAATGAGGGCCTCTTCGCCGTTGGACGCCTCCTCGACGACGATTGATGGGATTCTGGCCGTCAGTATACCTTTGAGGACGGTACGAAAAACGGGGTTATCTTCCACAATCAGAACCGGCCGCATCTTGTTTATCCTGGAGAGCAGTTTGAACTTTCTTACTATTCTCCCCTTCTAATGAAGGATATTACCTCGCCTATTGTAGATCCACCTTCCAGCAGGTCATCGGGAATGCTCACCCGGAATGTCTCTTCCAGGAAAACTTTGAAATTGACCGATGTCATCGAGTCCCATTCCGGAATGTCATTCAGTAGTGTATCCGGTACGATCTCGAATCCCATCGCTTCCGGGAAAAGTTCGGGGATGCCTTCTCTGATAGTTGCAAGAACTTCTAACAAGGGGTTACCTCCTTATTCTAAAATGAGCAAACAAGCGACAGATTCATTATCCAAATGGACTCACGCAGACAACCAACGCCAATGAGAGGCAACGACCAGAATCGCCCGGGCGGATCATATTGCTTGAAATTGACCCATGCCGAGCAGCCATGACGAAGGTCCAACTGTGATTTGAATCGTCTCCAAAGCCAATGGCGCAAGTTTATATCGTATTAAAAATTCTTCAATTGGGGAAAACTCGGTATTTGAAGGGGGAGGGAAAGTACATTGAAGTAAGGGCTTCGAAGTAAGAGTTCAAACGACCCCCTCTTCAATCGCCGGTCGGAATCCGGTGGGCAGGGCAGGCTCCGGGAATACTGTCAGCTCACCACATGAATACTGCCTTCACCTGATTTGAAACACCGTCTTCTCCAGAACCGCTGAGCCAAGACACAATCTTCCTTACCAGGCCTCAATACCATTATGGTAAATGCTGCCCCCAATGTTACAATCAAGTGCTTTCGAGCGCCTTAAACTCCGGCTGTTTGTACAGAACGCACCTTGTTCCTGCAGGAAAGGTATGGAGGAGGAGTTCTCAGAGATACCTCGGACTTGACCACGACTATTCCGGACGTAGATAATTCTTATGAAAAACAGAGGCGATGACGACACTTTGCGAAGGCAATCCGAAGAGAGACTGCGGTCTCAAGTGGACCTGCCCGATGAGATTTCCACCGAAGATTCGGATGTGCTTGTCCATGAACTGCGGGTTCACCAGATTGAGCTCGAGATGCAAAACGAGGAGCTTCGCCGGAGCCAGGTCCAACTCGATGAATCCCGCATGCGCTATGCCGATCTCTACGACTTTGCCCCCGTCGGCTATCTGACTTTCGACCGGACAGGCCTCATCGTTGAAGCCAATCTGACCGCTGCAAAGCTGTTGGGCAAGGAAAGAGCCCTCATTCTCGATGTGCCTTTTTTCTTGTATGTTATTGAGAAAGACAGGAACGCCTTTCATTTGCACCTGGCGAAGGTCTTCAAGACCGGGGAGCGCCAGGCCTGTGAGGTGAGGTTGACGACGGGAATCGGAGAGGAGTTCTACGCCAGGCTAGATAGTATATTCATAAGGATGCAAGCGGTAAGGGGCTCGCTCGGACGTCCATAAGCGATATCTCGTACTCCAGGCGTGCCGAAGTTGAGCTGCGCGAGCGCGAGGAGCAACTGCGGCTGTTCGCCGAGCATGCCCCGGCAGCGATTGCCATGCTGGACTCGAATATGCGATACGTGGCGGTCAGCCGGCGTTGGATCTCCGACTACGGTCTCCTTGGGCAGCAACTTGCCGGGCGCAGCCACTATGATGTCTTCCCCGAGATCCCGGAACGATGGAAAGAAATTCACCGCCGCTGCCTGGCAGGCGCGGTGGAACGCGCGAAGGAAGACCCCTTCGAGCGGGCCGACGGCAGCACCCAATGGATTGCGTGGGAGATCCGTCCATGGTATGTCGCCTCGGGTGCGGTGGGCGGCATAATCATCTTCAGCGAGGACTTCACCGAGAGAAAACGGACTGAGGATGCCCTTCGACAGTCAAACAACGAACTCGACTCGACTATCCATGCGTTGAGAGAGAAAACGGAAAACATGGAAGAGGTAAATGTCGCGCTGAGAGTCTTGCTGAGACAAAGAGAAGAGGATAGAAAAGAATTAGTGGAGTCGGTACTGGCAAATGTCAGGAATCTTATCCTCCCCTATATGGAAAAATTGAATCAAAGCAATCTGAACAGCGCCCAAATGACCTGGATGAAGATTCTGGAGTCCCACATAAACGAGATCACTTCTTCGTTTGGCAGAACTCTTGCAGTTCAATATGCCAATCTTTCCTCTGCTGAAATTCGGATCGCAGCCCTCATAAGAGACGACAGATCAACCTCCCAAATAGCCAAACTCTTCGGCATCTCGGAGAAAACTGTGTGCCGCCACAGGGACAACATCCGAAAAAAACTGGGATTACGAGGCGGAGGAGCCAACCTTAGAACCTACCTTTTGAGCCTCCAATAACCCGCATGTTTCTCGGGGATGGGCTCCCCTCGTCCGGCTCCATTCAAAGGTGATAAATACCCACTAGGAATGGGTATTTAATGCGCATCAGAATGGGTAGTGCCTTCTTGCACTAATTCTACTACCATGTCAATAATCCAGTAATCTCCACAAAACAGTATTCCATACTGGATTCTCATAACATTGGAAGAATAAGGGGAGACTTGCAGGGTGCTCTGAGGATTTTCTGAGACACACGTTGCACTCGATAAAAAGTCACAGCAGCTTTAAAACAGGTTGACCATGGGGAGAGCGAGCACCTGCCGGGATCGATGGCTCTCTCTGTTCAAACAGGGGAAATCTCATGGTATGGGATCGAACAAACCGTCCGCTATGGCTCCGTTGCACAGTAGGTGTTCTCGTCGCTGTCATCGCGGCTGCTATTCGGTTGCAGTTCCTGCAAGTTCTTGAGGTCCGTGCCGCCTACCTGACCTTCTACCCAGCCGTGGCGGTTGCGGCGCTATATGGGGGTATGAGCGCAGGATTGGTGGCCACGATAGTCTCAGCCGCCCTTGCCGACTATTTCTGGATTGAGCCGGTTGGCCAATTCGCCATTACTAATTCCGCCGACCTGATAAGCATGGTCGTTTTTCTTTCCAGTTGCGCTCTGATCTCCTATTTGGCCGAAGCGGCATATCGCGCCCAGGCACGGGCACACAAGGCAGAGGAACAGTCAAGGCTTGCTGCCGAGCGAAAAAAAGCTGAGGTATTGTTGCAACGCCAGGCCGAACTGCTGCATTTATCCTATGATGCCATTATCGTTTGGCAACTCGGAGGCCGTATCGAGAGCTGGAACAAGGGAGCGGAAGAACTTTATGGCTATTCGCAAGAAGAGGCCGTGGGCCAGGTCACTCACGATTTGCTGAAAACTATCCCCCCCGAACCGTGGCCTCAGATCGAGGCCAAGCTGCGCGCGCAGAAATTCTGGGAAGGGGAGCTAAAACACCGCACCCGCGATGGGCAGGAAGTCATCGTTTCGTCCCGCCATCAGCTTGTTCACGACTCAGATGGTGTGGAACGAGTTCTGGAGACAAACCGCGATATTACCGAACGAAGGCGGGCAGAACAGGAGTTGGAACGCAGCAGGGAGTGGTCCCAAGTCACGCTCAACAGTATCGGCGATGCGGTGATCGCTACCAACGGCTCCGGCCAGGTCACCTTTCTCAATCCTGTTGCCGCAAAACTGACGGGCTGGGAACCGGGAGTAGCTGCACATCAGCCAATCGGGAATGTTTTTCGGATTATAAATGAAAAGACCCGCCGGCCCGCCGAGGATGTAGTTGAACGCGTTATACGCGAAGGAAGCATGGTTGCCCTGGCCAATCATACGGCCCTCATCGCCCGTGATGGGCGGGAGATTCCCATCGAGGACAGCGCGGCTCCGATCATGGATAAAGACGGTGGGGTTTCCGGTGTGGTGCTCGTTTTCCATGATGTTACCGAGAGGCGGAGAGCGAGGGAGGCATTGCGCGAAAGTGAGGAACAGTTGCACCTCTTCATCGATCACGCGCCTGCATCACTGGCAATGTTTGATCGCTCGATGCGCTATCTCAGCGCCAGCCGGCGGTGGCTTACCGGCTACAACCTTGAACAAACCGATCTGAGCGGACTTTCGCACTACGAGGTGTTCCCGGAAATTCCAGAGTACTGGAAGGAAGTGCATCGCCGAGGGCTCGAGGGTGAAGTAGTGAGTGCCGATGCCGACCGATTCGAGCGGGCCGATGGGTCGGTTCAGTGGCTTCGCTGGGAGGTGCGGCCCTGGTATAACGCTACGGGTGATGTAGGCGGCATCGTGATCTTCAGCGAGGATATCACCGAGCGTCAACAGATGCTTGAGACAATCGAAAGTCTTGCCCGGTTTCCGGATGAAAACCCAAACCCGATTCTAAGAATATCCGGTGACGGCAAACTGCTATATGCCAACAGGAGTAGTACGCCTTTTTTGAAGTCTTTAGGTTGGAAACATGACGAAACACTTCCAGGTGATTTGCGGCAACATACGTTCCAGGCGCTCAGTTCCGGCTGTTCCAAAGAAATAGAACTGAAATGCGAAGAGGTGGTCTACTCACTGCTGCTGGTGCCTGTGAGCGACTTTGGGTATCTCAATATCTATGGGCGCGACATTACCGAGCGCAAGCGGGGGGAGGAGGCGCTGCGTGAGAGTGAGGACCGCCTCCGGACTATGGCCAATGCCATTCCACAGCTTGCGTGGATTGCGGAAGCTGACGGATATATCTTCTGGTACAACCAGCGCTGGTACGATTATACCGGAACCACTCCGGAACAGATGGAAGGCTGGGGCTGGCAGAGCGTGCACAATCCTGAAACCCTGCCCGGTGTTTTGAAGCAGTGGAAAAACTCTATCGCTACTGGCGAGCCGTTCGACATGGTATTTCCATTGCGAGGCGCTGACGGCAGCTTCCGCGATTTTCTGACCCGTATTATGCCGGTTAAAAACGCGAATGGCGACGTCATGCAATGGTGTGGAACCAACACCGATATCACCGAGCGCAAGCAAGCGGAAATGGAGCGCGAGGCCACTATCGGAATCCTCAAGATTATCAACCAAAGCTCCGGTATTGCCGACATGGTCAAGGCCGCTGCAACATTCTTTCAGCACGAGTCGGGATGTGAGGCGGTGGGCATACGGTTGATGAAGGGGAGGATTTCCCCTATTTTGAGGCGCGTGGCTTCCCGGAAGAGTTTGTTAGACTGGAAAATAGTCTTTGCGCAAAAGACGCCATGGGCAACATCATTCGTGACAGCCTTGGCAGTCCGCGTATCGAATGCATGTGCGGAAATGTCATTCTCGGACGAGTCGATCTATCAAAGCCTTTCTTTTCACCTGGTGGCAGCTTCTGGGCCAACAGCACCACGCGGCTTCTGGCCGCTACCAATGCTGATGACAGACAGACCAGGACACGCAACCGTTGCAACGGTGAAGGCTACGAGTCGGTTGCGCTGATTGCGCTACACCTGGGCGCCGAACGTTTGGGTCTTATCCAGTTGAACGACCGGCGCACGGGGATGTTTTCCGCGGAGACAATTGCCGTTTGGGAAAGGCTTGCCGGTTATCTTGCCGTGGCCGTGGCGAAATACAGAACCGATGAGGCGCTAAAGGAGAACCAATCCCGGCTTGATCTTGCACTGAAGTCAGCTCAAATGGGGGTTTGGTCCCTGGATCTAATGGAAAACACACGCCATTTTGACGATCAAGTCTGTCATCTTCTAGGTATTGATCCGGCAAAATTCACCGGAACCACCGATGAGTTCTTAAACGCAGTACATCCTGACGACCGCGACATACTCAAGGCGGCAATGAACCGAACCATTGAACAGGACGCGCCATACGAAACGGAGTACCGGGCGCTCTGGCCGAACGGAAGCGTCCATTACATAATTGCCCGTGCAAAATTGTTCAGGGATGAATTAGGTCAACCAGCTAGAGTGGACGGCCTCATCTGGGACATCACCGACCGGAAACGAATGGAAGATGAAGTGCGCGAGAGCGAGGAGCGCTTCCGCGTGATGGCCGACTCTATTCCACAGCTTGCCTGGATTGCGGGGGCTGACGGATTCATCTATTGGTACAACCTACGATGGTACGAGTATACAGGAACAACACCCGAACAAATGGAAGGGTGGGGCTGGCAGAGTGTTCATGACACGGATGCTTTACCCGGTGTTCTTGAGCGCTGGAAAGAATCTATTGCTACCGGCAAGCCTTTCGATATGGTCTTCCCACTGCTAGGGGCTGATGGAAGTTTCCGGCAGTTTCTGACTCGCGTGCTGCCTGTAAAGAACTCAGATGGTGAAGTGCTTCAATGGTTTGGCACCAACACCGATATTACCGAGCGCGAACAGATGGAGAATGAGCTACGTAAATCACGTGATGAACTCGAATTGCGCGTTCAGGAGCGCACCACCGAGCTAAACAGATATATGGCAAAGCTTGAGCAGAGTAACCAGGCCCTCCAGGATTTTGCCTCCATTGCCGCCCACGACATGAAAGAACCTCTTCGCAAAGTCATCTCTTTTGGCAATATGCTCAGGCAGAAGTCTGGTGAATCTCTGGGACAATCCGGAAACGATTATCTGGACAGAATGCTCAACGCAACGGAGCGAATGCAATCCCTGCTGACGGGACTTCTCGATTACTCAAGGGTTGCTACAAAATCAGAACCATTCAAGGAGGTTGATCTTTCCTATCTCATCGGTGAAGTTCTTGCGGACCTTGAGGTAAGAATCGTAAAGACGGGCGGCGAGGTAAATGTCGGGAGCCTTCCGGTCATTTCAGCCGATCCAACGCAAATGCGCCAGCTTTTTCAAAACCTCATCGGAAATGCCCTGAAGTTCCACAAGGAAGGGGAGAAGCCTCTCGTTACAATACAGAGTACGGCCTATAACCAGTCGCTCCGGATCATTGTCGAGGACAACGGGATTGGTTTCGATA
>CAVRZU010000050.1:0-11542 GCA_963725365.1 uncultured delta proteobacterium | reverse complement strand
GTGCTGGAGGTCCTTGTTGTTCTCATTGCAGACATATTCGAGCAGTTCGGTATCGGGCAGCAGTTTGAACGGCTCGCTGACAGTCCAGGGTTTGGTGTAGGCTTTCGGGTCGTCGACCGTGATCACAATATCCATGTGGCCGAAATCTTTCCGCTGGAAGCGCTCGGTTACGTGCAGGGCGTCGGTGGCGGGGCGGCCATCGTTATCCAGTCATCCCGGAGAGCGACCACGATGAATTCGCCAGGCTACTTGGATCTATCGGACCCAGGCCAAAGACGGTGAGCATCGAGACCGGCTTGGTTTGCGGCAATGGAGAAATCAGAATTGTTGAATGGCGCGGACGGCAGGGTCAGGATGATGATGGTTCCAGGCATGTAGTTCACTGTGTCGGCAATGATATTACCGAAATCCGGCACAGCACGCAGGAGCTTCGTCAAACGAAAGAGTATCTGGAAAACGTACTGGAATATTCCCCTGATGCCATAGGCATAGTGGATGCCCAAGGCCGCTTCATAAAATTGAACCGTTCTGCTGAAATTCTTTACGGCTATTCCTTTGAGGAACTAAGAGGCAAGACAGCGTACGATCTCTACGCGGATAGAGACGAACTCGACGGGATGCTAAGTCTATTGAAAGGCCAGGGATTCGTCAAAAACTATGAAATCGATATGAAGAAAAAGACGGCTCTATCCTGCCTTTTGATGTATCGATAAGCCTTTTGAAGGACAGCAGCAATACCGTGCTCGGAAGCATCACTGTGGCCACGAACCTGAGCGAGACCAGGAAAACGTTGCATAGTCTTGAAGCGGTCAACAATGAGCTTCAACAAGAGATGCAACTGCATCAGGCAACATTGGAAGCGCTGAAAAAATCTCAGAACCAATATCGAACCATCTTTGAAAACACCGGGAATGCGACGATCATTATCGAGGAAGACACTACAATCTCAATATGCAATACCGAATTTGCACGAATGTCAGGGTACTCCAAGGAAGAAATCCAAGGGAAGAAGAGCTGGACAGAGTTTTCTCGATGAATTCGTGGTGCTGATGAAGGAGTATCACCGCCTTCGCAGAATCGATCCCCATGCTGCTCCCAGGAATTACGAGACTCGTTTCAGGAACAGCAAGGGGCAGTACAAGGACATGTTTTTGACCGTTGCGACCATACCGGATACAAAGACAAGTGTGGCATCGTTTCTGGATATTACCGAGCGAAAACAGGCGGAGCAGGAACTGAGGCGTTCTCACGAAGAATTGGAACAACGCAGCTATGAAATATCTCTTCTCAATGAAATGATCAATTTGCTCCAGGTATGCGGTTCGGGAGAGGAGAGCTACTATGTCCTGGGCAATTATGTGCAAAGACTTTTTCCATCGGATTCGGGTTCCTTATACCTGCTCAACCAGTCCAAAACTCACCTGGAAGCGGCATTTTCATGGGGCAGTATTGCAGCCGGCGGGCAGACATTCGAATATGATGACTGCTGGGCCTTGCGACAAGGGAAGGTCCACCTGGTTGAGGAGCCCGGGGGCGTGCTTTGCAAGCATTTGAACACAACCCCGGTCGCCGGTTGCCTGTGCGTCCCGATGATAGCTCAGGGTGAGATCGTTGGTTTGTTTCATCTTCACTGCAATCACTCCGATATAGAATACCCGGAAACTCACAGGAAGATTCTGTTCTTAAAACAACGCCTGGCGACAGCTATCGCCGACCACATCGGTCTCGGCCTTGCCAACCTGAATATGCGTGAAAAGCTCCGCACCCAATCGATCAAAGATCCTCTCACGGGTTTATTTAACCGCCGTTTCATGGAGGAATCCCTGGACCGGGAAGTAAACCGAGCGAAACGACATTCTACCGCGCTCTCCGCCATTCTTCTCGACGTGGACTATTTTAAGCGCTTCAACGACACTTTTGGCCACGAGGCAGGAGACCTCTTGCTTGCCGAGTTAAGCGACCTTCTAAAAAACTCTGTTCGCGGCGAAGATATTGTGTGCCGCTATGGAGGGGAGGAGTTCCTCATTATTCTTTCGGGAGCTTCAGGAGACGAAGCTCAAAAGCGAGCCGAACAGATCCGAAACAAGACCCGGCAGCTAAAGCTGCTCCACAATGGCAAAGAACTGGGACAAATAACCATTTCCCTGGGTGTAGCCGTTTACGGACAAAACTGCCTGACGGTCAAAGCAATGCTGAATTCTGCCGATAAAGCGCTCTATAGAGCCAAAGACCAGGGACGAGACCGTGTGGTCATGGCACACGATGAGACGGCGTTTGAAGAAACCCAGCAACTCGACGCAACCCAATGCTGCTGACTTCAGCTTCGGGCGCTTTTTTGCTAACGAAGAACACGAAGCCTTTGCTTGAGCTGCGGGCGCTATTTGATAAACGAGCAGCAATAATCGGTAACTTTTTTAACCTTCAGCTTGAACCTTGATTGAGCGGGCGCCACAAACGTCTCACTGTCTTTGACGGTCAACCATTCGGCGGCTCCCGGCAGCAGCACATCCATCTCACCCGTAAGTATTTCCATGATCTCTTTTTCCGAGGTATTGAATTCGTACTCGCCGGGCAGCATGATGCCAAGCGTCTTCCGGGAACCATCTGCAAATAAGATACTGCGGCTTGTGACCTTTCCGTCAAAATAGACGTTGGCCTTTTTTATTACCGTTACGTTTTTGAATTCGTCCATCGTCCTGGCTCCTTTCTCAATACCGAAATTGAGGTTTCATTATTGCAGTTAATTCATGCCGGGCCTCGGTTGCGGCCGTTTTCCCTGCGTTTTTAGCGTATGCTCGATGAACTGGACCTGGGAACGTGGCGTGTGAACCATGTTCTCGGGAACGATCCTGCTCGAAATCCTGGGTTTCTGAACACGCTGAATGGCACGCGGATCTCTGAGCGGCTGAGCGCGACTCATCCTGGCCAAACTTCTCTGAACCGCCACGGCGGAAATGGCGCCCCTCCCCTTCGGGGCAGCCGCCATGTTCATGTTTATTCTGTCGACCACTGCCTGGTGTGGTTTGGCAGCCAAGTGAGCCAGATTGACGTCATATATGTAGCGGTTGCGAATCGTGCTGTAATTTGGCATTACCCTGTCGCCGATAACCGGCGCAGCCTCGTAGTTACTTAAGATGGTATTCCGGTTGACACCATGGAGCCTGACACCGGTGTAGCTGTTTACGCTGTAGAGGCTGCTGCGAGCAACGACAACGGCATGACCGGCGTTAGCCAGTCTGCTGATGCCGACGCCTCCCCTTCCTGCGCCAACGGCGATGCTCCCGGGCCCCCAATAGTTATGGGAGTAATATGTCTCGGCGGGCGAGAGCGGGACCCAGCCGACATGTGCGTCCGAGTGGATCCAGGAGACTCGTCCGGGATACCAGGAAGCGCTTCTGCCGATGCTGCCCGCCCTGACCTTCACGGGAGGCGCCCAGTACCAGGCTGAGTTCACATAAACCCAGTTTCCGTAATGGTGCGTCACGTATCCGAAGGGTTCCTCGGGAATCCAGACATTGTCCCTGTACCATACCGTCCACCTGCCGCCCGTAAACGGCTGCCAACCCGCAGCAACTGCCGTCGGACGCCATAATTTTTGATATCGGCCTTCGTAGTTGACCTTTTCCCATTTTCCGTTCCGGTCGAGGTCGTAAGCGTCATAGCGCAAATCGGCCGGCAGGTTATCGATCGACTCTCCCTTGACTTGCACCCTTTGTGCCCAGAGCTCTTCACGCTTGAGATTCCATTCATCCCAGGCGGCGTCCACCTGGCCGTCTCCCTGGACAGTCACCCTGCCGTCCGAAATTATGGAGGCGCCTCCCGCCTTCACCGAGTACCGGGCTTTGTCATCTCCCAAAACGAAGTCAACGGAGCCGTCAAGGCTTATTACTTCAGCCGATCCGTCTCCTACATAAAGATCGAATGCGGAGCCCGGCCGCGCCATCACGTATCCGAAAGGCGTTGTGGTTTTAATCAGAGTATTTTGACTTTTGTTGTAGAACCTGACGGTGCCTGAGGCAACATCGATTTCCGTCAGATCGTCGCGAAGCACTAAAAGCTGTATCTGCGTGTCGCTCCCTGTACGCACCCATACTCCTTCGGGCAGCTTGAATTCCGCCTTTCCCGTGTCGCTGGAATAGACGGCGTCTTCAAGCCCGAAAGGCGCATCTTTCACTGTGGCGACCCAGTCCTTTTCATCATAAACATAGCGCAGCAGCTGCCCATCGATGAAAGTGATGCGGCCTACAAGCACAGAACCTTCCGGGTTGCCGGCCTGTGCGCACACAGAAGGGGCCCACACCACGAACAGGATCAGCCCAAGAGCGAGAGCGCTCAATCTTTTCATTCCGATCTCCTCAAAGCAAAAAAATCAAACCAGGCGCGTGAGCAACGACAGGAGCCATGAGCTAAGACGAAGCAAGATTGGAAAAAGTCTAAAAAATAAGCCGGCTGTTTGACTATTTTCTACTAACCCGCTTGATTATCACAAAAAAAATGGAGAAAAATGCCAATCATTGTCAAATTTGCCGATTCGAAGTATAAAGATGCTGGGCTCAGAATCCTAGAGAATTTAGTTCACCGTTTGAAAGGAAATTAATGCGAAGAAATTTTTTCTTCCGGCTTTTTCTAGCGCTCTCTTTAGCTTTTGTGATGGTTTGTTCGGTCGCGCCCATCGAGGGTATTGCCGGGAAGACGAAAAAACAATCCGCCGAAGATGCAAAAGCCGGTGCGCAGCACTCTATGACCGCACCAGGGATGGTTGAAGCTGCCAAAGGGAAGGCGGGGACCGCCGCGGAGCTTTCTCCCGGACGAATAAATGCTCGCTCGGCCATGCTTGTGGAAGTTTCGACCGGAACGGTGCTCTTTGAACAAGATGCCGATGAACCTATCGAGCCGGCCTCTTTCACCAAGATTGCCTCGCTCTATCTTATTTTTGAAGGAATGAAGCAGGACAGGATCCATCTAAACGACCAGGTCCCGGTCAGCGAAACTGCATGGAGAACCGGCGGCTCCAAAATGTTCGTCGGCCTCGGCTCCCATGTTCCGCTCGAAGAGCTTATAAAGGGTATTGCGGTAGATTCGGGCAACGATGCCTGCGTAGCGGCGGCTGAACATCTGAGCGGCAGCGTGGACACTTTTGTCGATGCAATGAACCAAAAGGCCAAAGAACTGGGTATGACCAATACCCGATTCCTAACTCCCAATGGATTACCCGCCGACGGTCAGATTACAACCGCCAGAGACATGGCCACCCTGGATACGTCTTACTTGAGAGCATTTCCCGAAGCGCTGAGCTACCATTCGATGAAGGAATATACTTTTAATAACATCCATCAATACAATCGAAATCACCTTCTGCTCAAAGATTCGACCATTGACGGCCTTAAAACGGGATACATCGCAGCGTCCGGATACCATCTTTCCGCCACTTCCAAGCGTGATGGGATGCGGCTGATCGCTGTGGTTATGGGCGCACAAAACCCCGCTATTCGCGAAAGGGAAGCTCTTAAGCTGCTGAACTACGGATTCAGGCAGTTCATTATGGTCCAGCCTTTTCAGGAGGGCCAGGCAGTGGCAAAAGCCAGGGTATGGAAAGGACAAAAGGACGAAATTCAGGTTTATCCTGCCGAAAATCCTTCGTTTCTCGTTCAGCAAAACCAAAAACACCTGCTGAAGTGGGAGATAAATTCGCCTCCCGAAGTAACAGCCCCAATCAAGGCGGGCCAGAAAATCGGCGAGATCGTTTTTCTGGTGTCAGATCAGGCTAAACGTACGGTTCCGTTGGTCAGCAAGGAAGATATTCCGCTCGGGGGGTGGTTCAAAAGAAGCTGGCAAACGGTCTTGAGCCTGCATTTTATTGACTGGAGATGGCTTAGCTCAATTCTGGGCGTTGTAGCCCTTGTGGGGATCGCTCTTATACTGCTGTCCGGACGCAGATCACAAAAGAGGTTTACTCATAGATAATACCGACTTGCAAATTGACTCCATAAGTAACCTCCGCAGGAAAACCGGGATGGAGAAACGATATTTCAGAGTGCTTCTCATCGACGACGATGAGGATGATTATACACTGCTTCGAATCATGCTCTCGGAGATTAGATCGACAAGTTTTGACCTGCAATGGGTCAATACATATGAGGCGGGTTTACAGGGGATTTGCCGTTCTGAGCATGATGTTTATCTCCTTGATTATCGCCTGGGCCACAAAGACGGTCTCCAGCTTTTGCGCGAGGCAACCTCACGCGGGTGCGAAAAACCGATTATCCTGCTTACCGGCCAGGGCGGATACGATGTGGATATAGAAGCCATGGAGGCCGGCGCATCCGACTTCCTTGTCAAAGGACAAATTACCCCGGACCTTCTCGATCGCTCAATCCGCTACTCTACCGTGCAAAAAGTTACAGATCTTGAATTGAGAAGATACCGAGATTACCTGGAACAGCTTGTACACGAACGTACCAGTGAACTTGTAGAAGCCAACAGTAAGCTTCAGATCGAAATGGATGTGCGGCGCGAGGCGGAAAAGTCAAACAGGCAGTTGGCGGCCATTGTGGAAGGCACTGACGACGCGATCGTATCCCTGACGCTTTCCGGACTGATAACGAGTTGGAATATGGCAGCCGAAATCATGTACGGCTATAATGCAGCGGAGGCAATCGGACAACCGGCATCTTTACATATACCTCTGGAAAATCTCGATGAAATACCTGCTCTGATTGCAAGAGTAAGTCGTGGTGAGAGCGTTTTCCACCATGAAACAATACGCAGGAAGAAAAACGGTGATTACATCAATGCTTCAATAACAATATCTCCTATCAGAGATGACTCGGGGTCGCTGGTTGGTATATCCTGCATTGCCAGAGACATAACAGAGCGGGAGCGAGTGCGCAAAGAGCGAGAAGAGCTTATTCTGGAACTCCAAAAAGCGCTTGCAAACGTCAAGGTTCTAAAGGGTCTGTTGCCTATTTGCGCCTGGTGCAAAAAAATACGCGATGACAAGGGCTACTGGCAGCAGATCGAAGCCTACATTAGCGACCGCTCCGAAGCCGATTTCAGCCACGGCATTTGCCCCTCATGCGCAGAGAAAGCTCGTGAGTCCAGGGATTCAACAAGTTAGCCTTTGACATAATCTTCCTTTTTTACAATCCCTCGCACCTTTTCACCGCTTAGAAAATCCGCCGCGTTTTGTGCGGCGAGCCTTATAGCTTTTGCCATCGTACCCGCAGTAATGGACGAATTGTGCGGGGAGCCCAGAAAATTCGGCAGATCGAAGAAGGGGTAGTTAACTTTGAACCCGCCGCCCATCGAAGGCTCGGCCCACCAGGCGTCAATGCCGGCGCTGAAACCGGGATTTTGGGCCAGATGCCGGTAGAGCGATTCTTCGTCTATTATGGCTCCGCGGGCCACGTTTATCAGGATGGCGTCAGGCTTCATTACGGCCAGTTCGCGCGAGCCGATAAGCCCTCCGGTCCGCAGGGTCAGGGGTATCGAAACCAGGAACACGTCGCTTTGTTGGAGCAGAAAGTCCAAATCGTCGAGGGTTCCGATAAAATCCACCGTTTCCCCTGTTTGTCCGCTCGAATTAATAGCGAAAATGCTCAACCCGACAGCCCGCATGAGCCTGGCTGCCGCCTGACCTATCCCGCCAAATCCAAGCACTCCGAATACAGCCCCGCGCAAATCCCTGTTGTTCGTTCTCTGATCGAATTCCCCCTGCCTCAATTTGGCGTGATTTACGCAAAGTCTTTTTGCCAGCGCAAAAGCCATCCCCAGGATATGTTCGGCCATCGGCTCGGAAAACGCGCCGGGATTGGAGGCTATTACAGCGCCTGAAGGCAGCAATTCGAAACGCAGGTGCTCGGCCCCGGCTGTAATCAACTGTATCAGTCGAACTCGCCCCGCCTGCATCAACTCGCCCGCACTCAATTCCCGGGCAGGGTCCCAGGAAATTAGAACTTCAGCGCGCTCTATCACTTTGATGCGATCCTCTTTGGCCGTTTCCGGCAGGAAATTAACCTCCGCCATGCCGGACAAGATCTCCCTCAGAATCTGGCGGTGGGACCCTCTAATATTGTGAGAAACGAGAACTTCAGACATATTCTTCTCCCTGCGTTTCAGTTACTGCTATAATACATATTCGGAATGGAGAGCACCAGTTTAACCTTTGAGGAGAGATAGTGTCGGAACTCGAGGAATTACTCAAACAGATCAGGCAAAAGTACAATGTGGACTCTGTACCGCTCAAAGTTGGCGGCAAAGAACTCAAGGTCGTGCAGTTCACCGACTTTGAATCCTATCTGGAGGAACTGATCGACTCACAGCAGGTTGGCCCGAAGGACTTGCCTTATTGGGCCAGGCTCTGGGAATCGAGTCTTCTTTTAGCCTACTTCATCGGTAAACAGCCCCTTGTGCCCTGGCAGCAAATGCTGGAGATCGGGGCCGGCCTGGGTGTGGCCGGTACATATGCGTCCCTTTGCGGTCACCAGGTGACGATCACTGACACTAACGAGGACGCCCTGCTTTTCGCAAGAGCCAATGTGCTGATTAACGGCGCAAAAGCCACTGTGCGCAGGTTGGACTTGGAGGCGCCTGAAATAAACGGGCCTTATGAAGTGATCTTCGGCGCCGAAATAATCTACGACCCGAGTTCCTATCCGCTTCTGGTCTCTTTCTTAAGAAAGGCGCTTGCCCCAAATGGGACCGTTTTTATCGCAAGAAGCTCCAGTCTCCATGTGCCCGCTTTTTTTGAGGAACTGACCAGGTATTTCAAATTCAAACAAACCGTCCAGACGGTCCGGTTCGGCGGGGAATCGCAGCAGGTGAGCCTCTATGCCGTTCGATTCAAAGACAGGTAACGCATGGATCAAACAGACTCACCAACCGATGCCGGACTACCCGATTCAAGACACCCTTTGTCCGATACCTGTACAGAGCTGGTTATCGAAGCAGACGGAATGGATCTTTCGGCGGTGGTCCACCTTCCGGGGAGAGTCCCGGCCCCTGTGATAATTTGCTCCCATGGGTTTTTGAGTTCCAGGCAGAGTCCGAAATTCCTCGCCATAGGCGAGGAGATGAGCAAGGCGGGCTTTTGTGTTTTAAGATTCGACTACTCGGGCAACGGTTATACTCCCCCCAGGCCTTCAATGAGCCAAATGGAAGCGAGGAGGCACGACCTCGAGGCGGCAATTGGTTTTACGTTAAAACAGTCATGGTCGAACGGACGCATCGGACTTCTCGGCTCCAGCCTTGGAGGGTTCGTTTCCCTTCTTGCTGCTAACGAGCGCAGGGAACTGATTCGAGCCACGGTGTCATGGGCCGCTCCTTTCGATATCAGCAAAATTGATCCCGACCCCGAGCAAATCGAGAAATTGCGAGCTATTTTCCCGGACGGCTTTACTCTGGGCTCCCCAACAGATTTGGACACCCTTAGGGATACGGGGCCTGTTCTGCTGATTCATGGACAATTGGACGAAGTCGTGCCCTGGAAAGATTCGGTGCGGATCTACGAGCGTCTGAACGATCCCAAAACACTACTCCTGATGCGCACCGCCGACCACCGGATCAGCGACGATTCATGGCGCAAAAGAGCGATTCAGACCAGCCTGGAATGGTTTTTGACATATTTGAAATAAAATGACGGAGAGAAACGCGATGCGATTTCAGCCAAATTTCAAAAAAAGAGTCTTCTCAACCGCAAGTTTCTTTTTAGTCGTTTCAATCCTGTCCGTGACATTTTTGCTCACATCGACGGTTCTGTCACGACAGGCCGAAATCAATCTCACCATCCTGCATGTAAATGATACCCATGGACATATAATACCTTATCTGGACAAAAGCGTCGATCAGGAGAGGCCGGTAGGCGGGGCTGAATACCTCGCCAAAATGATTGAACGGGAAAGGTCAAAAAACCCTGATGGAACAATACTTTTATCAGCGGGCGATATGTTTCAGGGAACACCGGTGTCCAATCTCTTCCATGGAAAGCCTGTAATTGAAATAATGAATTACCTGCACTACGACGCCATGGCTCTTGGCAATCACGAATTTGACTGGGGACAGGACGTGCTTCACACCATTATTTCATCGGCCTCCTTTCCGGTGATTTCCGCAAACATCATCGCGAGTGGCGGCTCATACATCCAGGGAGTAAAACCATATATTATCCTGGAAAAGAAACAGGTTCGAATCGCAGTAATAGGCATAACCACACCCGAAACCTATTACACCACAAAACCAGGCAACCTCACCGGGCTCACATTCACTGCTCCCGAAAAGACACTGCCGGCTATAATCAGGCGGGTCAGGGCGCAAGGAGCGTCAATCGTAATTGCTCTCACCCACGACGGCCTGGATGCCGACCGTGAACTGGCAACGAAAGTAAGAGGAATCGACATAATTGTGGGTGGACACAGCCATACGGCAATCAAGGAACCGGTGATCGAATCCGGCACTGTAATAGTTCAGGCGGGCTCGAACGGTATCTATCTGGGGGTCCTGAACATTACTTTTGACCCTAGTAAGAAAAAGATCGTCAGCTATACGCGCAGGGACGAATTAAAGCTGGTTTCATCCGCATCTGGCGCTCAACTCGATCCGAATGTCGCCCGGATCGTCGATAAGTATGATTCACAGGTTAAGGGCGAGTTTTCGAAAGTGCTTGGGACAGCGGCCGCCGATCTTACCAGGGATCGCACCTCGGAAAGCAAACTGGGCGACCTTGTTACTGATGCAATGCGGGACGCCTCCGGCGCTCGAATCGCCTTCCAGAATGGAGGCGGCATCAGGGCCGATATTGCAAAAGGACCGATAACGCTTGGGGCGGTTTTTACCGCCCTGCCCTGCGACAATGACCTTGTCTCGATGGATCTCACAGGAGATCAGATCAAAGAGCTTTTGGAGAAAAGTGTCTTATCGGAAAACATGCTCCAGGTCTCGGGTGTACGGATCGAATATGATCTGTCCAAGCCTGCGGGATTGAAGGTGGCCTCTATAGAAGTGGATGGAAAGCCAATGGACCCCCGGGCCATCTACAGGGTCGTGACAAATGATTTCCTCGCCTCTGGAGGAAACCAGTTCAATATCTTCAAAAGGGGCTTAAACATCTCCGTTGGGCCACCGCAACGGGACGCGGTAGCCGGCTACATCCGCAAAAATTCACCGATAAATGTTCAGGCCCGCAACAGAATAATTTTCAGAAACTGACGCTGACCCGCCTGTCCGCAACACTGGCCGGGCAGACCCAGTTTAGAGCGGAGTTTGGCTTGAGCGAACAGATCGGCGTTTACGTAAACGGCAAAAAAATCAGTCTCTACCGGGGCATGAAAGTAAAGCACGCCCTTATAGCCTACGATCAAAGTTTGTATAAGGCGGCGCTGGCAGGGGAAGTCCGTATCGAAGACTCAAACGGGTTTGCTGTAGGACTCGAGGGCGGCCTGGCGGATGGGTTCGCGATATCCACTATCGCCACGGCGTGAGGAACTCTTAAAGTCTAATTGACTCTCTAGATTGTCAGCATGTTTTTATCTACGGGCAAAACCGTTTA
>CAVRZU010000049.1:0-4694 GCA_963725365.1 uncultured delta proteobacterium | reverse complement strand
TGGGCAACCGGTCCGGAGATGTCGAAAAGTGGGAATTCTCTGTCACGGAACCCGAGAGTTGGCCCGTTCACCCCGAAGACCTGGCGCCATCGATTGATGCGTGGCGCAGGGCTTTGCAAACAGGGGAACCATATGAAATGGAACACCGGCTGAGACGCTTCGACCGCAGCTATCGCTGGCATCTGTGCCGCGCCATTCCCGTGCGCGACGGGCACGGGAAGATCCTCAGGTGGTATGCCCAGGCGACCGATATTCATGAAATCCGTGAGGCACGGCGTGAGTTGGAGAGAAAAGTCGAAGAGAGGACCTCCGAACTCCGGGACAGGACGCAGAGCCTGGAAGAGACAAATACGGCGCTTAAGGTGCTGCTGAACCGAAGAGAGCAAGATAAAAAGGAGTTTACCGAATCGGTTGTGATGAACGTGAGGAACCTGATAGAACCCTACATCGAAACAATAAAAAGAACCGAGCTCAGCAACAGGCAAATGACTCTGTTAAATGTTATCGAATCCCAAATACGGGACCTCACATCCCCTTTCAGCAAGACACTGGCGTTCCAGCACATCAATCTTACCCCTACCGAGATGAGGGTCGCAGCCCACATAAAAGACGGCAAATCGACCGAGAAGATAGCCGATATCCTTAGCATATCAGAGAAAACCGTATGGCGCCACAGGGACAATATCAGGGAGAAGCTGGGATTGCGGGGCGGCAGGAAAAAACTTAGATCTTACCTATTAAACCTTTCCTAAAATTCAAAACTGACTACTCAGTAAAGGTAATACCCATTTTATATGGGTATTAACAGCCAAAAAATGGGTTACACGGCAATTGAGAGTCTGTGTTAACATTTCTCTAACGATCTAGTATCTCACTAAAAAAGCTGATTCTTCCATCGGTAAAAAGCCATGAAGAGTCAAGTAAATGCGTCGTAGGATTTCATGATCTAGAATAAAGATTTATGCAAAGCAGGATCCCTGGTTATGTGAGATCTTTATAGAAGATAACGGCGCTGGGTTCGGCCAGCAGTTTGCCGAGCGTATCTTTAAGCCCTTCCAAAAGTTGCATAGCCGCCTGGAATATCAAGGGACCGGAATGGGGCTTGCCATGTGCCGCAGAATTGTGGAGCGGCACGGGGGAAATATCAGGGCGCAGAGCGAACCTGGCAGGGGTTCGACTATCGTAATCGGACTGCATGCAAAATATGACGGCTGGGAGGGTATAGAGGATTTATATGACCGTAAGCGGGGATCGACGGACAGTTCTAATGGCCGATGACGACGATGAGGACTGCTTTTTGGCAAAGAAGGCGTTTGAAGCTAGCGGAATGGAGATTTTCTTATTTTGCGCGGAAAATGGGATAAAGCTCATGAGCTATCTTGCGGGGTGCTTAGGCGATGGGACGGGATTGCCCGATCTGATCCTGCTCGATTTGAACATGCCGATGAAGGACGGCCGTGAGGCCCTGGTCGAAATTAAATCCGATCCCGTTCTTCAACGGATTCCAATCGTCATTCTAACCACATCCCAGGAGGAAAAGGACATCAAGTTCTGCATGGAAGCCGGGGCAAGTTCTTTTATTACCAAGCCGGCGACTTTTAACGAGTGGGTGGTTTCAATGAAATCCGTGGCGGAGCATTGGCCTGGCTTGAGAGCTGCCTAGCTGGAGAATGCAAAAGTAAAAAGTAAAGATGATTACAATCGAAGCTTCCCGTCCGCAGGCTTTAATTTTCATTGGTAACTCCTATTTGACAAATAGGAAAAAGTCGGCTATTTGCTACCTCGCATCCTGTATTTTTTCAAGGAGTCCATTCATGTACCAGTTTTTCGGCCATGGCTGAAGCAGCGCTCTTGATCCTGCCCGTGTTCGGCAGGCTGGGGGCAAAACCGGGAAATTGCGTCTTATTCGACCTATTGCCTTCAATAATTAAGTTGAATCCAGCTGCGATGATGCGCTGAGCTTAAGTCCGGCTTAAGTTAACAGTAAGTTAATACCATTGGGCCTGGCCCCCTCTGAGGTGTCAAGACACCTCAAAAATTCATCAAAGCAGGGACTGGTAAGGTATGATTAAAAGCAAAAATACTTTGCTCCAGCCTGAGGTGAAAGAACTCGTGGCAATATGGGCAAGGAAAGAAGACCGGGACAGCTGCTCATCTCCCAGTCTAAAACTCAGTCGCTCGCAATGCTTACCGATTTTAAAGCGGACGGTGTTCCCGATGCCGCCATTATGGGCAGGGCGGCAAAGGCAGGTAAAGGGATCATGGAACTAAGACAGCGAGCTATTTCCCGAGTGGTCTCAAAGTGAAAGGAGACAGATTTAATGATTAACGTTTCTGAAAAAGCGCAAAGTGTTCTGAAAGATTACTTCAAGGAGAAAGAGATAACCCCGATTCGAGTTTTTCTCCAGACGGGCGGGTGTTCAGGACCATCACTGGCGATGGTCCTGGATGAACCCAAGGACTCGGATGACGTATTCGAAATAAACGGTTTCACAATGTTGGTGGATAAAGAGCTGCACCAGAAGACCCAGGAAATAACAGTCGATTATGTTTCCTACGAAACGGGTTCCGGTTTCAAGTTGACCTCTGCCGTGGCTGTGGGCGGCGGCGGCTGTGGTGGCGGATGCTCGTCTTCCTGCTGTAGTTAGCTCAGGCCGTGCGCCTTTTTAAAAACCGGATACATTGAGTGAAAGGAAATCCATGGCCGAAGAAAAACTGGATTGCCGCGGAATGGCTTGCCCAAACCCGGTTTTAAAGGCAAAAGAGATCATCGATCGAGGCAATATCGAGAAGCTGAGTGTCAAAGTGGATAACCCCGCAGCCAAAGAGAACGTTAGCCGCTTTCTTTCCCGGATGGGCTATGAGGTCAGCCTTTCAGAAGAGGAAGGGGCATTGACAGTGACGGGAACCAAGGGGGAATCCGCCTGCGAGGTTATGGAAGAAATCGAAGAGAGCAGAGAGAGCAGAGAGAGCAAGATCGCCGTGCTCATAGGCACGGATCGGATGGGCAAGGGAGATGACCTGCTCGGCCAAAGGCTGATCCTCAATTTCATTGGCACCCTTAAAGAGATGGGACCAGACCTTTGGCGCCTGATCCTTCTTAACGGCGGAGTCAAACTTGCAGTGGAAGGATCGGAGTCCCTGTCCGCCCTTCAAGCCCTGGATAAGGAAGGGGTATATATCCTGGTTTGTGGGACGTGCCTCAACCACTTTGAACTTCTTGAGAAAAAGCGGGTAGGCGAGACAACCAATATGCTCGATATAGTCACCTCCATGCAAGTGGCGGACAAAATCATAAGCATAATGTAGATCAGAGTCTCAGGAGCAATGGATGACGACCCGTATCCCGGTGGAACTGGCAAAAACTGTTCGTGCGGCAGGCTGAGCGGCGAAGATAGGTCCGGGAGACCTCGCCGATATTCTGGAAGGTCTGCCTCTTGAGGAAGATCCAAATCTTCTTGTAGGAAGAGAAACATCTGATGATGCCGGTGTGTATCGGCTTTCGGATGATTTAGCGCTGGTTCAGACCATTGATTTTATCACTCCGGTGGTGAACGATCCCTACGATTTCGGCCGTATCGCGGCTGCCAATTCCCTTAGTGACGTTTACGCTATGGGAGGCCGCCCCATCACGGCAATGAACGTGGTCTGTTTCCCTGTCAAGAACATGGATAAGGCCGTTTTGAGGGAAATCCTCCGGGGAGGGCTTGAGAAAATACACGAAGCCGGTGCGGCACTCGTGGGCGGTCACAGCGTGGAGGACCCAGAGATCAAGTACGGTCTTTCCGTCACGGGACTGGTGAATCCCGCCAGAGTCATTACCAACGCGGGAGTCAAGCCTGGAGACGCAATCATCCTTACAAAACCGCTCGGCACCGGAGTGCTGGCAACAGCCATCAAGGCGGGATTGATTTCCGTGGAGGCACAGAGGCGAGCCATAGAGGTCATGGCCACCCTTAACATGAAAGCAGCCGAAATCATGGCCGTATATCCGGTAAATGCCTGCACCGATGTGACCGGCTTTGGACTTCTGGGCCACGCCCTGGAGATGGCGACTGGAAGCAAAGTGGCCATCACCATCTTTGCAGAAACTGTTCCGCTTCTTCCCGAAGTCCTCGATTGCGTCCGGATGGGGCTCGTCCCTGCCGGAAGTTTTTCAAACCGGAACTTCTGCGCCCACCGGATCCACCAGCCCAAACCGATTGATCCAATGCTCCTGGACATTCTGGCCGATGCCCAGACTTCAGGCGGGCTGCTGATCTCCCTGCCTGAAGCTCAGGCGCGGGCGTTTCTTTACGACCTTCAAGTTGGTGGTGTTCCCGATGCCGCCATCATCGGCTTGGCGACAAATGCGGACAGCGGGATCATAGAACTCAGACAGTTCGCTTAGATTCCATACCGTTCGAAAAAGCACGAATCCCCCGGCCCCTATTGAGGACCTCAATCCTGTTGACCGTTCTGCGCGGCTTGAGTTCAGGGAAATTCAGGTGAGGAAAAGCTGCTCCGGCAGGAGCGGATCGGCCTGTTGAAGCAGGCAGGATACTGTGCCGCCTCCCACGGGGAAGAACAATGCGCCCTGGCCGGGGAGGAGGAACTGAGGCAATTTATGAGCAAATAGAGTTCACGGGGCGGTGGGACCGCAAGCCGGGTTCGCCGCTGCCTTTGGCGGCGGCAAAAAAATCCTGACAAAATTC
>CAVRZU010000048.1:0-13245 GCA_963725365.1 uncultured delta proteobacterium | reverse complement strand
AAGCCGATAATGTAAAAAGAGCCTTCCTGCTCAAAAAATGCAACGTCATTTTGCTTGAGGATCTTTCTGGTAAAGTTTGACTGCGGTATTATAAAAAACGCATTCAACTGCTTTACCAGGTTGATATGGTTAAGCCGGCTTTGAGCCACGGCGATGTAGGTTGTGCCGATATCTATGCCTACCGGCCCGGAAGGTCTGTCCGCTTCCTGGCCGAGTTCTTTCTCAGTTGCGATGACGGGCTTCTGAGAGGCCTCTGCGGCCGAGCCTGTATGCAGATCCTTCACCCCTTCGCCAGGGGTTTCTTCCTTCAGGCTTGCCAGGTGCTCTTTCAATAAGTTCAGCCTTTTTTCGTGTTCTTCCATCATTATTGGCCCCCCGCCATTAAAGTTCCGGATTGATAATAAATTAACTTACAAGTTTTAGAGCAATAGCAAGTCTTTGTCTATGAAAAATGAGACAGGCCATCAGCACCGCCGATCAACGCGTTCGCTTGCCTGCAACCGGCCTTTTGCGCGGATAGCCATGCTGCGAAGAAGCCTCCCGCAATCGTATAGTCCGGGCATAATATCCGAGATATCAAAAGTATCGATACGCTCGGAAGGGTGAAACAAAGCGAGAATTTCTCTAACGGCATCACGAGAGTCCGGAAGGTGAACCAACCCGCGGCATGCTTCCCGGTAGTCCGCCTTAAACATCGCTTGAACGAACCATTCCCAATCTTTACATATTTGACGGCCTCTCATGCCCACCTTATAGCCAGGGGGGAAATCCGGTTTTCCGCCAATCATCAGATCGAAAAGGTATGACGGGAAATCAGCCCCTGCGGCCACGGCCAACGGGAGAGACGCCCAGAAACGGCCGTTGATTTCCATAAGCACGGGCCTCCAAGTTCTTTCTTCCCGAATGAACTCGATATGGGAAACCCCTGTCCATGATAACGATCGCATAAGCTTTGCCGTATAATTCAACAGGTCGCGATCCACTTTTTCGCTCACCCGGTAACTGCTTGTCCCACCCGTGAGAGGTACTTCATGTAAGCTCCTGAACTGAAACGCGAAGAGGACCTCGCCTTGGGCCGAAAGAGCGCCGATGCCCACGGCAGGACCGCGAACATGTTCCTGCATGAGAACCGGCCCGTACGAAGACAGCCTTTCGAAATGCATCTCCAATTCCAGGGGAGATGACGCATAAGCCGTGATGAGCGCTATCCCGCTGTTTCCCGAATACCAAACTTTGGATCGGTCGGGTTTTACGACCACGGGGTATGACAGTTCTTCAGCTATTCGACACAACTCTTGCCTGTCGGCTATTATCACAGTTTTCGGAACGGGTATCTCAAGCCGCCTTGCGATTTCCAGCGTTTGACTCTTGGAATGGGCCGCCGCAAGCGCTTCATTGGATGCCGCAGCCATCGGCGCAAGGGCCTCGATGGATTCCCGAACCTCCATCAATGGGCACAATGTCAAGTCCGTGGTGGGCACAACCAGGTCGTAATGACGACTCCGAAGGCGATCAAGTATGGCATCCTGGAACCTGCCTTTGTACTCAAAGGGGTCCGGGTATATAAAATGCTGAGTGCAGTACCTGGATAGAGATGAAAGGGAAGGGTGAGCCAATGCTCCCACATCCACTTCGATCCCTCTCTTTCCCAGGGACCGGACAATTGCGAGCGAACTTTCCCCGACCCCGTCCAGTACGAGGACCCGGCTTTTGAACTCTTTCCCTGCCATGGCCAGTGAACTCCAATCTATCGGAAATACCCGCCAAACCTGGTCAACCGATGAGATTATAAAGACCTTTTACTCTTAATAAATAAACGCATTACCATGTCGCCGACTAGATGATAGGGAGAGTTGTACCAAAGAGACCATGGGATTCCGCGTAGATCGTATGGGTCGTGTTCCGAGGTGTTGATGAAGCCGTAGCCGCGACAACAGGAGTAACCCGATTTTTTGATCATGGTTCTGGCTCCTTCGCTTATGTGCTCATGGTTTCCATAAGGATAAGCGAACAAATGGATAGATGTCCCCAATCTGGTTTCGAGGTCCTTTCTTGAACCTGCAAGTTCGCTGAATACCATGTCAGCCGACGCCCGGGCAAGGTCCACATGGCTGCGCGTGTGGCTGCCGATATCAAAACCATCGGCGTGTAAGGAACGAACCTGGTCCCAGCTCATCCATTTATGGACCACTGGTCCCTTGCCATCCCACCAGGGTACGACGTCTGCGCCGATAAATTGCGAGATTACAAAGAAAGTGGCGGGTAGATGCAGGGCCTTCAGAATGGGGGCGGCATATTCATAATTGTCCGCATATCCGTCATCGAAAGTGATGGCCATTTCACAATCGAACAGTTCGCGGCGATCAAGTTTTTCAACAATGGTCTTGAACGGAACTACGTTGAAATGGCGCTGAAAAAAAGAGCAGTAGTTTCGAAATTCATCGGGGTGACATGTCAGATGGTCGCCTGAAACCTTATCGTTTACCCGGTGAAAAACGATTATTGAGGCAATCTTTCGGAAGAGCACCTTTTGGAGAGATAGTCTGATAACAATTTTGCCGATGACAGTTTTGAGGAACTTGTTAAAACGTTGATCCATACGTGTCACATACGGATATCGCTGGGGAAAGTTCATTGCTGAAGACCTCGATCACGGAAGGATAAGAAACCGTACATCTTCGCTATGTTAACTGCTCTTTTTCTACCAGGTATTTTCAAAATCTTTTTCATCAAAAAGATGATTCCGGGGGCAGAAATAGCTGCTATCATCAGGCCCTGCTCTCTCAAGCTGGAGCGGATTTGTGGAAAAGACTCTATGAAGAAGAGCAATTGGGGTAAGGGCTAGATAGAATATTACCGAGAGAATGATTGTGGTGTTGATAAGTCCTAGAATTTCCGAAAAATATAGCCAACCGGATACAACGAATGATATGGTTTTCTTGAAGATTAGCGCAAACATAAGCATAGCGAACGAAGCGTAAGCGAATTCAAATCTTCGCGAAATGAATGAAATCAGAAGGACAACGGCAGATATTGCTAGAACCGTCTCAAGATCCTTTATCCTTTTAGATTGGACATGATCGATCACAACCATACCATCCTTTCTCACGAGGTCCAATCCTTTATGACGAGGATTCGTACTACTCAAACGCAGGGCCTAGACCTAGAACAAAGCGTAAATAAATGGTGCAATAGCCGACGCGCTTAAGAATATCAAAAATCCAACCATCACAAGAATTATAATGACCGGGAAGAGCCACCATTTTTTACGATCTTTGGCGAAATTCCAAAGCTCAACAACAATACTCATGCCAATACTCCTTAAGAAAGATTATTGTTGGTGATCCGATTCAAGAAAGTTAAGGAAATAATTGGAGATCAGCTTATAAGCCTTGGCAGACGGATGACCGTCACATTCGTGTAAGCGATAAAGAACGTGTTCACCTACAAGGTCAGAAGAAATATCTCTAGTTGTGATAACATTTAAATTCTTTTCTCTCAGTTTGTGAAGGACAATGTTTAAATAGTTATCTCTATCGTCATCCCATAGAAGAACCACAAACTTGGTTCCATAATTCGATTGCAGCAAGTCTCTGGACCTTGCGAGGATAGCTACAAAGAGATCGATATCGGCGCTGGTTCGTTTATGGCCAAGCACAAACGGCAATATTCGCTGGATTAGCATAGACTTGCCAACCTGATGAAGTGTAAAATTCAAGATTCTTGAATCAACGAACTTTCCTCTGAATTCCGCTTCATTCCTGTCATTGAGGACATATTTCGGTCCATTGATATCCCATAACAGGTATGGATAATTGCCGGCCGAGCGCTCGATATGCTCTAGCAATCCCTGGTAGATTGCCACATCCGGTTTTTGTCCAACAACCGAATCGATTAAACCGCTCTCGATTATTCTAAGCATCTGGTGCGGACCATAACCGGAGAGAGCAAAGTTCCATGCTTTATACTTATTTTTCGAATCCACTTGGAAAACATATGGAAGAGATTCGTTATCCTGTACACCGTCACCAAAAGTAAATGAACATCCAAAAAACAAAATATGCTTCGCAAATGGATTATTATTAGGCGGAGTCAGCCTTAAGCCGTGCTCATCAGTAGAATAAAAAACATCATATATTACATCACCCCCCAAGGTGTCAAGTATGGACCGAGCGTGTTGCAAGGGCTTGGCCGTATAACCTCTAAACTGATCGGAATCATAAAAACCAGTCGCAAAGGAGCCTTCTCCCCCTTTGATCTTGAAGCATGTTTTTTTCCCAAACAGAAGATCGCCAAGTCCGGAAAGGTAGAGTTCCGCTACCGCCAGTGCGAACAAAAGAAAAGCGAGATTAAAGGCCAGTGCCCTGACTTGCACGGAATTTCGCTTTATGGCTATAAAAGGAGAATCACTATAAATTCGAAAGCAATCAATGCAAAGGGTACCGGAGCGTACTTCAGGACTACGGCGATAGATCCCAAAAGCAAAGCTGCCACCCCGGAAAAATTGGCGGCCTTAGTCCAATTCATATCGATTTTTCCAGTCTTCTGTTTCCTTCCACAGTGGCTGCCTGGCTTTCTCGAAGAGAAAGTCACCTATCACGAGGTAGTCCATCTCCGTTCTCATGAAACAGATATAAGCGTCTTCGGGTGTACCTACGATGGGCTCTCCCCTCACATTAAAGCTCGTGTTGACAACAATCCCGTAGCCCGTGCGTTTCTTGAATGCCTGGAGAAGCTTATAATACCGGGGATTTGTCTCCTTATGGACCGTTTGGACCCTTGCCGAGTAGTCCAGGTGGGTTACGGCAGGTATATCGGATCTGATGAAATAGAGCTTATCTTTCAAGCTCATACCATGGAAGCCTTCCGGCAATCGCGCTCTCCTGTTCTTATTGACGCTGTCCACCAGGAGCATGTATGGCGAGGCACATCCTTCCTCGAAGAAATCGCGGGCATCTTCGGCCAGGACCGAAGGAGCGAAAGGCCGGAAACTCTCGCGGTACTTAATTTTGAGATTGAGTTTTTTCTGCATTTCAAGACTTCGCGCGTCGGCCAGGATGCTTCTGTTGCCCAGTGCCCTGGGCTCCCATTCAGCTCTCCCCTGGAACCAGCCTGCCACAAACCCCCTGTCAAGAAGTTCCGCGACTCTTTCAAACAGTGTCTCTTCTCCTAACCTTTCAAAGACGGCTCCAT
Organism: uncultured delta proteobacterium; assembly: GCA_963725365.1. Classification (GTDB taxonomy): domain Bacteria; phylum Desulfobacterota; class Syntrophobacteria; order Syntrophobacterales; family Syntrophobacteraceae; genus SbD1. Next base: position 8,052 of record CAVRZU010000048.1, on the reverse strand, counting down.
ACTTAGAGGCCATCAACTCAGTATCGATAGCTCGATACTCGGGTCCCAGATATCCCCCTTTCATTCCATCCATAGAATTGTGAGGTGACAAATCTTGCCTAAAATAGATGTGATAGGCTGACAACGCAGCTCCAACTGCCCCTCCGGCATCACCCGCTGCGGGCTGGAACCATAAATTTTGAAAAAGTTGCGCCATCTTGAGTTTGCCGTTGGCAACGCAATTAAGGGCAACTCCTCCCGCCAGGCAAAGGTTGTTAGACCCTGTCAGCTTCTTGGCCGTTTTTGCCACTTTGAGGATAATATCCTCTGTGATGCTTTGGATAGCTAACGCCAAGTCGCAGTAATTCTGGGTGATTTCGGTTTCAGGCATTCTCTTCGGAAAGCCGAACAACTCTTCCCACTTCCCATCATTTACCATTCTGAGGCCGACAGCATAGTCGAAATAGCTCTGGTTGAGCCAGATGGAACCATCTGCTTTGACATCCAGCAGTTGGGAATAAATGATATCCATGAACTTCTCGACTCTGCCGGATGTGGGATCACCGTATGGAGCCAGTCCCATGAGCTTGTACTCACCGGAGTTTACCTTGAATCCGATGTAGTAGGTGAAAGCAGAATAAAGCAGTCCGACGGAATGAGGAAACCTGAGTTCGCTCAGGACGGTTATATTTCGGCCATTACCATGCGCGATCGAGGTAGTAGCCCATTCTCCTACACCATCTATGGTCAGTATTGCGGATTCATTGAAAGGCGAGGGATAAAAAGCGCTGGCCGCGTGAGAGAGATGGTGTTCCGGAAACAGGAACTTAAGTTCGTTACTCTTTGTTGCAGGTTCGAGCGCCCGCAACTCCCTCAGAAGAAGCTTTCTTAAGAACATCTTCTCGCGAATCCAAACCGGTATTGCCGACAGAAACTGCGAAAGCCCTTTTGGCGCAAAAGCGTAATACGTCTCGAGTAATCTTTCGAACTTAAGTAGTGCCTTATCATAAAAAACAATAGCGGAAAGATCTGAAAGAGAGCTTTCTTTGCTTCCCCCATTCTTGCTGTAATAGTCAAGACAAGCTTTGATGGCATTAGTAGGGAAAGAGGGGTCGTGCTTTTTTCGGGTAAAGCGCTCTTCCTGAGCGGCGAAGATGACCTCGCCATCTCTTACCAAAGCGGCAGCAGAATCGTGATAAAACGCAGAAATGCCAAGTATGACAATAGCCATCTCACTATGTTCCTAAAAGAATGCATATCAATTTTGGGATTGCCCCTTATATAATTCAGTGAAGAGGTCCTCGAATGTTGAAGCCATTTTTTTAGCACTTAGCTCCTCATGAACCAGTTTGCGGGCCTCTTCTCCCATTTTCTTTCGCGCGGGCGGGTCTTTGAGCAACTCCAGCAACCGGCAGGCCAGAGCTTGCGGGTCTGCAACGGGGACAAGAAAGCCCGTCTTGCCGGGTATTACCACCTCTCTCATCGAACCAACATCCGTGCAGACGATAGGGACTCCAACCGACATAGCTTCGATCGCGGCGACCGAGAGGGTTTCCTGCTCCGGGTTGGAGGAGAGCGTGTTGATGTCGACTGCGGCCAGTATCGCACCCAGGTCACGCCGGAAGCCGAGAAAATGGACACTTGAACTGATTTGCAGTTCCCCGGCCAACTCCGTCAGCCGGTTGCGCTCCGGTCCATCTCCCACTATCAGGAAGTGTGCTTCCGGGATTTCTTTCAAGACCGACTGAGCAGCCTTTAAAAAAATCCCATGAGCTTTATCGGGTCGAAGGACGGCAATTATACTGATGACCGGACAGTCCTCAGGAATGCCGAGCTTCGCCCTGGCTTCCCCGGGTGACAGGGAGGAATCGAACCTGTGCGGATCGACTCCATTGTAAATTACTGCAATTTTGTGGGCAGGGATCTTCTCCACTGTCGCTATGTAGTCCCCGTGTCCCTTTGCAGCGGCCACCACTTTGCCGACCCCCTTGTGGAGTATACGGCGCCCGAGCATTGTTATGGCGTGATAATTGTACTTTAGAAACGTCTCGTTTTGCCAGTTGACTATTGCGCGCACACCGGCCAACCATGCCGCCAGGACACCGTAGAAAAGCGTATTGCGGTGGTTGATGAGAAACAAGAGATCCGTTTTCTGCTCTTTGAACAGTTTCGCAAGTCTGAGAATACCGGCAGGATCAAAGCGGCTATTCAGGATGCCGGTTGAAACCGGGAAATTGAGTCGCAAGATTTCAGCGCCCAGCAGTCCGGGGGTCCTGAGAAAACATATATTCACCCTGAAGCGCTCTGCGTTAATGTTTCTCAGCAGCTCCAGCAGGAGCTGCTCTGCTCCTCCAATGGTAAGGCTTGAGACCAATATGGTAAGATTGATTTTTCTCATTCTCGGCATTCTCGCAATAACTCAGGATAAACGGGTCCGCAAGTCCTCAAAAAGCGCCACCAGGCGTGTCGCATGATCCTGGAGGTTGCATTGGGAAGTGACGAACTCTTTCCCCATCCGCCCCATTTGTCTAAGCCGTTCACGGTCGCTGAGCATCCAGGTGAGCGCCTCTTCCAAATCGATTTCGGACCCGGGAGCGACAAGCCTTCCGGTTGCATATTCCTGCACCTGTTCGGGAATTCCTCCAATATTGGATGCGACCACCGGCGTTTCGTGAAGGAAGCTCTCATAGATTGCGATTGGGGCATTGTCATACCAGCGGCTGGGAGCAATCGTGAACAAAGCCGTCGAGATCCAGTTTGAAAGCTCCTCTGCCTCCTTGAAACCGAGAAAATGTATGCGCGTCGAGTACTCGGGACGAATGTATCCCTTAAGGCGTTTCATTTCGTTATCGTAGTCTCTGCCGATCAAAACCAGGTCAACATCGGTTGAGATTCTCTGGAATGCCCTGATCAGCGTATCCAACCCTTTTTCATAAGAGATCCTGCCAAAGTAGAGAATAAAGTTGCCTCTTTCGCTTGCAGGCCTATCGCAGGAGGCTGTAACAGGGTAATGGAGAAGGTGAATGCGGTCCGCCGCAAACCCGGCCTCGATGAGCTTGGATTCCATAAAACGGCAGGGAACAACGAAAGCATCCACCTGCTGGTATACCCTGAGCCACTTCTGCAGATACATGGAAGCCACTCGGACTGTTGAGGCCAAGAGGCTCGATTTCACGCAACGGTTTCGCAATCCGTGATGATAGTTCCCGCCTAGACACAAAGTACAGGGGTTGCCGTCCCTCAAGAATAAATAGCTCGGGCAGAACAGGTTATAGTCGCCCAACTGAACGGCAACCGGGATGCGCCTTTTTTTGAAGGTGTGAATAATGCTCGGGGACATGTAGTTATAGATGTTCAGCAGGTAGGCCATATCGGCGCCGCCGACCGCGTCGAGCAATCTTGAAAGATATCTCCGTGCCTCAATTGAGTAAATGCTCCGGTCTAAGTGGCGGACCAGGTTCACAGGCGATAATTTGATCGTGTTGAATCGCGCCTGTTCCGGGTTTCCCGGAGGAGGCAGGAAAAACCTGCTGTACGGTGACTCCCAGCTTCCTGCGTAGCGAACACTGAATGGAATCGGTGTATGCCCGGTGCGGGAAAGCTCCGGAATGAGGTTGGAAATGTATTTTTCCGTGCCGCCATTCAAAAAGTGATATTTGTTGCAGATGATAATTTTCATTTTGCCGGCGCTTCCACCATAAAGGCCCCCGCGCCATTTAGCCCCGCTAGGAACCGTAATCCCGGAGCCCTGCTGATTTGAATACAGAAAATATTTATATTGGGCAAATCCACGGGGATTTTGGAAAAAGCTTTGCCTCCATTGTGGCTCACATATAAGCCATCGGCCGCCCCTTTATAAGCAAGGGTGCCTACCACCACTGTTTTAGGATCGAGGGGGTGCACAGCAACAGCATTGGCCGCAATTTGTTCCGGATTCCCACCTGGGAGCGCTATTTCCGTCCAGGAATTTCCTCCATCCTCACTCACTATGATCTTTTTTTCCGGGCGGCATGCGAAGATTCGGGAAGGATTCGAGGGATCCATAGCCATGCCGAACGTCCAGGGGTACTGTCTGCTGATAGGAGTCCAGTTGTTGCCTCCATCCTGCGATTTGAAAACTCCCCCCTGCTGGGTGCCGGCAAAAAGGACCTTGGGATTGCGCGGGTCGATCAAAATGGCATTTGGCCCCTTAATGTAAGGAGTCGTAAGTCCCCGGTTTACTGCGTGCCACGCACCGCCGCTGTTTTCACTCTTGAAGATGCCGTAGCCGTTGGTGCCTACGTACAGTACATTGTCCGATCCGGGAGCAAGGACCAGGTTTGTCGCCAGACCGTCCACATAGCCTAACTTGGGCAGTGAACCTGCGGGCAGAGGGAACCCGATGTCCTCCCAACTCTTTCCGCCATCGGAACTCTTGTAGACATAAGCTCTATCTTTTTTGTTCCATGGGTTCATCAGCAGGTACATTTTGGAGGGATCGCGAGGACTAATTTCCAGCGCCTGGGCGTTACCTTCTGCAACGCCGGACATTTTTCGTTTCCAGCTCCTGCCGCCATCTTCGGAAGCGACGAGCCCATTATCCGCCACGGCGAGAAAAATCTTTTGCTCGCTTGCCGGGTGGAACCCAACGGAGTTGACACACGTATTCTGGAGTCCTTTGTGGACTTGGACCCAACTTTCACCTCCATCCAAGCTCTGCCACACATTTGCCCAATCGGCAAGAAGCATCCGCTTGGGATCGGAAGGAAAAAAGGCGATTCTCTCCACTCCTTCGAGTGATTTTGTTAAAGTCTCGGCAGCTCCGGGATCCAACTGAAAAGAGCTGATTTTCTTCCAGGTCTTTCCTGCATCGGAGGATTTATATAGAACGTGAGGCCAGGTTTCAGGATGCGAGGCAACAAAAACGATGTCCGGGTTCAGGGGATCTACCGCCAACGCTTTATAGGCCTTGACGCGGTCGAACAGAGATTGTCCGGTTCCTGGACCGAGTCCTTCCCATTTCTCTTGGTTTCCATTCCACGCATACAGTCCGCTGTTTTTTGCGAGCGAATACAAGCGGCCTTTGGGATGAGCAAAAAGATCCATTACTTCTCTATCCCCAGCCGGCAGTCCACGGCTGCATTCCTGCCAGCCCCCGTTCACAAAACGAAAAACACCCTTTTCGGACCCTGCGTAAATTATGTCACCCAGACTTGCCAACGCATTTATTTTGATGTTTTCAAGGCCCGGCGCCGCAACCGCCGTCCAGGGAGAAGCGTCCAATTTTACCTTGAATATGCCGTTCCGGTCTGTCGCCACCCACAAGACATCCTTGGACAAAACCATCAGCCGGCTGCCGAATAGACGTGATTCGTACCTCAGTGTCCCGTTTTGTTTTTTCCAAGATTCGCCCTTGTTGGAACTGCTGTAAAGACCATCCGCCGTGAGCATGATCATCCGCAGGGGATCAACCGGATCTATCAGGATATCGGCAACCGCAAATCCCTCAAGCCCCTTGTCCTTGAGTTGAAAACTTGTGCATCCGTCGCTACTCTTGAATACCCCGGCAACATCGGAGCCGACGATGACCAAGTGGGGGTCGAGAGGACTTATCGCTATTGAGGTGAAACGGCCCCCACCCTCATAACCGATCGGACTGAGAGCGATCTTATTCAGGGCCTCGCCGGCAACAGCAACTTCCATGCAAGAGAAGGGACAGAGCGCGGTAGAAGCGCAAATAAAAAACACAGCGGCAAGCAACCATGTGGAGTAATTGAGGATAGAGCGCCGGTTATGAGAGGTTGGATTAAGAGACCGAATATCTCGGGCTGGGCAGGCGCCGTTCCCAGTGGACTGTGACATAGGGCATTCCATAGTATTGATGGCTATCGTGGTTTGCATTTAACCAGCTAGTGTTTGAGGTATGTAATAAGATATGTGAGCTGCCGGCCGATTGAGTGTCTTTCAGCAAAATGTCAATGCTATCTGATTTCTCTTCTAGGCTCTCTGGTCTGCCACGTCGGGTCCAGGCGAGTTGCTAACGTTCCCCTGAAGGACGCATCGTACTCGACGTAAGAATGTTCTATCCGATCATAGCCTTTCATCCAAACACTGCCGGAAACCGTCTCGCCGGAGAACCTGATCTTTAGTTGACCGGCTTGTGCGGACACAACTGTGGGCAAGGTAAGTTTTTCTGTTTGCTTCAGGACAGCGGTACCCCCCAGCGCAGAAATGGCCAGACCCTTTGTCGGCTTTATAAGTGTAGGGCTAAGATAAAAGAACTGAGCCTGAAAGTCGCGTCTTACCGGATGAAGGTAAGCTCTCTTGAGCTTGCAGACGATTTCATTCGGTATAACCTGCATCTCACCGGCGTCCGAATGCCAATAGAAGCTGTTCCGGGAATTTTGTTTGGGAAATCCACGGATAACCACCATGTATTGGTTCGAGCTGGTCTCAATAGGTTGATCAATCTCAAGGGACGCTCTGGCGTCGGTAAATTGTTTATCCAGAACCTTGCCGGAGAGTTGGAGTATATACCTTTTCCATACCCACCCGAATCCTGGAGAATATCGTCTTGAGCATGAGAAATTGAACCTGAAACAATTGCACACAATGCGATTATAAGAAAAAGGCCAGTGAGCCTGTTTTTTGTCATAAAAGTTCCTTAAAATCTTTCTTCTACGGAGGGCGCAATTGCATTTGTGCCGGTCTCCAATTCCACCCTGCGATTCGTGGCGCGCCCTTCTGCCGTTTTGTTGTCAGCAATAGGGCGGGTCTTGCCGTACGTTACAATTTTCATTTGGGACCCCGGAACACCTTTTTGCTCAAGAAAATCATAGACTCACTTTGCCCGTCTCTGGGAGAGCGCTATATTGTATTCGCCCGTACCGATGGCGTCAGTGTGACCGCCGACAGTTACCCTGACGGCCATGTTTTCTTTTAAATATTCCGCATCCTGGTTCAAAATAGTAAAATATTGATGTTTTATGTTGTACTTGTCAAAATCGAAATAGATCGGTTCAAGACTCAACTTGGCGTCAGGCCCTGCTTCAGTCGTCACCACCGCTCGCATCTCACCGGCAGGATAGATGACCGTCGCATAAACGGCCCCCTTTTTTATCCATCCAATAGGCTACCCCCTCGGTGTCGGATGTGTATTTGCTCTTGATTACATCCCCGTTGCTGGACAGTTGGTAAAGAGCCCCTTCACCCCTGTATTCCATTGGAACCGCGGAAGTTGAATCGCCCTGAGTTCTATTTTCGAGTTCCAAGGTTGACCTGCTTTGCAGCGATGGAGACGGAGTATAGGTGCGGCGGATGGGAGGCGCTTGTGTCTCGGATGCGCTGCCTGGCCCCCCGGAAAAACCTGAAGTTCCGGCGAATTGGCCACTGAAGTTCTTGCCCAGGTATATTCGATCCACCCGCATGTCCTTGTCGAGATACACACTGACGTCAAAAGCATCGTATTGTAAACAGCGGCCTTCACTTTTGATTCTACTCGGAGCGCCAACAGAGGCAATAAGATCTTGTTGTGTCATTCCGAGGAAAACCCTGCCTGATATGCCTCCACCTTGCACTACGATCTCATCGTAGGCGAAAGCAGAGATTGCTGCGGATAGGCTGACAAGCCCAAAAATGACAACAACAAGAAGCGCTTTTCTTCCCATGGATCTGTCCTCCGGACTGCTTTGTGGCAGAGCAAAAAAAGTGAAATGTCTTACTAAAAGACCTGATAAGGCATTTCGCGCTCAATACGAGCCAAAAAAATCAACATACTTGAAAATGATACAAATCTGTAGGAAAAAATGCGCACTTTGCATAAACCAAATTGCTTGTTTTTCACCTATTGATGGTCGCAGGGAAAGAGCTTCGATTCAATGAGTTTCATTTTGGCCAACCGATACTCGAACGCCGTTTTGAGGCAGCCGACTCCATATGAAACGCTTCGCCTGAAGTTTATCGAAGAAGCCTCTTTGAAATACTTCGTGGGGCAGGTTATTTCGGCGACCGTATATCCAAGCCATAGGATTTGGGCGATCATCTGGTTGTCGAAAACAAAATCGTCCGAGTTGTCCTGGAAGGGAACTTTTTCAA
>CAVRZU010000047.1:0-10355 GCA_963725365.1 uncultured delta proteobacterium | reverse complement strand
TGTCGAGTATCGGGTATCGCAAATCCGGTTTCCGTCTATGAGTCGCCGGAGGTCCTTCAGCGTACCTGTGGAGCCAGTACGCCGATCTGTTCGCAGACCCCGATGCTACGGGTGCCTACGTGAGTGGGCCGGGCAGATCCTGCCGGCTGCCGGTGCAGCTCTCGATGCGGGCTGCGCCGTGGGCAGGCTCTGCTTCGAAATGTCGTGTAAGTGCGACTTCGTGATTGGGGTAGACCTTTCGGAAAGTTTTATATCCACGGCGAGGTTGATCATGGAGCAGCGTAAACTGAGCTTCCAGCTCAAAGAGGAAGGCCGCATTCAATCGGAGAGGACCTTCGCTTTGCCTGAACACTGGGACTCGGAGAAAGTTGAATTTGTAATCGCCGATGCCGGCGCCCTGCCGTTTCGCTCAGGGACCTTTGGCTGTGTCGCTTCTGTGAATCTGATAGATAAAATCGCCCGCCCGTCGGATCATATTTAGGAGGCAAGCCGCACGGCGCGGACAGCCGGGGCTCAGTTGCTTATATCCGACCCGTTTTCCTGGTCCGAGGCGGTGTGCGCTCCAACCGCGTGGCTTGGGGGCGCAACGGAGGGCAGATTTTCAGGTTTTGGGATGGACAACATCGTGGGCCTGCTTTCCCGGCAGCAGACAAATACATGGAGTATCGCCCGAACGGGAGCGGTTTGGTGGAAAATCCGCAACCACAGGAACCACTTCGAGCTTATACGGAGCCAGTTCGTGAAAGCGGAGCGGTGAAAAAAAGCAATTAGGAATTAGGAATGGATAATGAAACAATTCGTAATGTCTGATCGGAGTCGGTGATGCTGGATTTTGAATTTCTGGCCGGGGTTGCCCGGGAGGCGGGAAAAGCCATCCTGGAAGTCTACGAAACGGATTTCGAGGTGGTCCATAAAAAGGACGAGTCTCCGCTTACACTCGCCGACACGCGTTCTCACAGGATAATTGCCGATTCGCTAAGGGCCCGCTATCCAGACATCCCGGTTCTTTCCGAAGAGGGAAAAGAGGCCCCCTTTGAGATCAGGCGAAACTGGGACCGCTTCTGGCTGGTCGACCCCCTTGACGGGACAAAGGAATTCGTCAAGCGAAACGGCGAATTCACCGTGAACATTGCCCTGGTGGAAAATTCCATCCCTGTTGCAGGAATAATCCATATACCCGTGGCAGACAAAATGTATCTTGCGGACGTGCGCGAAGGCTGCTGGGAAATATCCGGCAATGGGCGCAGAAGACTCGAAGCCGCACAGATCGCGGCCGGCGTCCCGGTGCGGATTGTAAGAAGCCGCTCTCATCCGGCCCCGCAGTTGAATGAGCTCCTCTCCCTGATCCCTTCCCATCAGGTCATAAAACGTGGGAGTGCTCTCAAATTCTGCGCCGTAGCCGCGGGAGAAGCCGATTTTTACCCGAGGTTCGGCCCCACATGGGAATGGGACACAGCGGCTGGCCAGGCGATCGTGACCGCCACAGGAGGAGTCATGATGGACTTTTCCGGAAAGCCTTTCGTCTACAACAAGGAGACTCTGCTCAACGGTCCGTTCATAGTATGTTCGAGCGCTCAATGGCTCACGGAGAGCGGAATACTGGAAATGGCCTCGAAGTTGGCTCTATAAGGTTTGGCGCTTTATGTTGCTCTGCACTGCACAATGCCGCCTGGCCCCTCGGGCAAGCGATTGTTAAGAGCTTGTATCAATCGCTCAAAGTGCGGCAGGCTCATAAGAGTACCGGGATCTAGTTCAGCCAAAACCTGAAAAGACCGTTTGCCCTTACTGTAAGCCTTATCCGGGTCACAATTGTGCGTCGTATTTTCGAGCGACAGTAGCACGTCAGATCTCGATCTCTGTTCCAAATCGTTCACCGGCAGTAGAGCGCTTATCTGAAGCTTGGCTCCAAAGACTTTTCGCAGAGTCTTCCTGTCTGATAGTATCCAAGTCTCCATGCAGGTGACCATCATTTGCGCTTGGTCGTCATCTGTCCCAAGAGGACGCGGCCAGCCATCGCGGGATTGGAGATGTTCCCATGCGGTTGCCCCGCCATGAGAAAATTCACTTTGAAGGTCCACAGTATCCTCGCTGTCAACGAGGAGTATTGGGATGGAAGCCCTGTTCTTTCCCAATGGCTGTCCGGAACATGTCGAATGCATGTTGTCTGCCTCCGCAGGCCACGATGCGTGGCATTCGGCCCCTGAAACCGGCTTTCCCGATAAGTTTGCTGAATCCTTCGCGGCAGCGGGCATGCAGTTCCTTACTGTCACCGCCCCCCCTCTACATAGATGCTTACTCTCACCACCGCGTACCCCCCACTTCACCGCGAGTCCAAAGTTCGCCAAGGCGGTATTGTTGCAGCCAGGCTGAGAGCTTCTCTTTATTTAGCCGTTCCATCGTGGTCTGCCCCGCATGCTTTTCGCAAACGATCACCGCTTCGGGTCGTTCGCTCATCGCATCGACCAGAATGTCCGAATGGGTTGTAACAATCAGCTGGGTGCGTCGAGAGGCATCGACAAGCCGGTCCGCCACCTTCGGCAGGATATCGGGATGAAGTCCGAGTTCTGGTTCTTCGATACAGACAAGCGGGGGTGGGTCAGGGTCACACAGGATAGCGAGAAGGCATAGATAGCGCAAAGTTCCATCCGACAGCCTGGTGGCAGGGATAACGAAATCACCCTCGGTAAAGAAAACCTGAACGGTCCCTCCTTCTATGCTTACGTCGAAGTCACAAAATTCTTCATATAAATCACGTAAGCCTTCAAGGATCGCATTTTTGGCCTTGGGTATCTTGCGAAGTCGGTTCAAATAAAGACCGAGGTTCGAAAAATCCTCTTCAAGACGGTCGTTACGCATGTCCGCTTTTTGCGGTTCGCGGAAAATCGATTTACGCCCAAAGGTCCACTCTCTGTAGATTCTGATCTTTTCATACACAGAGGCCAGATATAAGAGCACAGGGTAGGAATCCGGGTCTCGCCTTTGTGCAAGAATAGACTGGTCGGGCTCGACAGTCCCGCGCGCCAACTCTCGTTCCCCAGTCGCAGTGCTAAGCACCGGGAGCCCACGGAGGTAACGATAATGAAAGTAAGGACGTACTAACCATGGGCCGGACTCTCTTCTCGATCCGCTCATCATCCAGCCTGATGCCCTGTTTTTCTGAATGAAATTCCAAGACATGCCTGAATCCAGATGTCCAAAACTGATGACCGCGCCAATCGATGCCGCCTCTTTGGATGCTCCCTTCCAAATCCATTCGCTCACCCCGCCGCTTTCGCGAATAAAGGTGCGCAGATCGGCAGGGCTTGAACGCAGAAGAGCAAATACCTCGATAAGATTTGATTTACCTGAACCATTGGGACCGATTAATACATTCAGGCTTGCAAGACCGATGTGCAATTCATCAGGTCCAAACGAGAGGATATTGCGAAGTGAAACTTCCTTAACTGGAATGGGCATCCACTTCTCCTTGAATTGTCCGATCCTACGTTCGATGAAGCGCCCGATTCTAGCATAGCCGGGTTCAGAGGCAAGATAAATGGCAACGATTCGAAGCTGCCCGTCAGAAGGCCTTGCATCGTTGCACTATTTTATGAATTCGGAACGCACATGGTTAGAATGTATGCGCATCTTGTCGATTTTGCTGATTGTGTCTGTTGTTCGATCTCCGAAGCAAGGGCGGGCAGCGTCGTCAACCGCGTGAAGGCGCGCGGTTTCGTGCGCTGCGGGAGTATCAAGCGGCCGGGCCTGGCGAGCGCCGACGGTAAGGGACGCTGGACCGGCCTTGAAGTCAACGTCTGCCGCGCGGTTGCCGCAGCGGTGCTCGGCTCCCCAGAGCGTATAGAATATCATCAATACGAAACGCCGAAGACTTCGATGCCGTGCGCAACCAGCAGGACGATATCGATTTCCTAACAGGCTCCGAGATCCGCAAACAAATCTGGCCGGCAAAGTGCTGCCCGGTCCCGCCGTCTTTATTGAATTCGATAAGGTTATGGTGGCGGCCGGCTCAGCCGCGCAGCACGCCGCCGATCTTACCGGGGACAGTATCTGCTTCTTGAAAGGTAGTTCGGGCGAGCGGAGCCTGGAGGCGTATTTCGATTCACTCCACAAGGACTTTTTGCGCCGGGGGTTCTCCGAGGATGGGGAGATGGTCGATGCCTACATCGTCCAGAATTGCCACGCCATCGCGGGCGAGATCACGACCCTGGCGGCGACTCGTCTCAACCGGGGAGTGAACCGGCTGTCGAGCCGAATCCTCCCTGAATCCTTGGCAGACTTCCCTGTGATGGCCGTGACCGGAACCGGCGATGCACAGTGGTCGTCTATTGTCGCGTGGACGGTTCACACGCTGATCAGCGCGGAGAGGATACAAACCCGGTGGTATGCGGGGGGTGCCGATCAGCGCACCGGAATTGGGGCTCGACAAGCAATGGCAGCGCCGCATTTTAACGGCCGTGGGCAACTACGGTGACATCTTCGAGCGCAATCTCGGCATGGGCTCGGCGCTCAAGATCGAGCGAGGCCTCAATGCAAACCACTTCTACGGCGGGCTGCTTCTGAGCCCGTTTCTCGAGTGACGATGCGGCAACGAGCGGGCAGTTATCCAAGAGCAGGGCTGAACCCCCTTAGATCTGAGTGGGAAAACACCCTGCTGCTCGGAAGAGCATAAGGCCCTACCTTGCCACAAAAGAACTGCGTGACCGTGCCGTAGGGCGGGGTTTATCCCTGGGTTTATCCCCGCCCGCTCTTCAACGCAAATTGGTAAGGCCCACATCAACTAACTTCTTTTTTTCACGATCTTTCTACCAATTGCTGTTGACCAGAAAAGGGACTGTTTGGTATAGGTGGCGTGTGAAAATATTTTCACAATTGCCCCGTCCTCTCCCGGTGAAGTCTTTAGTTTCCGGTTTTTAGTTATTGAGCGCGCGCGGGAGAAGCCAAACTTAACTAAAAACTAAAAACTCAAAACTAAGAACTCAAAACTAAAAGGGGTCGTCTTATGTTCGATGAGAAGGTACTTCAAAAAATTCAAGCTGGTAAAGACAATTGGGATCAGGGACCTCTTGCAAAGTCACTTTCAAAGTCGCCCGAAGCCAAGCCGGTCTTTACCACGATTTCCGGGACCCGGTCCAAAGGCTCTACACTCCTCTGGATATAAAAGAGCTCGATTACGATCTTGATTTGGGCTACCCGGGAACGTTTCCTTTCACCAGGGGTGTGCAGCCGACCATGTATCGCGGCCGCTTCTGGACCATGCGCCAGTACGCGGGGTTCGGGGACGCCAGGAGCACAAATGAGCGGTACCGGTATCTGCTGAAGCAGGGACAAACCGGCCTAAGCGTGGCCTTCCAACTTCCCACCCAGGCCGGCTATGACTCCGATCACCCGCTTTCCATGGGCGAAGTCGGAAAGGTCGGTGTGGCAATCGACCATATCGACGATATGAAAACTCTTTTTGATCAAATTCCTTTGGATAAAGTCACCACCTCCATGACAATGAACGCCCCGGCCGGGGTGCTGCTCGCAATGTATCTGGCAATCGCCCAGGAGCAGGGCGTATCCTGGGATAAGGTCGGCGGGACGGTTCAAAACGATGTATTGAAGGAAATAATCTGCCGCGGTCAGTATATTTATCCGCCCAAACAGACGATGAGACTGACAGTGGATTTGATCGAATTCTGCCAGAAAAATGTTCCGAAGTGGAATTCGATCAGCATCAGCGGCTATCACATCCGCGAATCCGGATCGACGGCCGGTCAGGAAATGGCTTTCACGATCGCGGACGGTATCGCTTATACCCAGGCCTGTATCGAGCGGGGGATGGCGGTAGACAGTTTTGCCCCTCGGCTGAGCTTCTTCTTTAACGCCTTCACGAACGTGCTCGAAGAAGTCGCCAAGTTCCGGGCAGGCCGCAGGTATTGGGCAAAGGTCATGAAGGAGCGGTTCAAAGCCAAAGACCCACGCTCAATGATGCTGCGGTATCATGTTCAGACGGGTGGCGTCACTCTTACGGCCCAGCAACCGCTCAACAATATCGTTCGAGTGGCCCTCCAGAGCTACGCCACGGCCCTTGGCGGGGCACAGTCGCTCCATACCAACTCCTACGACGAGGCTCTGTGTCTGCCGACCCAGCAGGCCGTAACCGTGGCGCTTCGGACCCAGCAGATCGTTGCGGAGGAAAGTGGTGCGGCCGACACAATCGATCCGCTTGCCGGCTGCTATTACGTCGAGAACATGACCGACAGGATCGAAGCGGAAATCGATGACTATATCAAAAAAATCGATGCCATGGGGGGAACGCTGGCTGCTATCGAGCAGGGTTACATCCAAAAAGAGATCCAGAACAGCTCGTACCGGTTCCAAAAAGAGATTGAATCCGGTGAGCGGATCTATGTGGGCATAAACAGGTACACTATGGAAGAGCCCCCTCCGACCGGTCTTCTCAAGGTGGACATGTCCGTTGGGGAAATGAAGGCGGCCGAGCTTAGGAATTACCGCGCGCAAAGAGACCGGGCAAAGTGGAAAGCCGCACTGGACAAACTGCGCCAGGTTTCAGCGACCGATGAAAATGTCATGCCTTATGTTGTCGAAGCCGTCAAAGCCAAGGCCACCGTGGGCGAAATCTGCGATGTCTGGCGGGGCGTCTTCGGTGAGTACAGGCCCAAAGAATTCATATAAGAACGGTGAAAAGAACCTGAATTGTTTCTCTTTTCACATTCACTCTTCACTGGTTGTATCGGAGGAAATTCCATGGCCAGAAAAATTAAGATGATTATGGCAAAACCGGGGCTGGACGGACACGACAGAGGCGCCAAGCTCCTGGCAAGGATATTTGCCGAGGCCGGAATGGAGGTAGTTTACACCGGGCTTCGCCAGACCCCTGAGATGATCGTATCGGCAGCCGAACAGGAAGACGCGGACGTAGTGGGCCTGAGTAGTCTGTCGGGAGTTCATAATTATTTTTTCCCCAGGGTCGTTGAACTTATGAAAGAGAAAGGGCTCGATGACGTGCTGCTGGTGGGGGGCGGGATCATTCCGGAAGAAGACTACGATTCGCTGAAAAAATCCGGGATGGCCGCCATTTTTGGTCCGGGCACGCCCACCACGGAAATCGTCAGTTTCATCGAAAACAACGTCCGCAAACGATAGTGGAAGGGCAGACTGAAGCAAAAGAAAGACTGAAGGCCGTGAACCCTCACTTTGTTCGGGCTCCGCGTTAAACGTTGGAACCAACGGCAGATTCTTATAGTTCGGCGTTCGATCTTTTGTGAGGACGCACCCTCACTTTGTTCGGGCTCCGCGTTAAACGTTGGAACCAACGGCAGATTCTTATAGTTCGGCGTTCGATCTTTTGTGAGGACGCAGATTTTGAACCCTTCAGCCTAAATCCCTTCAGCCTAAGAGGAAACCAGTGTCCATTGATTATGCGGCCCAAATTTTGGCTGGTTCTCATCGAGCGGCCGCACGCCTGATCTCCTGGCTCGAAGACGAGGATGAAAGGGCCTATGGGCTGATGGCCGGGCTCTACCCGCATACTGGAAGGGCCTACGTAGTGGGAATTACCGGGTCGCCGGGGGCCGGCAAGTCTACGCTTACAGACAAACTGGCGCGCGTGATTCGCAAAAACGGCCTCAAGGTTGGAATCATTGCCGTCGATCCGTCGAGCCCCTTCACCGGGGGCGCCTTGCTGGGCGACAGGGTCCGGATGAACGAACTCACCCGGGACCCCGATATCTTTATCCGTAGCATGGCCACCCGGGGCTTTCTCGGAGGCATGGCCAGATCCACCGCCGAAGTGGTAAAGGTGCTGGATGCCCTCGGCAAAGACGTCATCATAATTGAAACCGTCGGTGTCGGACAAGACGAGGTCGATATAATAGGTATTGCCGATACTACCTGCGTTGTCCTTGTTCCCGGCCTTGGCGACGCGATTCAGAGCATGAAGGCCGGCATAATGGAAATAGCCGATGTGTTCGCGGTTAACAAGGCTGACAAGCCGGGGGCCGATCAGCTCTGCGGTGAAATTTGCGCCCGGATCGAAATAGATTCGCATATCAAGGAGCGCGACTGGACTGCCCCGGTCAATAGAACCATTGCGGTCGAAGATATCGGCATAGAACAACTATGGCTCTCCATCGAGTCGCATCGCAAATATCTGTTGGATTCCGGCAGGTTTTATACAAACCGGCGGGAAAGGACCTCCCGGGAGACGCTGCGAATGATTCACGCAGAGCTTTTTCGGGTCATTCGAGAGCAGTTGGAGAAAAACGGCAGGCTTGACGCCGCCGTCGAAGAACTAATGAATAAAAAGCGCGACCCCTACACTTTGATGCGCGAAATTGTCAGCGAGTGGCTTTCCATTTCCAGGCACAAGGAGACGTAATGAAGGTGCTAAAGGTTGATCATATAGGTATTGCCGTCAATAGTATCGAGGAAGTAAAAAAGCTCTACACCGATATCCTGGGACTCCTGCAAACAGGAAGCGAAACCGTGGCCGAGCAAAAGGTTACGACCGCGTTCTTTCCTGTGGGAGACACTGAAGTCGAACTCCTGGAATCCACCTCACCCGACGGCCCGATTGGGAAATTCATCGAAGCCAAAGGACAGGGAGTTCAGCATATCGCCTTCCGTGTCGAAAACATTGAACAAGCCCTTGAAGAACTCAAGGCAAAAGGCGTCAGGCTGATCGATGAAAAGCCGAGAAAAGGCGCGGGCGGAGCAAAGATTGCCTTCCTGCACCCCAAGTCGACCTTCGGGGTCCTGGTTGAGCTGTCGGAAAGATAGGCCTCTTTTCACTCACCCTTGAATACCGGCGGCCGCTTTTCCAGAAATGAGTTGATGCCTTCCGCATAGTCGTGGCTGTCATAGACTCGTCTCCTCAGGCCCTGAATTCGTTCGAAAACGTCGGGAGCTAAGGGGGACGCACCGGCCAGAAGGTTGAATTGCTCCTTAATGATTGAAACGGCTAGCGCAGAGCGGGATGCCATCATTTTTGCCAGGTTCGTGGTAAACTCCAGGAGATTTTCGGATGGCACGAGATGGTTGAGTATGCCGACCCGCTCCGCTCTTTCCGCTTTGACCGGTTCAGCCGAAAAGAACATCTCCTTTGCGATATTTAAGCTCAGCCTGTTGATGAAATGCAGAATGCCGCTGGCATTATAAGGCAGTGCGAGCTTGGTGGGGGTGATTGCAAAAGACGACGTTTCGTCTCCTATGACTATATCGCAAGTCATGACGAGATCGCAGGCGCCTCCCCAAACGCTTCCATGCACCATTGCAATGACCGGTCCGGGGTAATCCTGGACTGCACGCATCAGCTCCTGGGGCGAGTCGTTGTAATCGAAGGGTTCGCGGCTCGATCGGGGCAAATCATTTACATCGATTCCGGCCGACCAGACAGAACACTCGTCACGCGCCCTCAAAATCACTACAGCGATTTTTCTTTCTTTGAAACCCCCCGGAGCGCCTCAAGCATGCCGTGAACCAGTTCCCTGCTCAACGCATTTCGATTGCTTCGATCGTTCAGGCAGATGAATCCGAGGTTGCCGGTGACTTCCACTTCCACAAATGACATGATCAAAACTTCTGGATCAGAAGGTCAGAGATTACGAGAGCCGGCTCGTCTTTGAATTTTGGATGTGCGATATTAATTTTCATAGTATAGCGTAACGGAACTGCATGCAGTGAGAACAAATTTGCCGTGAGAGTGAAACGCTTTGACATAACGCCGATTTTTGGCTATTAAAATAATTTGTCCCATCGGGTTTATCGTGATGGATGTTTTTGCCTAACTAAACAAAGAAATCGGAATTTCAAATCGTGGACGTTGCTGCCCTCCCCAACTTCATGCCAACCGGTCCGGAAAACCTCAAGGAAAAGATTTACGCCCAGGTAGGTCCCGATCTTATCAGGATCGAAGGTGAAATAAACCGCCTGCTTGACTCCGACATTCCGTTAATTTCGGTTGTGGGACGCTATATAATGGGGGCAGCGGAGGCAAACGGCTGAGGCCGCTCCTCATGACCCTTTCCGCCAGGCTTTGCGGTTATAGCGGCAAAGACGACACCTCCCTTGCCGTCGTATTCGAATTCGTGCATGCGGCTACTCTGCTTCATGATGACGTCGTTGACCATGCCGAATTTCGACGGAGCCGTCCTTCGGCAAATACGATCTGGGCAACCCTGCCGTTGTGCTCGTTGGAGATTTTCTCTATTCGAAGTCCATTCAAATAGCGGTCGGATACCGTGATATCCGGATCTTGAAGGTGCTGCTCGACGCTACGACCACGATGTCCGAAGACAAGATGCAACTGATGAGTTAACATAACTGAACGAAGTAAGTTGGAAGAAAGATTA
>CAVRZU010000046.1:0-12111 GCA_963725365.1 uncultured delta proteobacterium | reverse complement strand
GTTCTTCTTCACGGGGGGGGCAGCGGGGTTGGGGAAGGCTGCCGCGAACAACTTTGTTCATCAACCGGGGCGGATGTTATCATCACCGCCTGCTCCGGGGACAAGATAAAACGTGCCCTCGATTTGGGGGCGTCCGCCGGGATTAACTACAAGCAGGAGGATTTTGCCGGGCGTGTCCTTGCCTTAACGCGGGGAGAGGGTGTGGACATCGTCCTCGACTCCATCGGGGCGCCCTACTTACACGGGCACCTGGAAGTCCTGAAGACAAAAGGAAGGCTCGTCATTATCGGCTTGATGGGCGGAAGCGCGGGAGAAATAAATCTTGTCCCGCTCCTCACCAAAAGGATAAAAATCATCGGCTCCGTTTTGCGCAGCCAGTCAAAAGAAGAGAAGACCGAAATCACAGGCGGATTCATTGAAACCGTGGTCCCCCTGCTAAGATCAGACCGAGTCAAGCCAATAATCGATCGAATCTTTCCGATCTCCGAAGTTGAAGATGCTCACCGGTACCTTCGCGAAGGAGCGCATTTCGGAAAAATCGTGCTTACATGGGAACAGCTTTAGAAAATCATGGAAGATTCCTCTATCAGCATCAAAAATGTCCGGTTCGTAAGGAATCGAAGATTAATCCTTGACGAGATCTCATGGAAGGTAGCCCCGCATGAGCACTGGATAGTGCTTGGCGCAAACGGGTCCGGCAAGACGACCCTGCTTCAGATCCTTGCCGGCTATCTCTGGCCGACATCGGGCGAAGTAACCGTATTGGGAGAGCGCTTCGGTGAAGTGGATCTTCGCGCTCTGCGAAGGAAAATCGGCTGGGTGGGATCATTTCTTCAGGCCCAGGTGCCGCCTTCCCAAAAACCCCTCGAATTCATAGTGAGCGGAAAGTATGCCTCGCTTGGGATTTTCGACAAGCCGGAGGCCGCCGATTTCGAAGAAGCCGCCAAGCTCGCTGCAACTCTCGAGGTTGACCGGATACTTGATCTTCCCTACGCGGTGCTCTCCCATGGAGAGAAGCAGCGCCTCCTGATCGCCAGGGCACTGATTCACAAACCTCGTCTATTGATCCTCGATGAACCCTGCGGCGGGTTGGACATCGTTTCCCGAGAGCAGCTCCTGGCCACCCTTGATGGCATGGGCCGCATTCCCGGCGGCCCTGCGATGATCATGGTCACCCATTACCTCGAAGAGATCATGCCCGCCTTCACCCATGTCTTTTTAATGAAGTCGGGGCGCTGTGCAGCAAAAGGCCCAAAGGATAGCATACTCAGGCGCGATCTCTTGTCGGCGACTTTCGAAATCCCGATTGAAACCGGCCATGAAAATGGCCGCTACTGGTCGCGCATTGCAAAAAGAGGCTGAAGGGGCTTAGGCTGAGGGGGTTTAGGCACTGCCTAACAGCCTTCAGCCTAATAGCCTTCAGCCTAATAGCCTTCAGCCTAATAACTAATCAATCTGTTCCACCAGGTAATTGGCTACGCCCATGTGCTTGATCTGGTCCTGTTGGGCTTCGATCCAGTCGATGTGCTCCTCTTCATCCTTGAGTATTGATTTGAGGAGTTCCCGGGAACCGTTGTCGGCAAGTTCCACCGCGAGCCGGATGCCGTCATTGTAGCTCTTGATCGCGCCGTCTTCGGCGTTCCAGTCATTCTGATGCTGGGCGGCGACTTCCGCGCCTATTTTGATATCTTTCAATTTACTTACTATCGGACGGCCTTCGAGGAACAAAATACGGGCAATCAGTTTTTCTGCGTGTTTCATCTCGTCGATCGATCTCTTCCTGATCTTTTCGTGAAGCCGCTCATATCCCCAGTTCTCGTTCATCTCCGCGTGAACGAAGTATTGGTTGATAGCCGTCAGTTCGTCTGACAGCAGGTCGTTTAGCTTCGCGATGATTTTTTCGTTGCCTTTCATTCTGTGCTCCTTCTTGGTTTGGTTGATTTTTCGCTAAGAAGAGTTTCATCTTTTCTGCGGAAGAATATGAGTTGAGCTGCCTAGGAAGGCTTCAGCCGCCTCCTCCTCCGATTCCGAAAGGGTCGGATGTGGGTGAATCGACAGGCCCACGTCCTCCGCGAGTGCGCCCATCTCGATTGCAAGTACACCCTCGGATATCATTTCACCCGCTTCCCGCCCGACGATGCCGACCCCCAGCACCCGTTGAGTTTCGGGATCGATTATCATCTTCGTCATCCCCTGAGGGACGCCCATGGATACAGCCCGGCCGGATGCAGACCAGGGGAAGCGGGTTACCTTCACGTTGCGGCCTCGTTTTTTTGCCGCCTCTTCGCTCAATCCGCAAACAGCGATCTGCGGATCGGTGTAAAGGACTGCCGGCACGGCCTGGAAATCGAAGGCCGAGGGCATTCCGGAGATCACCTCGGCTGCCACCTTTCCCTCATGCATAGCCTTGTGGGCCAGCATTGGCCCGCCTGTCACGTCCCCTACCGCGAAGATCTTTTCATCCGTTGTACGCCTCTGTTGATCGACGACTATGAACCCTCGCTCGTTCACCGTGACCTTCGTGTTCTCGAGGCCTATTCCCTGTGAATTTGGCAATCTCCCGATAGCTGCGAGAACACGGTCGAATCGCTGCGACTTTTTTTCGATTGCCCCGTCAAAAATCACATCGACACCGCTGTCGTCTTCCTCTATCGAGGTGACCTCCGTGTTGTAGTGGATTGATTGAAAAAGCGCACCGAGCCGGCTGGTAAGAGGTTTGGACAGGTCCCGGTCTATGCCGGGCATGAGCTGCCCGTTGCTCTCCACGAGGGTCACTTTGCTCCCAAGCGATGCATAGACAGATCCCGATTTCAAGTCCCACAAATCCCCCCCCGACCACGAGAAGCCGTTCCGGGATATCCGCCAGCTCAAGCGCCCCAGTTGAATCCATAATCCGCCCGCCGGGTTTGAACTGCGCTCCAGCCATGGTTAGGGTGGTAGAACCGGTTGCAATGATCGCATGTTTGAACCTGACGTGGCTCGAACCCGAGTTCTGGACTCGCGCGTGGTTTGCATCCTCCAATGTCGCCTTACCCTGGATGTACAAAATTCCCCGCCTTTTCGTAAGATCGACGAGGCCCTTGGCAAGCCGGCCGACCACCTTGTCTTTCCATTCCCGAAGGAGGTCCAGATCTATCTTCAGATCGGCAAAACTAATGCCCATTTCGCTCGCGCGCAGGGCATCATGCATAAGTTCAGTCACGTAGAGAAGGGTCTTCGAGGGTATGCAGCCTCTGAACAGGCATACTCCTCCAGGACCGGCATCCGCTTCGACCATTGTTACGTCCATGCCCAGATCAGCCGCCCGAAAAGCCGCTGCATAACCTCCCGGACCACCCCCGATGACAAGCACATCGGTTTCCTGGGTAAATTCGCCCATTACCATTTGATGAAAACTCCTCAACTCATAATAAAAAGCTTCTCCGGGTCTTCCAGAAATTCTATGATCTTGTTTAGAAATCTGGCCGCTTCAGCACCGTCTAAAACTCTATGATCGAAAGTGATGCTGAGCGGCAGCATCAGGCGCGCGACGATTTCATAATTTTTTTCGTCTCCGTCCACCACAGGTTGCAATCTCGCTTGGGCCATTGCCAGAATGGCCACCTCCGGGTAATTGATGATCGGAGATAATCCCGTTCCACCCATGGGACCCACGTTGGTAATCGTGAAAGTCCCCCCGGACAGGTCCTCGTTGCTGCCCTTGCCCTGACGGACTCTTTCGGCAAGCTCTTTTAATTCGACCGCAAGATCAAAAATGCTCTTACAGTCTACGTCCCGTATCACCGGCACGAGCAAACCCCGGTCGGTGTCAACCGCGAACCCAATGTTATGGTAATGTTTAATGACGATTTCTTCAGATTCCATATCGATACTGGAATTAAAGAGGGGGAATTTTTTCAGCGCAGCCGCAACCGCTTTGATGGCAAGAACGGTCATGCTCAGATTGCCGCCCTGCGCAACGACCTGCTCTTTATATTTTCGCCGGAACGCCTCGAGTTCAGTAAGGTCCGCCACGTCCATATGCGTGACATGGGGAATTTGGGACCATGCAATCGCAACATGCTTTGCCGTGGTTCGGCGCACGGAACGAAGCGGAATCCGCTCTACTTGCCCAAACCGCTCGAATTGGGGCAGAGGCGGAGCTTCGGGGCCTTCGGGCGGCTTTTCCAGAGGAATCTTCTCTTCTGTCTCCTTCTTTAGAGGGGGACGGGAGGGGATTTCGGCCTCCGGCCCTCCGGCCCTCTCCGCGAAGGCGCGTACGTCCTCCGGGGTGACCCGCCCACCTGTACCGGTTGGCTTTACCCGGTTAATGTCTATACCAAGCTCTCGCGCCAGGCGCCGGGTGGAAGGCGCGGCAGGGACCGGACCCTCGATGGACCGTTTTTCGGCCTCGGTTCCCCTTGTGACTTCCTCCGCTTTCCCGGCGGGGGCTTCTTCCTTTTTTCCCTTCTCTTCAGGCGGCCGCTTTTCGCGGTTTTCTTCGGGCGTTTTCGGCGGCGGCGCTTTTTCCTCCTCGCCCTCCCCCTGTTTGAGAAAAACCATGAGTACTTCACCCACACGCACAGTTTGCCCGGCTTTCACCTTTATTTCCTTCACGCTCCCGGTGACCGGCGATGGGACCTCAGCGGTCGCTTTATCGGTTTCAACGATCAGAACTGATTGACCGTCTTCAACCTTATCGCCTTCTTGAACGAGGACTTCGATTATTTCACCTTCGTGAATTCCTTCTCCCAGATCCGGAAGCTTGAACTCGACCGGCATAAGATTCCCCTTTACTTCTTCAAAATTCCAGGGTTTCGCGAACCGCCCTTTTGATCCTGAGCACACCGGGCAAATAATCCTGCTCGCGTTGATATAACGGTATGACAATATCGAAACCGGTTGCCCCTGCGCACAGGGGCTTCGAGATAGAGCAACGCCTTTTCCACTATTCTTGCAATGACCTCGGCGCCTGCTCCGTAGGTGCTTTGGGCCTCGTGCACTACAACGGCCCGGCCGGTCTTTTTTACCGATTCAATGAAGAGTTGGTCGTCCAGCGGTGATAATGAAAGAAGATCTATGACCTCACAACTCACCCCATCCTGTTCATTCAACTCGGTTGCGGCCTCCAGAACGGTCCTAAGGCTTGCGCCATAAGTTATGAGGGTGATGTCTGTTCCCTCCAGGGCTATCCGGGACTTGCCGATAGGAAACGTTTCCTCCTCCTCCGGTACTTCTTCCCTGAATGCGCGATACACGGCTTTTGGCTCATAAAAGATAACCGGGTCCGGGTCCCTGATGGCGCTTACAAGAAGAGCGCGGGCCGTGCGCGGAGTGAGAACGGGATTACTATTTTGAGCCCCGGCGTATGCGCCCAGTAGATTTCACGGCTCTCGGAATGGTGCTCGAGCGCTCTTACTCCCCCGCCATAGGGGGCCCTCAGCACCATGGGGACACTGTACATGCCCTGCGATCTGGCCCTCATCCTGGACGCGTGTGCTTCCATCTGGTGAAAGGCAAAGTAGCTGAATCCCGAGAACTGCATCTCACATACCGGTCGAAGCCCCAAGATCGCCATACCGATCGAAAATCCGGCAATTGCGGACTCGGCCAGCGGAGTATCCAAGACCCGCTGCGACCCGAATTTATCGAGCAATCCGTCTGTTACGCGGAACACCCCGCCGTTTACGCCTATATCCCTCCCCAAGGAGGATAACACTGTCGTCTTTCTCCATCTCCTGACGGAGCGCCATGTTTATGGCCTGAACCATGTTCATTTTGGGCATCGCGATGATATCTCCACAAATGAGACTCAATCCCTGCTTGCCGCAGCCTTTTCGATCAAGCTGCGTTTTTCTTCCAATTCTTTTTTGAGCATTTCTCTCTGGTCCCGAAGATTTTCGGGCAGTTCCGCATAGGCATTGTCAAACATAGTCAGAGGGTCGATACTTTTTTCTACAACTTCCTGCCACCCCCTCCGCTGCGTTGATTTCCGTTTTGACTTCCTCGACTATCGACTTGGACCACCTGATTGTGGACAATGTTTCTCGCTCTAAGGTACTTTTCGAACCGGATGATCGGGTCGCGCATCTCCCATTGCTTGACCTCTTCTTCGGTACGGTATTTCTTAGGGTCATCGGCGGTAGTATGCATGGCGAGACGGTAAGTCAACATCTCTATGAAAGTGGGTCCTTCGCCGTTTCTGGCTCGGTCCGCCGCATCTTTGACCGCGCTGTATACGGCGAGAATGTCGTTTCCATCCACCTGCAAGCCGGGCATGTCGTAGGCAATCGCTTTTTGCGCCAGGGTCTTCGAATGGGTTTGCGGGCTTCTGGGCAGGGATATCGCCCAGTGGTTGTTCTGGCATATGAAAATGACCGGTGTCTGGTAGACCGAGGCGAAATTCATAGCCTCGTGAAAATCCCCCTGTGAAGTAGCCCCATCGCCAAAAAAAGTCGCAACTACCGACTCTTGACCGCGATACTTTAACCCGTAGCCTATTCCCACCGCATGAGACATTTGCGAGCCGACTGGAACCGATACCGGAAGCATGTTCAACCCAGCCGGCATCGTCCCGCCTTCGTTGTAGCCGCTATAATAGAGAAGTACGCGCTCCATGGGCTTGCCGCGCCATATTTCGACAGCGTTCTCTCGAAAAGAGGGCACGATCCAGTCCTCCGGCTTCAGGGCCGCTGCCGCGCCAACCTGCGCCTCCTGCCCCTTCAGGGGAGCAAAAGTCCCTATCTTACCTTGCCTCTGCAGGATCAACATCCTTTCGTCGAACCTTCGCCCGAGCATCATGGCCCGATAGAGTTTCAGAAGCAGTTCGCCGGAGAGTTGTGGTTCGAGGGATTTGTCAACCTGTCCCTCCTGGTCGAGGACCGAAAGATATTTAATGTGATATGGGAGGTCGATTTCTTTGGTTGGCATTACTATTCTCTTTCTCACCTCGAGATTCTCTGTAAAAGGTGGGTACAAAAATGCACAGAAAAAATAGAAACTTACACAAAATCATTTGCCATTGAGCAACCAATATAAGTACATGTCTTTTTCCCTGCCAGAGGGCATTAACTGGAGTTCATGAAAATAGATCCGCTTTGATCTGGAATTTGACACCCGAGTAACTATTTTAGTGACTATTCTGATTACTATCCGAACCAAGGGAAGCTAAGACATATGAAAGCTCCATTGATCAAGACCCCTCTGCCGGGGCCCAAAGCGGCCGAACTTATCCGTGTTGACGCACAGTTCGTCTCTCCATCCTATACAAGAATTTATCCGCTGGTGGTCGAAAGCGCGCAGGATACCTGGGTGCTCGACGTCGACGGAAATCAGTTTTTGGATTTCACGGCGGGTATAGCCGTAAACGCAACCGGCCATTGTCATCCCGAGGTGGTCGAAGCGATAAGGGACCAGGCCGGAAAATTGATACACATGTCAGGGACCGATTTCTATTATTCCCCCCAGATTGTTCTCGCTCAAAAGCTGGCGGAGATAGCAAATATGACCGGCGGGGCCAGGGTTTTTTACGGGAACTCCGGCGCGGAGGCCGTGGAAGCCGCACTTAAACTCGCTCGCTATCATAGCAGACGCGAACAGATGATCTCTTTTTTCGGCGCTTTTCACGGCAGGACCATGGGCGCGCTTTCTCTTACCGCAAGCAAAGCATACCAGAAAAAGTATTACCATCCTTTCGTGCCGGGGATTACCCACGTTCCTTACCCTAACTGTTACCACTGCCCTCACGGCGCCTGTTACCCGGACTGCGGTTCCGCATGCGTGCGGTGGATAGAGAATCCCCTGTTCCGCACCTGTATCCCCCCCGAGGAAGTGGCGGCCATTTTCGTGGAACCCATTCAGGGGGAGGGCGGCTATATCGTTCCGCCACCACAATTCCACCTGGAATTGAGCAAACTGGCAAAAAAGTACGGCATCCTTCTCGTTGCCGACGAGATCCAAACCGGAATGGGAAGAACCGGAAAGATGTTCGCCATGGAACACTTCGGCGTCGAACCGGACATAATGGCCGTTGCCAAGGGGATAGCCTCGGGAATGCCGCTTGGAGCAATGATCGCCAACGCCGAAATTATGGACTGGCACGCCGGGTCGCACGCTTCTACTTTCGGCGGCAATCCCGTTTCCTGCCGGGCAGCCTTGGCCACTATCGATCTGCTGCAAGGCGGTCTGATCGAGAATGCGGAAATCAGAGGGCGGCAGCTAATCACCGGGTTGCAGGAGATCCAGAAAAGCTTCGAATGCATGGGAGACGTGCGTGGCAAAGGTCTGATGGTCGGCGTGGAACTTGTCAAAGACCGCATAACCAAAGAGAGCGCCCCCGATTTGCGCAGCCTCATCGTTCAAAGCGCCTTTCACAGTGGTCTGCTCCTGCTCGGGTGCGGTGAAAGCACAATCCGGTTTTGCCCGGCTCTTACCATCAGCGCAGGGGAAATTAACACGGGGCTTTCTATTTTTGAGGAAACACTAAGAAAAGTCGCCGGATAAAATTCCATCCGTATCTCGAAGATTAAAGGGACATTTATGAAAAATCTTCTCGAAAGGCTCGATATAGGCGAACTCAACCAGGGTGCTCTCAGCGGACTGGACCGCCTGGCCTGCCGGGGTGAAATCCTTGAATCCGTATCGCCTATAGACGGAAAAACCCTTGCCAAAATCCGGCAGGCCGACTCGACCGCTTATGAAATAGTGGTGCAAAGGGCCAAAACAGCCTTCGAACAGTGGCGGGGCGTCCCGGCCCCCAAGCGCGGTGAAGTGGTGCGGCTTATCGGCAACGCCTTCCGGGAGCGAAAAACAGAACTCGGCGGGCTGATCTCGATGGAGATGGGGAAAATACGCGCCGAGGGAGAAGGCGAGGTACAGGAGTTGATCGATATGTGCGATTTTGCCGTCGGCCAGTCAAGAATGCTTTACGGATTATCCATGCACAGCGAAAGGCCCGGACATCGCATGCTCGAACAATATCATCCGCTCGGCCCCGTCGGGGTTATTACGGCGTTTAACTTCCCGGTTGCGGTATGGTCCTGGAACGCCATGCTGGCGCTGATCGCAGGAGATTCGGTTGTCTGGAAGCCTTCGAGCAAGGTCCCGCTTTGTGCCATTGCCGCAAACTCGATAGCCGCCCGCATTATAAAGGATTGCGGCTATTCCGATGCTCTTTTGAGCATCGTCATCGGTACGGGGGAACAAATCGGAGAGCGATTGGCCGCGGACAGGCGGCTGCCCCTTATCTCCGCGACCGGCAGCGTGCCGATGGGAAAGAGGGTCGGCGAGGTCGTTTTGTCCAGGCTCGGAAGGCCCCTGCTCGAACTTGGAGGCAACAACGCCATTATCGTTACTGCAAGCGCCGACCTCAAGCTCGCCGTGCAAGCCGTATTGTTCGGCGCAGTGGGGACCGCCGGGCAGAGGTGCACCACCATCAGGCGGCTCATAGTGCACAACTCTATCTTCGACGCCATGAAAGAAGAACTCATATCCGCCTACAAACAGGTCAAGATCGGCAATCCCCTTGACAAAGGCGTGCTGATGGGGCCCCTAATTGATACTCAAGGCGTCGAAGCGATGAAAAAGGCGCTCGAAGAAATCAAAAAAGAGGGCGGAAAGGTGCTCTACGGAGGCGAAGTGCTCTCCGGCGGCATATATGATGCCGGCACATATGTTTCTCCCTGCATCTGCGAGGTGGAAAACAGCTATCCCGATCGTGAAAAAAGAAACTTTCGCCCCCATTTTGTACATGATTCGCTACGATGGCCTCGAACAGGCCATTGAATTCCACAACGACGTTCCTCAGGGACTTACTTCGTCCATTTTTACAAACGACCTGCGCGAGGCTGAACTCTTTCTTAGCAGCCGGGGGAGCGACTGCGGAATTGCCAACGTCAATATCAGCACCTCCGGAGCAGAAATCGGCGGCGCTTTCGGAGGTGAGAAGGATTCCGGAGGCGGCCGCGAATCCGGTTCGGATGCCTGGAAAGCCTACATGCGCCGCCAGACCTGCACGATCAACTGGTCCGCGCGATGCCCCTTGCCCAGGGGATAAAATTCGAAGAGCCAGTGCAGCCCGAAGTATACGTCAAATATGTCTTATTTAACCATTGAGGACACTTGAAATGACTGATCGCACGCGAAAACGAGACCCCTCCAAAAATCCTGGGCCGAGCCCTGGAAGATAAAGGTGGTGGAAGCCCTCGCCGGACGACCCGAGAGTACCGTCTCGAACGCATCCGGGAGGCCGGCTATAATACTTTTCTTCTGAAGTCCGAGGATGTCTACATCGATCTGCTGACCGATTCGGGCACATCCGCGATGAGCGACTACCAGTGGGCCGGGCTCATGCTCGGAGACGAAGCGTACGCGGGGAGCCGCAACTTCTATCACCTGGAAGCCAATATTCAGAAATATTATGGATATAAGTATATAGTTCCCACCCACCAGGGGCGCGGCGCGGAGCACCTGGTTTCTCAAATATACATAAAAAAAGGCGATATCATCCCCGGGAACATGTACTTCACCACGACAAGGATTCATCAGGAGCTTGCGGGCGGAACTTTTGCCGATGTGATAATAGACCAGGCCCACGACCCGCTCAACGAATACTCCTTTAAAGGAAACGTCGATCTGGGAAAGCTCGAAGACCTGGTTAAAAAAGTCGGGCCCGACAGGATCCCGTATGTTAGCCTTGCCGCCACTGTGAACATGGCCGGTGGGCAGCCTGTTTCGATGCAAAACGCGCGTGAGTTGCGCGCGCTTTGCGATAGATACGGCATTGCGGTCCTTTTGGATGCTACCAGGGCAATAGAAAACGCCTACTTCATCCAGCAAAGGGAGCAAGGCTACCGGGACAAAAAGGTGGCCGATATCCTCCTGGAGTTCTGCTCTCATACGCATGGATCCTGGATGAGCGCAAAAAAGGACAGCCTTGTAAACATAGGCGGATGGCTTGCTCTAAACGACCCGGATAAATTCGAGGATGCACGAAATCTAGTAGTGGTCTACGAAGGGCTTCACACATACGGCGGGCTTGCCGGCAGGGACATGGAAGCCATGGCTCGGGGCATCGAAGAATCGGTCGATGACGATCATATCCGGTCCAGGGTCGGACAGGTCGAATATCTGGGCAATAAACTCATCGATTGGGACGTGCCGATTGTGCTGCCCATTGGCGGGCATGCCATATTCCTGGATGCAAAGCGCTTCTACCCGCATATTCCGCAGGACCAGTTCCCGGCCCAGACCTTAGCTGCCCAAATCTACCTGGAAGCCGGAGTGAGGACGATGGAAAGAGGCATTCTTTCGGCAGGCCGAGACCCTGAGAGCGGGCGGCACCGCTACCCAAAGCTCGAACTCGTGCGAGTCACCATCCCCCGCCGCGTCTACACCCAGGCGCACATGGACGTAACCGCCGAAACAATCGAGGAAGTCTTCTCGAACCGACAAAAAGCTAAAGGCCTCAAACTCGTATTCGAACCCAAATACCTGCGTTTTTTCCAGGCACGCCTCGCAGAGCAGGACTGAGTGCTGAGGACTGAGTCGAAACACACCCTGCTGCTTACTCGTGCGGAGTTGCGTTTAATCGGGTGCTTCGGGAGGGCATAAAGCCCTCCCCTGCAAAAGAACCAAGTGACGGCGCCGCACGGACCGCAGGGGATTTTTCTTGCCGCCGCCGAAGGCAGCGGCGAACTTGGCTGGCGGTCCCACCGCCCGCCCGCTCCTCTAAGCGAGAAATTCTTCCACAAGCCGCTCCCACCCTATTTCGGGCGCTTCCTTGAAAACGTCTCTGGCGGCCTCACTATCCGGAGCGATAAGTGAAAGTCGTGATTCCTCTGCAAGCATGGAGTTCAGATACATGGCCTCTTCGTCAATCCACGAAAGACCCTCGAAGTCGAAAAAGAGGTTGTCGAGGTTTTCCTGGAGGTTCGAGGGCTGAATGACCATGAGCCAACCTTCTTCATAGGGCGCATTATTGGCGATGGATGCTTTATCGAGAAGCTTGTGGTTCACAGCGACTACGATCCCGTCAACCGGGCTGATGATCACGGCTTCCCTCCCGGACCGCTTCACAATCGCGGCCGGTTGACCCTGGCGCAGCGCCGAACCCGGATCGGGCGCATCAATCTC
>CAVRZU010000045.1:0-4157 GCA_963725365.1 uncultured delta proteobacterium | reverse complement strand
AGATAATCGAGCGAAGCGGAGCCGTTAGCGACCTTGTTCCCATGACTAAGGAAGAGGTTGCCTCGGAGATATGGAACAGGGTCGAGCAATTGTTTAAAGGTGCTAAAAATTGACTCGGTACGACACATCCAATGAGCTTGCCGCCTGTTTGGAGAGGCTGCGGTGGGTGCTCTGGGGCTACAGGGCCGCAGGCATTAGTGACTTGGAACGCTGCCCCTCGGAACTTCAGGAACAGGCGGCGGGCCGCCGCGGGCGGGATGCGCGCTTGCAGAATCGCCGCGCGCAAAAGGACGAATCAGTCCTCAGTCCTGAATCCAGTGCCCTCAGGGCTTCAGGAACAGGTCCGGACTCACTCAGTCCTCAGCACTCAGTCCTCAGTCCTGAATTCAGTCCTCAGTCCTCAGTTGTGAGTTCAGTCCTCTCAGATCTCTCCCGGATAAGCAGTGAGCTCACAGGGTGCACAAGGTGCAGGCTCCATTCCGGGCGCACCAACCTGGTCTTCGGGGAAGGCTCGGCCGAAAGCAGGCTGGTTTTCATCGGCGAAGGCCCTGGATTTGAGGAGGACAGGCAGGGCCGCCCTTTTGTCGGCCGGGCCGGGAAGCTGCTCGATAAGATGATCCTGGCAATTGGTTTCGCACGGGAGGACGTGTATATATGCAATATCGTAAAGTGTCGCCCGCCTGAAAACCGTACGCCTCTGCCGGACGAAGCGGCCGTGTGTTCTCCTTTCCTGTTCAGGCAGATCCAGGCCCTTAGTCCCGAAGGTCGATTTGCGCCCTGGGCTTGAGCGCGGCACAGACACTGCTGGGAAGTACCCGGCCGATTTCTCAGCTTCGCGGCAAAGTTCAGCTCTGGCGCGGAATACCACTGATATGCACCTATCATCCCGCTTATCTTTTGAGAAGTCCTTCCCAAAAAGCTGCGGCATGGCAGGACCTCAAAGAGGTGATCAATCTCCTTTAGGCGGTGGGACCGCCGGCCGGGATTGCCACTAAAAACCTTCGGCGGCGGCAAGAGTGGTTGAGGCGTCCCTTTTCATGGTTTCAAAGTCTCCCGTAGCGGCATGAACAACTGACCTCTGAAGATTGATATAGAAATGACTATCAGGCAATTCATTTGGCTTACAGCGCTTTTAACGGCAGGGGTGTTTCTGTTTGCGCTCTCGCCGGCCCAATCTCAGCAGGCACACATCGATATCGTTCAAATAAAGGACACGATAAATCCGGGGGTCGAGGATTTCATAGAATATGCCCTCAATCATTCCGCGGACGATAAGGCCGAGTGCCTGATCATTCTTCTGGACACCCCCGGCGGATTGATGACTTCCATGCGCGGGATCTGCCAGGCTATTCTCAATTCCAGGATACCGGTTGTCGTCTACGTATATCCGAGTGGCGCACGGGCCGCTTTAGCGGGGGTCTTCATTACTGCTGCGGCCGACATTGCGGCAATGGCGCCCGGCACCAACATTGGCGCTGCGCACCCGGTAACGGGAGGAGGAGAGAACGTGCCCTCCTCGTTGAACGAAAAGGTCATGAACGACACGCTCGCATTCGCCAGAAGCATTGCTGCTCAGCGGGGCAGAAACTCGGCCTGGTTGGAGGATTCCATCAGCAAGAGCGTATCGGCCACGGCCCGGGAAGCTTTCAAACTCAACGTCATAGATCTCGTCGCCGACAATCTGCCCGATCTCATAAATAAGCTTGACGGCTGGCATCTTCAGCGCTCGGGGACCACCGTAGTTCTTAAAACCAGGGGATTGGAACAGCGAACCATCTCCCCGGGTATCCAGCACAGCATCCTGAGAATCATAAGCGATCCAAATCTTGCCTATATCCTTCTAATGATAGGATTGGCGGGACTATACTTCGAGCTCTCCAGCCCCGGCGCTGTCGTTCCCGGAGTAATTGGCGGGATTTCCCTTATACTGGCTCTCTATGCTCTCCAGACTCTTCCGGTGAACTACGCCGGGTTTCTGATAATTCTACTGGCGCTGGTGTTTTTCTTCGCCGAAATAAAAATCGCCTCCCACGGACTGTTGAGCATTGCCGGAGTGGTGTGCCTTGTGCTCGGATCTCTTATGCTGTTCAGAAACCCGGAGGAGCCCCGACAGATTGCGTTATCGGTTCTTCTGCCCACAACAGCGGCCGTATCCCTGTTCTTTGCCGCTGTCGCACGCCTTTCTTTCAAGGCGCAGGCTACAAAACCGCTCTCCGGCCGGGATGCTATGGTGGGGATGTCTGGTCGGGCACGAAGTGAAATTGACCCCGAGGGGAAGGTATTCGTGAACGGCGAGTTGTGGAACGCACAGTCTGATGAGCGAATCGAGGTCGGAGAAAAGGTGGAAGTGTTGGAAATGAACAATTTAAAGTTGAAAGTGAAAAAGATCGGTGGTAGATAGTGAAAATATGCTCTAGCACAAAGAGCAAGGTGAGAAGAAAGAATAATTTGCCCTTTTACCTTTTGCCTTTTTACTTTTGCCTTTTTTAGGGGGGCTCAATGTTCTTCAACCTGAGTGCTTCGGTCATAGCCATAATTATTTTGGCGGTCTTTTTCCTCGCAAATGCAATTCGTATTCTAAACGAATACGAGCGGGGCGTAATCTTCCGGCTCGGAAGAGTCATTCGCGCCAAAGGACCTGGAATCATCCTGCTTATCCCGGTGATCGACCGGATGCAGAAGGTGAGTCTTCGGGTAATTGCCCAGGAGGTGCCCACACAGGACGTTATCACGCGCGATAATGTCTCTGTAAAAGTAAGCGCTGTAATTTATTTCCGGGTAGTGACCCTGTAAAGGCTATCGTTTCAGTCGAAAATTATCTCTATGCCACAAGCCAGTTGGCCCAGACGACGCTGCGTACGGTTTGCGGCCACGGCGAACTTGATACTTTGCTCTCGGAAAAGGACAAAATCAATGCGCATATCCAGGAAATTCTGACAGTTATTTCGAGCCATGGGGAATAAAAGTTTCCCTTGTCGAACTCAAACAGATCGACCTGCCCCAGGAAATGCAAAGGGCAATGGCAAAGCAGGCCGAAGCCGAACGCGAGCGGCGCGCCAAGGTAATAGCCGCTAAGGGGAGTTTCAAGCTGCCGACCGTCTTTCTGCGGCTGCCGAAATTATTGAAAAAAGGCCCGTCGCCCTTCAGCTTCGTTATTTACAGACTTTACGCGAAATTGCCACGGAGCGCAATTCGACTACCATCTTTCCGATACCGATCGATTTATTCAAACCATTTCTCAAGATTGCTGAGATGTTCGATAAGCAGCAAAGCGAAAAGGAGCAGAAATAATGGGTAAGAAGGAAAAAGAGAAGAAAGAAAAGCCACTCGATAAGATGACCGCAAAAGAACTTCGCGAGATCTGCGTCTCCACAGGTGAGGTTGTAGGCGTGCATGGCATGAACAAGGCCGAGCTGATAGTAGCGATCAAAGAAGCGCGCGGGATTGTCGAGGAGAAGAGTAAGAAAACAGAAATCGATATCCGAGCGCTGAAGGTAAAAATCAAGGGGCTCAAAGACAAGCGGGAACAAGCCGAAGAAACCGGTAACGACAAACTGGCCGATTCTTTCCGCCGCAGGATCAGCAATCTGAAGAAGAAGACCCGCCGAGCCGCTTAAAAAAGGCGATAAGTGAAAGGCAACAGGTAGAGGTGTCTTGGGTCTTGCTGCTCTTGACCCGCGACTCGCGGACCTGTGACTTGTGACTCTTTCTAAAGGGATTTTACCGATGAGCGTTGATGCAAAGCAGGTTGCAGCTATTACGGCCGCTGTTGGGCTTTACCTTCAGTCCGAGCAGGAGGCGCTGATTGCGCAGCAGCGGAGCCCGCAGGTGCAGCAGCCGGTGGTCATGAGCAGTCCGTTTGCGCTGGCTGGAAGACAGGCGGCCATGAACATCAGGTGGACCTGGCAAATGCGCTTGCCGCGCTAAGAGTGAAAGGGAAGTAAAAAGGAGACAGAGGAGATATGAATAATTCACATGTGCATGGTACGTCACTAACTGCGAACCTTCTTGATGAGAAGCCGGTCAAGGTGGACAATCCGGTCAAGGTGGAAGATCTGACTTTCCGCGACGGTCATCAGTCTCTTTCGCCACTCGCGGAAGAGCTGAAGACCTTTTGCCTATTGCCGAAGAAATGGAAAAGGTTGGATTTGGGCGAG
>CAVRZU010000044.1:0-6301 GCA_963725365.1 uncultured delta proteobacterium | reverse complement strand
TAGAAATACGAGGGTATACCAATCCGTACTCGAAATCCCAAAGCGACACCCAGAAAAGGATATACCTGAAAAACGAAGGGATTTGGACTTTTGAAAGCTCGGCTTTTACCCTCAGATAATACTCCTGGTCTTTTTTAAGCCAGCACGTTGGAACAACCGGAAGGTTCTCCACGGTGCTCATCCATTTTTTTGCTTCGTCGAAGTTGCTGGTCACCAGAGTCTTTTGTGGATTCTCAGGCAAGTCAACCTGGAACTAATTCTGAGACAGGTTATATCTGATTGTGTTTGCCGAAGGGAAAAATCGGCGATCTTCGACTTTTAGAAGCATAGACGGCTTCTCTACGGACACAATGATTCTAAATGAGGCCGGCACCCCATCGAGGATAGCCTCTTCCATATCGGAATTAAAGCAATCGATCAGATGAAAACTGACCTCCAGGTTCTTTCCATTTTTATCGATTTCGATGTTTGAAATCTCCGCCTTGTTGGGTGCAGAGGCGCAGATGGAGGGGCATGCAGTAAATACTGCGAGAAAAAAAGGGATAAAAATTTCCTGTTGACCCAAGATTTCACATCATTTCCGTAAATATGCCGGGCAACCTGGCCGACACGGGACTCCCGCCACAATTAGACAGGAGTTCGCATATGTTTTGGAGATTCTAACGGACCACCCCGCCGAATACAAGTGAAATGAGGCAGAATTGCCCCGCCCCTTTCTGCCACCCCCTGCCCGGGAAATTCCTTGATCCAATGTTGGCCACGACATTGGATATCGTTTTCGGCACCTCTCGATTGCAAATTGACAATGCTGAAGGGAATGCATTATAAGTGCGTAATCACTTCGGGCAGATTCCTGGAGTGGGCAGAGGCGTAATCGCCTATCTTCATGAGAGGAGATGCTGATGGCTGGCAACATTATCGAGATTACAGACGGCAGTTTCGAACAGGAAGTTTTGCAGTCCGACCTACCCGTTCTTGTGGATTTCTGGGCCCCATGGTGCGGCCCCTGTCGTGCTATTGCCCCCGTTGTCGAAGAACTTTCCGCCGACTACGCGTCCAAGCTCAAGGTCGTCAAGTGCAATGTTGACGATAACCCCAAAGTGCCGGGAAAATATGGAATCAGGGCCATCCCAACCCTCATTATTTTCAAGGGCGGTAACGTTAGCGAGCAGATCACCGGAGCTGTCGCGAAATCTCAGATTACCGCGGCGATCAATAAGGTTGTGGGCTAGCATTGCGGTTCCATCCGAAAATGCCCTGCCGGTTTATGGCGCAGACAAGTGGACAATTTAATGTAGTTATATCGTAGGCGGGCTGGCCGGTTTACAGCCCGCCTGTATAACATGGAGTTTTTATGGCTTATATTTCCGGTCGCTCAAGGTCGGTGCTCCGCCCGCTGGGCCTGATCGTGATTTTTGCCGTTCTTTTTGCCCTAAACGGATGCAGCTCCGTCAATCTGAAAGAATATTACTTCGGCAACCTTTTTTCGAAGAAATCAAAGACGATCGATAAGACCGCCGAACAACTCGCTCTTTCGGGTGCAGCCAAGCTCGAGAAAAAAGATTATCTCAAAGCGGCTGAGGACTTCAAACAACTCAAGGAGCACTACCCCTACAGCAAATATGCAATTCTTGCCGAATTAAAGCTTGGCGACGCCTATTTCGGTGCTCGAAGCTACAACGAGGCGGCGATGAGTTACGAAGAGTTCGTGCGTCTCCATCCGCGTAACGAAGTGATCCCTTATGTTCTCTACCAGGCAGGAATGAGCCATTTCCTTACTTTCACCACCGTCAACCGGGACCCTGAAGATACCAAAACGGCAATGCAGACCTTCGAGAAGGTCATTCAGAACTTCCCTCAAACGGAATACGCTGCTAAATCCGAAAAGCAGATCATTGAATGCAAGAAGCGGCTCATTTCCCATATGTTCAGCGTTGCCAGGCATTATTATTTAAATAAACGTTACGCCGCCGCAAAAACGCGGCTCGATAACATTGTGCAGAACTATTCCCAGTCGATGGACGATCTTGGATACGGGCCCGCTGTTAAAAAAATGCTCGCCAAGTGTGACAAGGAAGTTGCGAAAGGGGATCAGAAACCCAGTATCTGGGTCCGGGCCGGGTTCTAATTGAAAAAATCCAGACAGGGGTTGATTTTGTCGTTTCAGTGACTAAAATTAATATTTGGAAAATATTTCGATTCTGAAGTTTAATAGTGAAAATTTGTTGACAAAAGGGACTGCTTTCCTGCATGTTAAACTTGGTTTAAAGAGGAGAGCGAACCTGCCTTTTTACCCCCGGACTGCTACAGGCGAATATTGAACAGAAAAAAATTATCGGACGGTCGATAGTATCCATTCCCGAACCCCTGTGTTTCATGTCCTCCGGAATAACTGTAACGTCCACTTAACCAGGAAGAAAAATCGATTTAGATTCTTAAATACCCTATTGGAGAATAGCCCATGCCTGATGCATCAGTAAATTCAGCCGAGACGGCCAACAACAAGGAACCCGTTCGCGAGCGGCGCAACGAGATGAACCTGGTCGAGCTGAAGAACAAAAACATCCGTGAACTCGTAGCCATCGCCAAGGCATACAATATCGACGGGGCAAGCTCGATGCGAAAGCAGGAGCTGATTTTTGCACTCCTTCAGGCCCAGGCGGAAATGAACGGCCTAATCTACGGCGAAGGTGTGCTGGAGATTCTTCCTGATGGCTTCGGGTTTCTGAGAAGCCAGAACTACAACTATCTGCCCGGACCTGATGACATATATGTTTCACCCTCCCAAATACGCAGGTTCAACCTGCGCACGGGCGACAGCATCTCCGGCCAGATCAGGCCCCCCAAGGACAACGAACGCTATTTCGCCCTGCTCAAAGTCGAAGCGGTAAATTACGAGGACCCGGAGATAGCACGGGACAAGATTTTGTTCGACAACCTGACTCCGCTTTATCCGGACCGCAGGTTCAAGCTGGAAGCAGACCCGGATAATCTGTCCACGCGAGTCATGGATCTGCTCACGCCGATCGGTTCGGGGCAGCGCGGGCTTATTGTGGCCCAGCCAAGAACGGGTAAGACGATGCTGCTTCAAAACATCGCCAACGCCACGGCAGCCAACCATAAAGACGCATACCTGATCGTGCTGCTTATCGACGAACGGCCCGAGGAAGTAACGGACATGCAGCGAAACGTGCGCGCCGAAGTGGTTAGTTCCACCTTCGACGAACCTCCACAGCGGCATGTGCAGGTTGCCGAGATGGTGATAGAAAAAGCCAAGCGCCTCGTAGAACATAAAAAAGACGTCGTTATTTTGCTCGACAGCATAACCCGGCTTGCCCGTGCTTATAATAGCGTGGTCCCGCCCAGCGGCAAGATTCTGTCCGGCGGTCTGGACTCAAACGCCCTCCACCGCCCGAAACGATTCTTCGGCGCCGCGCGAAACGTCGAACAGGGAGGAAGCCTCACCATTATTGCCACCGCGCTCATAGATACCGGAAGCCGTATGGATGAAGTTATCTTCGAAGAATTCAAGGGCACAGGCAACATGGAAATCGTCCTCGACCGCAAGCTGGCCGACCGGCGCATTTTCCCCGCCATCGACATAAACAAGTCCGGAACTCGCAAGGAAGAATTGCTCATTGAGCCGGTGGATCTGAATCGGATCTGGATTTTAAGAAAGCTCCTCTCGCCTCTGAACCCGGTAGATGCAATGGAATTTTTGCTCGACAAAATGCAGGGTACAAAAGATAATGCCGAGTTCCTGGCTTCGATGAACAGGTAATGCTATTGCAGAAGTGCGCGTTTGATTGTATAATTAAAAATTAGCCAATTA
Organism: uncultured delta proteobacterium; assembly: GCA_963725365.1. Classification (GTDB taxonomy): domain Bacteria; phylum Desulfobacterota; class Syntrophobacteria; order Syntrophobacterales; family Syntrophobacteraceae; genus SbD1. The sequence continues at coordinate 2,469 of CAVRZU010000044.1, read as the reverse complement.
TCCGCGTTCAGAGCGAGCGCGCTTTTATTGAGCGCGTCAATTGTGTATAATATCAGGAAGGAAAAGAGATGAAGGAGAACATTCATCCCCAGTATCACCAGACAATAATCAAATGCGCATGCGGCAACGAAATCCCGATAGGGTCCACTAAAAAGCAAATAAGTGTGGAAATATGTTCCAAGTGCCACCCTTTCTATACTGGAAAACAGAAGCTGGTCGATTCCGCCGGACGCATTGAAAGATTCCGTCGAAAATATGAAAAATTCCAGAAACCCGAGGCTCAGCAATAGTCCTGCCCGGGGCGTTCAAAGGCAAGAGGCAAAAAGCAAAAGGCAAAGGCAAGACACCTTGTCAGCCTTTTTCCTTTTGCTTTTTGCCTTTTTGCTTTGATCATCTTCCTTTCGGATTTTACCGGCTTATTTTTTTGCCGGATTGTCCCGGTTCAGCGATCGACTGAGCCGGCTTTGAGGTAAGCGAAAAAATGTTTCGCAGGCTGGAAAGCGTCATTCAAAAATTTCAAATGCTTGAAGAAAATCTCGGCGACCCGGTTCTGCTAAGCAACCAGAGGGAGTATCAGCAGGTTGCCAGGGAACGGGCGGAACTCGCACCGATTGCGGACAAGTATGGCCGCTATAAGAAGTTAAAAGAGCAGTTGCAGGAAAATCAGACTCTCTTTGAGCGGGAAGAAGACCCGGAGATGCGAGAGATGATCCGGGATGAAATCGCCGGTTTGAAGGATCAGCTCGATGCAACCGAAAATGAGCTGAAAATCATGTTGGCCCCGAAAGACCCCAATGACGACAGGAATGTCATACTGGAAATTCGGGCGGGAACCGGAGGTGAGGAAGCGGCCCTTTTTGTCGCCGACCTTTTCCGGATGTATTCACGCTATGCAGAAATGCGCAGATGGAAAGTGGAGATACTGGATTCAAACCCGACCGGTATCGGAGGGTTCAAGGAAATAATTGCTTCCATTAACGGTAAGGCCGCTTACAGCAGGCTGAAGTTCGAGCGCGGGGTTCACCGAGTGCAGCGGGTACCCGCTACCGAGAGCCAGGGAAGGATTCACACTTCCGCCGTCACCGTGGCTGTGCTGCCCGAAGCGGAAGAAGTGGAAGTTTTCATAGACCCAAACGATATTCGGGTTGATGTATTTCGTTCCTCGGGGCCCGGAGGCCAGAGCGTCAACACCACCGATTCAGCCATTCGCATAACTCATATTGCCTCGGGACTGGTAGTGATCTGCCAGGACGAAAAATCGCAGCACAAAAACAAGGCCAAGGCTCTCAAGGTGCTCCGCGCCCGCCTGCTTGACTCCATGCAGCGCGAACAGGACGCCAAGATCGCCCAGGACCGCAAAAGCCAAGTGGGAACGGGAGACCGGAGCGAAAGAATCCGCACATACAATTTCCCCCAAAACCGGATATCCGATCACCGGATAAATCTTACCCTCTACAAGCTCGATGTTATCCTGACCGGCCTGATGGACGAACTGATAGAGCCGCTCAATACATATTTTCAGTCCGAAGCCCTTAAAGGCGAGGCCTAGAGGTAATATGACCGTAAAAACGGCAATCTTTTTGTTTATCGCGATATTTGCAGTGCTGGCCGGAACCGTCGCTGCCGAAGAGCTCTTCGGCATTGAGGTTTATCCCGGGGCAAAGGCCAATCCGGAGACGACCAAATTTTTGCAGGAAAGCCTCAAAGTGAATGGGGCCGCATTTCGTACGAACGACCCCATAGAAAAAGTGACCGACTTCTACAAAAACCAGCCGAATCTGAAAGCCATAGGTATCCTGGATGAATCCGCAGTGTTCAAAAAGGGGGACAGTGTTGAGTTGACTATCCAAAACCCCTGGAAGGATATGAAAACGTCAAGGACAAACAACGACACCCTCATCTCGATTGTCAGCCAATAAGCTCCGGACTCCTCGTTATACAGAAGCTCAAGCTCAATACGATCTTCACGTTGACCAGAAAAGTGTGAAGAGAGATCATCGTTCGCGATTCCGAAGAGGCAATAGCTGGCAGTCGGCTTGCGCGGGTCCTTGCCCAGAGAGAACTGGACCATCTTAACTGAGCAAAGAAGGTCAACGCCCAGTCTTCCACGACAATGCCCGTAGATTCTGAGAGCGGGAACGTGAAACATCCCCAAACAGAGCGTTAATTTATAACAATATTTGTATATGTCAATGATTTCGGCAATTAAGCACCAGGACAGCTTTTGCCCCATGTGTAGAATTGGGTAAGAGCATAATTCCAGACGGCTCCGATAAGCACACCCGCCAGTGCGGCCAGAATCCACTTCACATCGTTGACAAACAACCATGAGGAGATTCCAACGTTAGCTATAGCCCCAACCCCGCAAGCCACCATGAATTTTATAAGCCCTTTGAACCATGCCCACCCTTTTAAACGCCGGTCACGGTAGGTCAAAACGTTGTTCAGCGCGAAGTTGAATATCATAGC
>CAVRZU010000043.1:0-9609 GCA_963725365.1 uncultured delta proteobacterium | reverse complement strand
ATAGCCGCCCTTTGGCACTTCTGTTTACCCTTCCATCCTGTATTTTTTCCGCGATCAGGGCTACCTCACCATAATCAGCCGGAGCCGCGATGGGGAGTTTGCCGCGAGGATGGTGAAAAGGCTTGGGTTCTTTCCTTTCAGAGGCTCGCCGGGAAAAGGTGGGGCCGCTGCACTGAAGGGCATAATTTCCGCTTTTCGAAAGGTCCCGGGGGCGGGTTCGTGGCGGACGGGTCCCAGGGACCGGCGCAGGTGGCTCAAAAAGGACTTCTGCTTCTGGCCATGTATTCAGGCTGTCCCATCTTCCCGGTCAGCGTCGCCGCCGACAGGTGCTGGCGATTCCGAACCTGGGACAAAACGCTGCTCCCGAAGCCTTTTACAAGAGTGGTCGTCGCCTGGGGCCCTATGATACGGGTCGACGGGGGGCTTCATCGGCTGAAATTGAAGAGTACCGCGTCCAACTCGAGCAACCCTGAACGAAATCACCCGGCAAGGCCGAGAAGGCCGCAGGAGCGTTTGCATAAGGCATGGTAAATCTGCTAATATATAAGCGAAAGGATATGTTCTCCGGGAGAACTGGATGTATCCGGAGTAGGGCAGATGATCGCCGGTCGCATGTTAGGCGTGGCCGGAGGAAAGTCCGGGCTCCGCAGGGCAGGGTGCTGGGTAACTCCCAGTCTCGGTGACGAGGAGGAAAGCGCAACAGAAAGCAAACCGCCTCTCGCGCTTGCGCGAGGGGTAAGGGTGAAACGGTGAGGTAAGAGCTCACCGGTCCCGGTGGTGACATCGGGAGCCAGGCAAACCCCACCCGGAGCAAGACCGAATAGGAGAGCGTTTGAGGGCTGCCCGCCCGATGCTCTCGGGTTGGTCGCTTGATCCCGCCGGTAACGGCGGGGCCAGAGGAATGATCATGCCCTGTTCGCCTTCGGGCGTTCAGGGAACAGAACCCGGCTTATGCCCTGCTCCGGGTCCCTTTTAACTTTTCGTCGCTTGTTATTTGTGAATATGCGGAAAACATGTGTCATCGTGCCCGCTGCAGGAAGCGGGACCAGGATGGGGAGCGCCGTACCCAAGCAGTTTATGCGCTTGGCCGGAAAGCCATTACTGGCTCACACCTTGAGCGCACTCTCAAACCTGCCCTTGATCTCGAACATTTTTCTGATAGTTCCCGAAGCCCATATTCCGGACGTCGGGGACCTTGTAGCGGTGGAGTGGCGGGCGAACTCGAGTGTGCCCGAGATTTCAATAGTAGCGGGAGGCGCCGAGCGCAGGGACAGCGTCTATAACGGACTCAAGAAGCTTCCGCCCGAATGTGACTGGGTGATGATTCATGACGCTGTGCGGCCTTTCGCAAGTCCCCGCCTTATCGAAGCAGCTGGGAAGGCGCCCGGCGACAGGCGCCTGTATAGCAGCCATGCCCGCGACGGATACGGTAAAACGCGCTCGTGAGGGTTTAGTGCGGGAGACTTTGTGTCAGAGATGAGATCTGGCTTGTGCAGACGCCCCAGGTTTTCCGGAAGCAGATCGTTGTAGCCGCATACGAAAAAGCGGTTGAGGCAGGATGGACCGGGACTGATGACGCCTCTTTTGTCGAACGCATGGGAGTCCGGTATCCATTGTGCATGGTGAGCGCACAAACATAAAGGTACAACCCCGGAAGACCTCCAGTGGGCGGAATGGTTTCTGTCCGTAAGGATTGGGAAAGGGAGGCCCTGATGCGGGTTGGATTCGGCTATGACGTGCACAGGCTCGTTCTAGGGGCGCCCCCTGATCCTCGGCGGGATCGAAGTTCCATATCGAACAGGGTCTTCTTGGCCACTCGGATGCCGATGTTTTGCTCCATGCCATTTGCGACGCCATGATCGGCGCGGCCGCTCTGGGGGACATAGGCACTCATTTTCCTGATACCAGTCCCGAATTCAAAGACATATCCAGCCTGCTCCTGCTGCGCAGGACGGCGGCCCTTTTAACAGGGCGAGGGTTGCGGCTGAAGAATATCGACTCCACCATTGTGGCCCAGAGGCCAAGGCTCTCTTCTTACATCCCTCGAATGGTTGAGAGAATTTCCGACCAGTTCGGGCTGACCCCGGACTGCATCAATATCAAAGCCAAAACGACGGAGACCCTGGGGTTTGCGGGCCGCGAGGAAGGCATCGCGGCATATGCGGTCGCGCTTGTCGAAGAACCACAAGAGAAAGAAGAGCGGTGGCCGGGGCTCCCTTAAAGGTTTAAATTAAATCCAGCAAATGATAAATAATTTCCTTCGGTTGCTCGTAGGATAGCTCAAGAGGGGATCGCCAGGTAATGGCGTTGCAGATCTATAACACTCTGAGCGGGAAAAAGGAGGAATTCGTTCCTCTGGAACCGGGCAGGATACGAATGTACGTGTGCGGAATCACCGTGTATGATTTGTGCCATATTGGGCACGCCCGCTCCGCCATTGTCTTCGATGTTATTTGCCGGTTTCTGTCGAGCATCGGCTATCAGATTGCTTATGTTCGAAACTTTACGGATGTAGACGATAAGATCATCCGGCGGGCAGCCGAGGAGGGGACCTATTACCGTACGATTGCCGACCGCTATATCCGCGCCTTCCATGAAGATATGGACCGCCTTGGACTTCTGCGCCCCACCTTCGAACCTCTTGCAACCGAACACATTGCGGAAATGATTGAAATTGTCCGCAGACTGATGGATAAGGGCGTTGCCTACAAAGCCGGAACAGACGTTTATTTCAGTGTTGGCGGGTTCTCTGGCTACGGCAAGCTGTCCGGGCGTGACACTGAAGACTTGATAGCCGGCGCAAGGGTCGAAATTGACGAAAATAAGATAAATCCTCTCGATTTTGTCCTTTGGAAAGGAAGCAAACCTGGAGAACCTGGCCTGGGAAAGTCCTTGGGGTTCCGGCGAGGCCAGGCTGGCACATCGAGTGTTCCGCCATGGTAACCAGGTATTTAGGGCTCACCATCGATCTGCACGGTGGCGGAAAGGACCTTGTCTTTCCTCATCACGAAAATGAAATCGCGCAGAGCGAAATGGCCTTTGATGCCCCCTTTGTGCGCTACTGGGTCCACAATGGCTTCGTTAACATCAACAATGAAAAGATGTCAAAGTCTCTTGGAAACTTCATTACGATCCGTGACGTGCTGCGCAATGTGCATCCTGAATCGCTCAGGCTGTTTGTAATCAGCAAACACTACAGAAGTCCGGTCGATTTTTCGGATGAGACCGTGGCGGAAGCCGAACGGGGACTCGAGCGCCTCTACGGCACCCTTGAGGTGGTGCAGCAAAAGGCGGCTAAAGCCGATGGAGTTGAATATCCCGACGATGTCCTGAAAAAAGAGGACCCGGAACTATACGAAAAGGCGGAGTCCCTTACCGCATCATTTGCTGAAGCCTTGTGCAACGATTTCAATACGGCCCAGGCAATAGGCTATATTTTTACTCTGCAGAGAACCCTTCAGCGCTTTTTGGATAAATTCGACAGGAAAAACATAAAAGGCCCCGCCGCGCAACTCGCCGCAAAGGCGGCAGGCTCCCTTATCAGGAATTGTCGTGCTATGGGACTGCTGGTGCTCGAACCGCAGGTCTTTTTCGATCAGCAAAGAAAGCTCAAACTCAAGACTACCGGCCTCAGTGAAAAAGAGCTCGAACACCTTATCGCCCTGCGCCACAAAGCCCGCCAGGAAAAAAACTTTGCCGAAGCCGACCGAATCCGGCGGGATCTCGAGGAAAAACATGTCTATCTTGAAGACTCTCCCGAAGGAACGAAATGGAGGGTGAGTTTTTAACTGTTCTTCAGACCTTTATAAAAATCCGCTTTCGCCACAAAATCCATGCGACCAGGAACATGGATGCGAGAATCACCATCGCATATAGCAACGACACGATTTCCGCAGTAGACGTAGGGATGCAGAAATTTCTGAACAAGTAGTATGGGCAGGAGGAATTATTTCCGACGGATATGGCCAGACCCATGGTTCTCAGCGTTGAATCGACAACTATGGAGAGCACATAAACAGCGATAGGATTGAGGCCCAGTATGCTGAAAGGCTTGGCCCATCGCGATAAGTCCGCAAAATCTATCAGGAAGTGAAAGAAAGCCAGGCAAACCAGAGCAAATCCGGCCATGAATATGCTGAAAGTGCTCGTCCATATGCTTTTGTTGATCGGCAGCCACCGATCCAGGATATGACCGGCCAGGAGCAGAAAAACCCCTGCGCATAGCATGCCGGCAACTTTCTTGTCCTCGCGCAGGGAGCTCTTTAGCCATTGTCCCGTCAGCACCCCGAAAAGAGTGGTTGCGATTGCTGGAAGTGTGCTGACTATTCCTTCCGGGTCCCATTTCCCATCATAGTACGACCACATGTAACCCTTCAGCAGGTGAGAATCGACCCAGGCTGCAAAATTTCGTCCCGGCTCCAATACTCCTGCGCCGATCCCCGGCGTTGGCACATAAATCATCAAAAGCCAGTACGAGGCGAGCAGGCCGATAAGCCATAAGATGCGGCCTCTCAAGCCGGCTTTGAGCACAATCAGCGAGGTAAAAAAATAACAGAGGGCGATTCTTTGCAGCACTCCCGGTATTCGGATCGTTGACAAATCGAAAGAGGGGAAAGTGTTGACAAAAAGTCCGAGTGCGAACAGAAGGAGAGTCCGCCTCAGAATGCTGACCACAAACGCCCAGTTCGGCAATTGAATCTCTTCCCGCCTTGCAAATGAAAAAACAAGCGAAACTCCTACTATAAAAAGAAAGGATGGAAAAACGGCATCGGCAAAGGTCCAGCCATTCCAGTCCGCATGCCGCAAGGGTTCAAAGACATACTGGGAGTCTCCGGTGCAGTTTACCACTATCATCAGTGCGATTGTCAGGCCTCGAAAAGCGTCCAGCGATCTAAGCCGCTCCCCGGCGATGGCGGCATTGAGAGTCGAACCGGCACTGGACTGGGAGTCAAGGGAGTTTATGGATGGGAAGCTGGCGTGCGGCTCAGATTTTTGATTCTCAAAGGTTTTTTGCTGGACTGGCGGCGTGGTTCTCAATGAAATGGCCCTCACGGCAACTCGAGTCTGGAAGAGCAGCGTCTTATTACAAACTAAGTCAGCTAGATTCTCTTCGAAAGCCGATATTCGCATAAGATTGCCTGATGAACAAGGCCAAACCGCCTCACTTCGTTCGGGTTGATGGTTGAGGTGGCGAGTAGCGCAATTGCATTGCATCAGGCGAAGCGGACGAGAAAGCCGATCCAGATTAGTCCTATGAAATAGGATATTGTGACATCGCTTGGCCAGTGAGCAGCCAGCTCGACTCTGGCAAGCCAACCGGTCAGGAGAAGAGCGGAGCAGATGAGCACTACGGCCCATCTGGTCTTGTCTGATGCTTTCACTGCTGCAAGAACAGCCAGGAATCCGGCCGTTGAGATATAGTTGAAAGCAAAGATGGATGGGAATGCGGAGCCTGAAAGCGATCTCGTGACCTCAACGAGTTCCGGCGAGGGGCGAGGCTGGGCAACAAAGGGGCCGAGCCATTTCCCGAGCAGCCATAAACCGGTGAAACTTGCAAGGGAAAGCAGGGCTGCGCGCCATCCGGCAATCACCCATGAGCAGAAAAATGTAGTGCCGATCAAAATAAGGACCCAGGGCATTTCGGCCGTAACTGATACCAGCTGCGCCCAGCGTTTGGATTCGGGCAGCACCGACTGCACCAGTCGGGTGGAAGCGATATCTCCCGGAAGATATGGGAAATACTTCAGAAAAACCACTAGAATTGCCGCCCAGGATAAGCAGCGCCGGCCAAACTGAGTATTTAGAAACCTTCATTGCGGATAACCGTGGACTCAGACCCGATCTGGGAGAAAACCCACTCCATCCGGGACTTAATTACAAATAGAGCCAGAGGGTAGATAGTCGCCAGGAACATTACCGTAAATTCGATGTATGATCCCATCGGATCGGGTAGCGGCATTTGATAATTCCATATTCGCCTTAACAAAATAGCTCCAAAACACCAGAAAATCAAAGCGGCGGTCCACACAACAAATTCTCTCGTTTTTTTCATCTTCTCGACCCTCTCAGCAAAAGAAACCATCTATCATCATTTCAATTACTCCAGGCCCTGGTTGCAATCAGGTGGATCTAGTATTCGTGTCCGGGCAGGATAGTAGTTTCAATCGCTCAATGCATCTGACGCCAAATCGAGCGGAGATGGGGGAAAATTGGACCTGCCCATGGTGCTGCGGCGCGAGTTTACTTATATTAAGTGTATTTAGCGGACAACTTCTTGAGGGTTCCGTCATTTTAAAATTCGAACGAGGGGGACACATGCCACAAACCAGACCGCAAACTGAGCAAACTTCCCCATGGGGAAACGATGTCGAGGAGAATCTTCGGATCGCATTCAATTCACTCCCTAACAAGGTCCAAGTGATGCTGTTTACCGAAAAGGGGCAAAATGATGTCCTCAATAAAGCGGCAATGGACCTGCTTCGGAGTTTCAAGAAAATATCGGATAAAATCGAGCTGAGCGAGTTCGACTTGAGTGGGCCGGAAGCAAAAAAGTGGAATGTGACCAGTTCTCCTGCACTTATTTTCGATCCCGATCGGTATTCAATTCGCTACCTTGGGGTCCCCTTTGGAGAAGAAGGCCGGACGCTGGTGGGAATGATACTGCTGCTGGGGTTCCGGACCGGCAACCTGAGTGAGCAGTCCCGAAAGGTGATGGAAAAGATCGGTTCGAAAAGGGAAATCAAGGTCTTTGTGAGCCCGACCTGCCCCTATTGTCCGGACCAGGCTGTCAACGCAGTGAAAGCGGCCATCGAAAGACCGGATATCGTATCTCTTGAGATTATAGATATTCAGTCAAACCAGGAGATCGCGAACCGCTATTCCGCCTTCAGCGTTCCACAAACATTTGCAAACGATGTGCTCATCGCCTATGGAGCGCAGCCGGAGGAACTCTTTGTGCTCTCGCTTCAAAAGCTTGAGCAGCAGACTGTCTTTATCCCCGAAACAGACGCCGGGATAGTCGAAACTGACGTGGTAATTGTGGGCGGAGGACCGTCGGGTCTGGCCGCAGGCATTTACGCGGTGCGCAGCGGGCTCAAAACCTCCGTTATCGAACGGGGCGCGCTCGGAGGGCAGGTGGCCACCACCCCTATCGTGGAAAATTATCCCGGTTTTACAAGGGTCCCCGGAAAAACGCTGGTCGATATTCTCGTCAGCCACGCTTTGGAATATGTACAGATCTTCCAGGGGGAGGAGGTGCTCGGCATTCAACCGGGACCGATTATAGAAGTGCAGACCAGCAGGAGGAAATTTCTGGCCAAAGCGCTTATCCTTGCTACCGGGGCCAACTACAAGAAGCTTGAAGTGCCCGGTGAGATGCATTTTATGGGCAGAGGCGTGAGCTACTGCGCAACCTGTGACGGTCCTTTGTTTAAGGGCAAGAAGGTGATCGTGGTGGGTGGAGGCAACAGCGCAGTGACCGAGGCCCTTTATCTTAATAATATAGACGTGTGGACAACACTGGTGCATAGGCGAGACACCCTGAGGGCCCAGGAGCATCTTGTCAAAAATATTTTCTCCAACAACATCGAAGTCCTGTTGGACACAGAAGTCGTGGAAATCAGAGGTAAGGAGAAAGTCGGCGAGGTCCTGCTGCGCAACATCACGACCGGCCTTGTCTATCCATTTCCCGTGCAGGGGGTTTTCATAGCTATCGGTTATGAGCCTTCAGTGAGTCTGGCAAAATCCCTTGGGATCGAATTGACCTCGGACGGCTTCATTAAACATGATTCCAACCATAGAACCAATATTGCGGGAATATATTCCGCCGGAGACGTCGAAGGAGGGTACAAACAGATCGTAACTGCCATGGGACAGGGAACCGAAGCCGCACTTTCCGTTTTCGAGGATCTGACTCATCCATACTGGACCGCAGGGGAGGAAAGCAAGAGTGAAACCGCTAAGAGGTGATTCCAGAGATTCGATCACCTTGCATTCGATTTGTGCAGGGAATCCTGATCCCCGGGCGGGTTGCGGGGAAGATCTTCAAATTCGATCAGTTCGCCGGTCACCATAAAGATTACTCGTTCGCAAATATTCACGGCGCGGTCGGCAGCCCGTTCGAGGTTGTGAGCGACCCAGATAAGGTGGCTTGCCCCGTCGATATGCCGGGGATCTGCCAGGACGTAAGTCATTAGCTCGCGGTATACCTGATCATAGAGATTGTCAATCCGCTGGTCTTCGGCGGGAATAGCGCGTGCGGTTTCCGCATCCTTGTCCACGAAAGCCAGGAGCGCCCGGTGGAGCATATCCGAGGCCAGTTCGGCCATTCGAGGGAGATCCACAAGCGGCTTTACCAGAGGATGGGAGCGGAGCTGAATTGAAATCTTCGCGATCCCCTTTGAATAATCGGCTATCCTTTCCAACTCGCCGGCAATTTCCAGAATGGCCGCCAGCGTTCGCAGATCCTTGGCCATGGGCTGCTGTGTGGCTATAAGCACAAGAGTTTGCGATTCAATCGTGTAGCGTCTCCGGTTGATCTCCGAATCAGCCTCGATCATGGCCTCAGCCTCGCCTGCGTCCCGTCCTGGCGAGGATCTTGACAGACTCGGTTAAGGTCCGCTCCACCATTACGCCGAGATCGATCAGTTCGTCTTGAACCCGTACCATTTCCTTTTGAAGTGTGGTTCTCACTGTGGATGCTCCCCCTTTCATTCGGCAAGGTTGCCGGACGGACCTTTTACTGGCAGAAGGCGATTTGTCCTGATGACAGACCTTCAACCTGTTATCTATACATAAGTATCTTCAACTTAAGTTCAACTATACACCCTCGGAGGCGCCGCAAGTATATAAAAAACCCCGTCCCATACAAGGGATCGGGGGTCTGATTTCAAACAAACGAAAGGGGCAGGGAGATTATTCTTGCCGTGACGGAGGTTTGAGTCGCTAACCTGGCCGGCGGTCCCACCGTCTCCTAGTACATGCCTCCTCCGGGTGGCATGCCTCCATACCGGGGGCTCCCTTGTCGTCCTTCGGCAGCTCGGCCACCATACACTCGGTCGTGAGCATAAGGGCTGAGACACTGGCCGCGTTCAGCAGCGCCGTGCGGGTTACCTTGGTCGGATCGATTACCCCCGCTTCGATCAAGTCTTCAAACTGAGCCGTTTCTGCATTGAAGCCGAAAGAGCCGGTTTGTTCCTTTAGTTTTTGAACGATTACGGAACCTTCTTCCCCTGCGTTGGCAGCAATCTGGCGGGCAGGTTCTTCAAGAGCGCGCTTGATTATCTTAACCCCAAGCTGCTCGTCTCCACCCAGGTCCATTTTCTCCAGCGAAGCCAAGACAGCGCAGGTAGGCAACCCCGCCGCCGAACGATGCGGTCTTCCACTGCGGCGCGGGTGGCATTCAGAGCATCCTCGACCCTCGCCTTCTTCTCCTTCATTTCAGTCTCCGTTGCCGCGCCAACCGATATCACTGCAACACCGCCAACCAGTTTGGCAAGCCTTTCCTGGAGTTTCTCGCGGTCGTAGTCGCTGGTTGTTTCCTCGATCTGTGTCCGGATTTGCCGCACCCGACCCTCAAGGGTCTTGCGCTCGCCGGCGCCGTCCACTATC
>CAVRZU010000042.1:0-19520 GCA_963725365.1 uncultured delta proteobacterium | reverse complement strand
TATTGTGACACCTGAACAAGTACGTATTGCTCACCTCAAGCCCTTTTTGGAGCCGCTCACATAATAATTGACCTTCCTGGGTAGATAGGACTGCTGAGCCACCTCGATAACGGCTTGTTTTTCCACTTCATCGGCACCGATGTGGGCAGCCAGAGTGGACCATGGAGTGAAAAACCGGACGTGCATGTGATCGACATGATTCTTGATATGCTGGACCAGGGAGCCGCGCACATTGCCAAATACGCGATCCCAGGTAGGTCGTAGCCCGGGAGAGCCGTATTCATAGAGCACCTTCTGGACGCTCCATCCGGAAAATGTACTGCACGCGCTGCGAAGAGATCAGGTTTTCCATGAGACACCAAGTCTTGGCGGCATCAAGGTTTTCCTCTCCCATCGGCATGAATGTATTGAGCGCGCGGTTGCCCTTCGCGTACAACCCTACATCCACGTCCCTGCTCCATTCTGGTGGGATCGGTGATCAGCGGCGGACCCGCCTCCCTGGATGGTAAAATCTCCGAGGAAAACATCGCACGTATTCGGAAATTGCGTCCGGACGGCCTCTATCGCGTCGAGCAACGCGCCCACCACTTCAGGCGTGGTATAGGACCTGTTCGGATCACGGAGATGATAACCCGAAACTGGCTTGGGAAGACTACGCCATTTTCGAGATGTCCCTGATAGGGACGCCCGTAAGAGGCGGTAATCGCCCCCCTGGGTTGTTTGATAAAAAGTAAAGAAGTGACAATAAATACGGCCGATAGAACCAGGGCATAGTATAATAGCCCTTTGCAGTATTTTCCCCCCCATAAACCCCCCCCCTTGTTTAGTTTAAGGAGTCCCCATAGTCCCCCACGACTCACAGAAACTGTTTGAATAGAGTTTGGATTTTACTACCAAAAAAGGCGCATGCATGTCAAACAAATATTTTCGAATTCATCCAATTAATTCAGATGAACAGTCATCATATTGAAAACACAGGATAAAAAGTTCTAATAAAAAAGATATTGATTGATAAATAAGTTCACTGAAGTGAGATGCGGTAAGTGGGCAAGATTGCTACCAAATAATGCTGCTCTAAATCTTTATATAAAAACTGTGGGAATTCTATATCTCTTTGAATAATAGGAACTTAAAGCCAATCCGCGTTTTTGAGGCAACCGAAAAAAATTATTGTGCCCGTTCGCCGATGGATAATACCAACGCAATCCGAGCGATCAGCAAAGGCGGGCCGATCACCCCCCCCTTTTTTTGGATTAACTTTTGTCTTGCGCCGGCGCGGCCGTTCTTTTTCAGTGAGGCATGCACGAAGTCCCCGCAATGAATACTTTATGAGTAAACCTTGAGAAAATTACCGTGAAATGGACCCAACGACAGAGCCACCCGTCTGAGCACCGGGTTTGGGGGTGGGAGGCGGGCATAAATTTAAAAGACAGGAATTGTGCAGACGAGGAGTAGCAGATGGCCAAACAGAAAAGCTGTAGTTTTGCCGGTTTTGAATATGTCGAGGGCACAAGCATTTGTAAATTCGGGAAGTGTGCGAAGTGCGTAAAGGGTGAGTGGGAGGAAACGAAGAAATCCTGCCCATGCAGTTAGAACAAAGATTTAACCCGGATTGCAGAGGGAGTATTGAGATGCCGAAGAATTTTGGTCTTAAAGAACAATTCGCATGCGCGGCCTGCGGCGAGGACTTCGCCAGGGAAACAGTCGTGCAGGAATGCAGGATGTGCCACAGGGCGTACTGCGAGGAGTGTATAGACGATCAGGGAATGTGTGTTCCCTGTAAGGAAAAGACATAGAGGGGATAAAATGGAAGAATTTAAAACATGCAGCTACATGGATCAAATGTATAAAGGCGGAGATGAGTTCTGTTTTGCCGACAGGTGTGTTATCTGCCGCGATGGCGAATGGCAGGAAGAACCGATCGATTAAAAGCGTGTTCACCCCCGGCCCAAAAGCACTGCCGGGGCAGGCTGCGAGACACAGAGGGCACGGAGAAGAGCCCTTTCATACAAAGGCGCGAAGAAGATCGTTGAACCGCTGATAAATGCAGGTGAGTGGGTGGAAGGTGAATGGCAAGAACCACAACGTCAGCCCCGCTTTTTCTCCTTTGGTCCACTCACCCATTAACCCATTGCCCTATTTACCGAGCTTTTGCGTTCATGCTATTTGCCGAGCATCCCGATTTTGAGCTCCTGCTGAACAGGCTTGTCTCCCAGCCAGATTCCGTAGAGGGCCTCTTTGAAATCCAGGCCTTCGATCAGGGATGAATCCGCGCCATTCCTGGACACCTCCACACCTTTACCCGGGATATAGGCGAAGTCGTACGTGTCATGGTTGCGCAGTTCCTTGAATATTTCGACAAAGGCGTCGATTTTTGCTTTGAGTGGGGCCATATTGCCGTTTGTCGATTTCTTAAAAGCTTCCAGGATGGCTTTTTTCATCTCGTTCGGGCTGACAATGACTGAAGTGATCTGAAGCTTGATGTCCATGGGCTTGTCTGCAGCAACAATCCCGGTTGCATCACCGCTTTCGTGTCAGCAAAAGCTCTTCTCATCATCAAAAGCTCCTCCTCTTTTTTTGTCGAAATTACCGCGCGAGGTCCTTAAAATCAAGATAGAAGCTCCCGTGTTGGACTATCAATCGACAGGGGAGGCGGCACGAAAGAATGTTGATCCCATAGATCTTTATGATCTAAATTCTTCTTTGATTGCGTTCCGCCAGGAAGACCTTCAGTAACGACTGATATGGGATGTCTTTCTTGTTTGCCAGCATTTTCAGATCGTCGAGCATGGATTCAGGGAGTCTGACGGAAATTGTCCTGGTGGATGGCTTCAATTCGGGAAATGACAACCGTTTTGCTTCTCCCCATTCGATATAGTCAGCAGAGTCTTTGTTTGACCAAAAATTCCGCTCCTGATCTTCATTTTCGAATTTCGGAATCTTCTTTTTCATCGTAGATCCTTTTATAACCATGATATACAGGATTCAAGAGGGTTCAACTAAAAATCAGGCAGGCCTCTTTAATCTTCAGATCAATCGCGAGAGGAAAAATGACACTCTGGGTGGATGCCGATGCATGTCCTGCAAGTATCAAAGAACTGGTAATCCGTGCGGCAATACGGCTCAAAATTATGGCCATTTTCGTCGCGAATAAATATATCAGTACTCCAGAATCCCTCTACGTCTCCAGCCGAAGGATCGGGACGGACCCTGAAGCCGTGGATATCTACATAGTCGAAAACGCACGGGCGGGGGATGTGGTGGCCACACAGGATATCCCGCTGGCTTCAGCCCTCGTGACAAAGGGGGTAATCGTCATCAGCACCAGAGGGGAACTTTTCACGGAAGAAAATATCGGGGAGCGTCTTTCAATTCGCAACTTCATGCAGGATCTGCGCGAAGCAGGGGGCATTACACCAGGCCCAAGAGAATTTGGCCAGAAAGACAGGCAGCGTTTCGCCGATACGCTGGACAGAGTGCTCAACAGACTCATGAAGCAACAAAAGCCGGAAACCATCTGACCCCGAAAAACATGGCGAATACTGCCATTGCTTTTTGGTTAGCGAACAGTCGCCACATCCCTGGCCTTCATGTCCAAGACGTCCCAGCGTTGGTAGGCCTGGTCGAGTTCCTGTTCGATAGTCGTGAGCCTGACTTTGGCGGTGGCTATTTCAGCGCCGTCTTTCCTGTAAAATGCCGGCTCTGACATGGAGCGATGCAGTTCGTTGCGTTCTGCTTCGAGAAGTTCGATAATTCCAGGTATATCTTCGAGCTCGCGCAGTTCTTTGAAGCTGATTGTCTGCCTGCCTTCGCGTTTTGGCCGTTGTTTTTCAGATTTTTCCGCTTTTTCCGCTAAGTCAGGGGCCTTCCCGGTCTTGACCGGTTTGTTCGATCCGCTTTGGCGCACCCAATCGTCATAGCCGCCCACGTACTCGCCGACTCTGCCTTCGCCCTCCAGCACCAGGGTGCTCGTCACCACATTGTTTAAAAAAGTCCGGTCGTGACTTACCAGCAGCAGCGTGCCCCGGTAGTCCAGAAGCAGGTCTTCGAGCAGTTCCAGAGTTTCCATATCCAGATCGTTTGTCGGTTCGTCCAGTACGAGCAGGTTAGACGGTTTCGTAAACAGACGCGCCAGCAGAAGCCGGTTGCGCTCTCCGCCGGAAAGAGTGCTGACGGGGGATCTGGCCCGTTCCGGAGAAAACAGGAAATCGTTGAGGTAGCCTATGATGTGCCGGGGTTTGCCGTCAAACAGGATTGTGTCATTGCCGTCGCCGACGTTTTCGGCCACCGATTTATTTTCATCAAGTTGGGCTCGAAGCTGGTCGAAATAGGCCGGCTCAAGATTGACGCCGTGCTTTAGAACTCCCCTTTCCGGTGATAAGTCCCCCAAAAGTACGCGCAGCAAAGTGGTCTTGCCTGAGCCGTTCGGACCTATTATCCCGGTTTTGTCACCGCGCATGATTACCGTAGAGAAGTCGTCGATTATAGGCTTTTGCCCGCTGTAGCCATAGCTGACTCCCTTCGCCTCGATAACCAGTTTCCCGGAATTGGCCGTATCCTGGGTTTTCAACCGCACGGAGCCAATGAGTTCTCGCCGTGCGCGCCTGGCTTCACGCAGTTTCTCGAGTTCTCGAACCCTGCCTTCATTTCGTGTTCTTCGCGCCTTGATGCCCTGCCGGACCCACACTTCTTCTCGAGCCAGTTTATTGTCGAAGCGTTCACGATGAACGGCTTCGGTTGCAAGGGCAGCCTGCCTTCGCATCAGGAAAGTTTCGTAATCGCATGACCAGTCTATCAGGCGCCCTCGATCAAGTTCAACGGTGCGCGTCGCAAGCTTTTTGAGGAACTTCCTGTCATGTGTGACAAAGAGCAGAGTTCCCTCAAAGCGCAGCAGGAATTCTTCCATCCATGCGATGGCGTCGATGTCGAGGTGGTTGGTGGGTTCATCGAGCAGCAGCACATCCGGCTCACTCACCAATCCTCGTGCGAGCATCGTTCTGCGCTTGAGTCCCGTCGAAAGGGTTTCGAACCGCTCGCCGGGTCCCAGTTCCATACGGGAGATCGTTCTCTCTGCGCGATTGAGCCTGCTCCTGGCGCCGGCGAGCGCGGTTTGCGGCTCACCCAATCCGGCGGCCACAATTTCCAATACGGTTCCCGTCATTTCCTGCGGCACCTCCTGGGGCAGAAAAGAGACCCGCAGCCCTTGCTGATACACAATCTCGCCCTCATCTGGAGCGAAGTCGCCATTCAACAGGCGCATCAAGGTGGACTTGCCTGTCCCGTTTCTCCCAAGAAGACAAACACGCTCCTTGCGCTCCATATGAAAATTAACGTGATCGAGCAGTAAAGGCCCTCCGAAGCCAATGCAGACGTCATGCATGCCAATCAGCGCCATTGCGGTCGAATTCCTTTTTTGGTAATTTTCTTAGTCAATGATCTAATGATAACCGGATATCAGCTTAAAAGCAGGCTGACGGATTATACTAAGTTGCGTACAAGATTTTTAGCACAAGATCCGCTATTATTGTAATCGGATTGACTTCAATCGCAATTTTCACAGCCTTGGGAAGACGGTGTAAGAAATGAAACAACCGGATAGCGGCATTGTCTACTCGACCGCCCACGGGAGGATGTGTCCCGTGTGCGGCAGACCCGCAAAAGAATGTATATGCCGTCAAAAAGCTATCCCCGGGGGCGGCGCCGTGGTGAGGATTGGAAGAGAAACGAAAGGGCGCAAAGGCAAAGGCGTTACGGTGATTACCGGCGTTGCCGGCTCTGAGGCGGAGCTCAAAGAGCTTGGAAAACAGCTCAAAGCAAAGTGCGGGGCCGGAGGCACAGTAAAAGACGGTGTGATAGAGATCCAGGGCGACCACCGCGACGTATTGCTGGAAGAGCTTGGCAACCGCGGTTGGAAGGTCAAACTTGCCGGCGGGTGAGCACCCGGTCGCCACGGGGGTACAGAGGAAAAGCCAAAGCGGATTCACGCCAAGACGCGAAGAAAAGCCAAGAGTGGAAAACGCATTCAATATGGCGCTCGATCTCACGTACTGCGGCGCATTTTTTCCATCCAAGTGGGGATTTTGCTTTTCTTCGCGTCTTTGTATGAAAGCTTTCCTCTGTGGTGAGCGCTTACGCAGGTGACCAGCGCGCGGCGATTTTTCTATTGAATTGAGTTCGCCCCTCTCAGGCATCGGCATGGTTGGAAGGGTCTATATCGCGCGTTTCAATCAGTAGCTTGATTCCGTCAAGGATTTGGTCTACCCGCCTTCTCGACACTCTTCCGACGTATTCCCCCAAATCTGCTTTAGACACCGTGAATATCTGGGAAATATTGACAACGCTTTGCTTTGGGAGGTTGGCCTCGCCAGGCGCCAACAAAACATTTCCCGGCGCAACTGCCAGTCTCAGATTGGAAGTGAGCGCACAAACCACGATGGTGTGGATGCGGCTCCGGTTGAAGACATTGCTTCATGGCATCACCTACGGTTGGCCTAAGGAGCTCTCGAGCCTCAAATCATTGCTGGAAATGGGAGCACCGCTCCCCAGGTTGTGGTAAGGGGCCGGCTTTGCATTGATAAATAAACTCAAGAGACAGCAGGATTGCAAACGGCTGAAAGCCGCCGTTTGCGTAGCGTCATAGGAGCAAATCGGCTGCAACGCGGTGTCGGACGGCGTTCTGTGGCGTCTTGAGCCATTGATACCCATATCCTAAGTTCAGTGGCAACGTCCACCATAATTGAACAGATGAGCGCGATAACCGTTTTGCTATACTCGAAAGAGAATAAAACCGTTCATTCGCATATCGAAAGCCGGCTATCAGTTCTGCCACGCTCATCTGCTTTGGTTGATAAACCACGTCGTCACGACTATTGTATCTACTCCAATCTCGCGTTAAAATTCGCCCTTCGGCTTCCATCTTTCTAAACATTGGCGTACCGGGAAATGGCGTCAGGATGTTAAAGGTTGCATTCTGGACCGCCGCTTTTTCCAAAAACTCAACGCGTATCCTTAAATATCTCCGGCGTATCATTATCAAATCCAAAAACAATCCCGGCTTGTACTGCAATCCCATGGGAATGGATGCGTTCAATAATCTCGAAATACTCATCCACTCGATTGAACCGCTTATTTGCTTCAGCAATGCTTTTTGGGGAGATCGACTCCAACCCCAAAAATAACTGCTTGCATCCACTGAGAGCGGCCGCTTCTAAGAATTCGTTACTCCGGCCCGCATGAATACTTGCCTGACCACTCCACCACTTTCGATATGGAGCGATAGCGCGAAACAATTCCTTTGCATATTCCATGTCCCCGGCAATGTTGTCATCCCAGAAGATAATTACTTTACCCTTGAAAGAGGCATATTCTGCCGCGACCTCAGCTATCGGCCGTTTACGTAGTTTATGGCTATACATAACGGCAATCGTACAGAAATCACATTGGTTGGGACAGCCCCGGGTCGCAAAAAGGACTCCATTGGTATAGTCGCGCCTGTGAAATAATTCTTTGCGAGCCATGGGCACATTTTGGAGGGACGGTGCGCTGGTCTGCTGGTACACGCCAAGATAAGATCCCGCTTCAAAACTCTTTAAGAATTCTTCCCATAAACCTTCTGCTTCTCCTATGAATATCACATCAGCGTATTGGCTGGCCTCTTCAGGCAATAGGGTTACATGCGGACCGCCCATTACGACACACATTCCCCGTGACCTGAAACGTGCTGCAATGTCGTAGGCATGATTGGCACTTGGCGTATGAAGTGTAATTCCAACCAAATCGGCTTCAATGTTCCAGTCAATTTCTTCGGCTTCCTCATCAATGTGCTTCACATCCCAGCCTGGAGGAACTCTGGCGGCCAGATAAGGCATGGTAATCTGCTGAAAGTTGAGAACCCGTGATCTTCTCACTCTCCTTATTTCTGGCGAAGAGGCTGTTATCAACATAAGTTTGGGCATAACTATTTCCAAAAACTCAATTACAATTCTCCTGCTTTTCAAAAGCCTTCGGACTTATAAACATAAGAAAACCGCTTTCTTAGTGCTGATCCTTTTCCAGTCATTTCAAAATATCGATGATTTTCTCTGTGCTCGCGACCTGCGCGCAAACGGAACCGAGAGCCGCCATAAACGCTGCGTGGACTTTGTTTGCAGACACATCGACGCCGTCGAAGTTCAGATCCCTTGTAGCACAGGCGTCGTGTGCCAGCAGGCACTTATACCCCATATCGAACGCGGCCCTGACTGTGGAATCGACGCACATGTGCGACATCATTCCGCCTACTACGACCCGGTCGATCCCCTCCCGTTCGAGGAAAGCAGCGAGCCCCGTTTCCCGGAAGCTATTCGGATAGTGCTTCTCGATGACGGTTTCATCCGGCTGCGGCTTCACGTTTTCGTTGAAATCGATCCCGTCGGTGTTCGGCAAAAAGAACCCGGCCCCTTCACGACCGATAAGTGCCGGATGTGAACGATGGGCAGGTTTTCGGCCCTGAAGACTGCCAGCAGACGACCTGCATTCCGGCTTGCTTCGAGCGGCCCAACCAGTTCCATGCGCCCGCCCGGGAAATAATCCTTCTGGATATCGATCAAAATCAATGCGGTCTTCATCTCTAGGTTCTCCTGTCCTGTCTGGTTGTCTGGTGTTGGAATCTTTGCTTGTCGATACTCATTTCGAAGAATTCGATCGATTGCCCCTGGATCAACCAAGTGCACTCGCCGGATACTTCAATGCCGAGTTTTTCATATAGCGCCCTGGCAGGAAGATTGTTCTTCCTGACGATGAGGCGGATCAAGTCGAAACCCAGCCGCAAAAAGCCTTGCTCCAGGGTGGTCCATGCGATCTTCGTACCGACTCCTCGCCCCGTCCAGTCCGGGTGCAGAGCGATACGAAATTCCGCCTCGCCCTTTTTCGTGGTGCTCAGAATAGAAAACCCTACCGGCTCCCGTTCCGCTACCGCTATGTAGCACCAGGTGCCCGGCTTTTCGCTGAATTCTTCGAGCCAACCGTTTTCCCTCAGCGCGTAATCCATTTGAGCGAAGCCGGCCCTGTAGGGCGGCCAACGGGTAATGGCTGCGATGTCGCTTTTTTCCATCGGCCTTAAGCTTATCATCGTTAGTCCTCATTACTGCATCGTCCCTGTTAATCGGGGGAATGCGATCCTTTCAGTTACCGCATTCTCATCCCGGAAATCACTGTTCCGCAAATAAGTAGCATTCTTGCGCTCTGTCAGAAATGACAAAGAACCCACGATTTCTGCCACAATTGCGTTGCAGAACCTGGAGCGATCTTGTTATCCTCTTTGCCTTACAGGCTCGCAACCCGCACCCGCTTGATCCTTAGAAAGCAGAGGAGAATCTTTGATCGGCCGATTGCCCCTTCCGTCTGCACAAGAAAAACCCGGTTGCAGCGCGCGCCGGGTGGTCCTGCTGGCCGCACCGCCGGCGATGGAGATCGATATCGCCGGCCCCATGGCCGTTTTTGCCGCCGCCAATCACCTGTTGGGCCGGTGCGGTACGGAATATGAGGTCGAACTCGCAACCACCGGGGAGGGTTGTATCATCGAAGGATCGACCGGGGTCTCGCTTGTGGCTCACCGGCACTATTCGGCAATCAGTGCGGGAATCGATACGCTGCTGGTGGCCGGCGGGCCCGGGGCTCTGGCGACCCATGATCCCGAGGTTCTGAACTGGCTGCGAAACACCGCCCCCCGGGTCCGGCGGTTGGGAGCGGTCTGCACGGGAGCGTTCCTGCTCGCTGCGGCCGGTCTTCTAGACGGCAGACGAGCCACGACCCACTGGGCTTACGCCGTGGAACTTGCCTCGCGTCACCCCGAGGTGATTGTCGATCCAAACCCCATCTGGGTGCAGGATGCTCATGTATATACATCGGCCGGAGTAACCGCTTGCATGGACCTTGCCCTGGGTTTTGTAGAACAGGATCTCGGCAATGACGCAGCCCTCGAAGTAGCGCGCAACCTTGTGCTGTTCCTCCGGAGACCGGGAGGTCAGGCTCAGTTCAGCGTATCCCTTTCCGCTCAGACTTCCGCGAGGAACCCGCTTTTTGAACTCCAGGTTTGGATGGTTGAAAATTTGAACCAGGACCTTTCGGTCGAAGCCCTGGCTGCTCGATCGGCAATGAGCCCCCGAAACTTCGCGCGAGCCTTCGTGCGCGAATTCGCGATCACACCGGCGCGCTATGTCGAAGCCCTGCGCCTTGAAGCCGCCCGCAGACACCTCGAACAAACGGACCGGAGCCTGGACGAAATTGCTTCCACCTGCGGATTCGCCGGCTACGAGCCGATGCGTCGAGCCTTCCTGCGCTCGCTCGGGATCACACCGGGCCGCTACCGCGACCATTTCGGGCCTGATACTGGCTCATGATCAGCGTGCTCACCTTGTTTAAGGTTATAGACTATTTAACAGGTGGTGGGCCTTTCGCCTCAATCCTCTGTGGGTACTTTTTTCGACCTCTCCTGCTTCAAACTGCCCCGTTGCTTTTTCTTTTCCAATCGGCGCAACTTCGCCCCTTTGCTGACACGTGTTTTCTTTCTTACGGGAACCTTCTTCACTGCTTCCCTCAGCAGTTCAACAAAACGCCCGATCGCGATTTCCTTGTTTTCAACCTGACTGCGCGTCTGCTGGGATATGAAGCGGAGGACGCCGTCCTTGCTTATTCTATTCTCAAGACGGCGCATGATGAGTTCTCTATCTTCGGGAGAAAGGCTCGGGGAGTTCACCACATCGAACCACAGCGTCAGGCGCGCGCTTACCCTGTTAACGTTACTGACTATTTAACAGGTGGTAGCACATGCGCACCTCTTAACCGACGTTTATGCAGCCATTTGTGCCTCCTCATCTGACGGACGCGACTTGACGTTCTTGCGGAGGAAATTCCGCATAAGATCGGCTAGCTTCTCGCTGTCCTCCTCAAGAGCAAAGTGACCGGTGTCGAGAGCATGAAACTCCACATTCTTCAGGTCCCTTTTATAGAGTTCTCCTGCGGTAGAGGGGAAAATCTCATCGTTCATTCCCCAGGCGACTAGAATAGGGGGTTGGTATTTCCTGAAGTAAGCATGCCATTTCGGGTATTCTGATACGTTGCTTCCGTAGCTGTGGAACAGAGAGAGCTGGATAGCGGCGTTCCCCGGCCGGTCGAGTAGCGGCTGGTCAATATTCCAGTTGTCTGGGCTTATCGCCTCCTTATCCCGGACACCATGGGTGTATTGCCAGATGGTTGCTTCACGCTTGAGGAAACCGAGCAATGGTTTCTCGTGCTCCGCAGTCCTCTCCTTCCAGTAAGCCTTGAGAGGTATCCAGAACTCGTTATCGATACCCTCGTCATATGCGTTTCCGTTCTGCACCACGAGCGCCTGCACACGTTCCGGGCGCTTCACTGCCAAGCGGTAACCGATTGGTGCGCCATAGTCATTAACGTACAGCGTGTACTTCCTCAGCCCGAGTTTCTCCGTGAACTCCTCAATAACATTCGCCATGTTTTCAAACGTGTACTCGAACTGCTCTACTGTCGGCATCGAACTATTCCCAAAGCCAGGGTAGTCCGGCGCTACCAAGCGGAATTCGTCGGCCAGCGCCGGGATCAAGTTACGAAAAATATGAGAGCTGGTCGGGAAACCATGTAGCAAAAGCACGACGTTAGCGTCCTTGTGCCCTGCCTCTCGATAGAAAATATCAAGTCCGTTGATCTTCACGGTTCGGTAGGCCACCTTGGATACCGCCGGTTTACCCGACGAGGTTTCGGTTCTTGGTGACATCGCTATCTCCTTTAGACCGTTTTTTCATAGCTGCGTTCGAGCCATCGACCTCTTGACGACCCGTCGAGAGGGAGGTCGAATAGGACTTTTCATAAGATATTCATTATGTTGGGTATGCGATAGGCTGGGTATCAAGGCGGTATGTCCGTGGTGGTTGGTGAACGGGGTAAGGCCTTGTATTATGATTAACTCAAACCTGCTGAGCCCTCTGCCGACTTCTTTGCCTTATTCCTCGATAGGGACCCTTTTGGACCGCTCCTGTTTTTGAATACCGCGCTGCTTTTTCTCCTCCAGTCGGCGTTCCTTAGCTCCCTTGCTCACCCGTGTCTTCTTTCTGATCGGTACCTGCTTTAATGCATCCCGCATCAGTTCGACAAAACGCACTATCGCCAGTTCCTTATTTTCAACCTGGCTGCGGGTCTGCTGCGATATGACCCGAAGGATTCCGTCCTTGCTGACGCGGGTTTTGAGGCGGCCTTCCACCAGTTCTTTTTGCTCCGGCGACAAGCTTGGCGAATTCACCACGTCGAACCACAAGGTCACGCGGCTGGACACTTTATTGACATTCTGACCGCCCGGCCCGCTGCTGTGGGATGCCGTGAAAACCAGTTCATCTTCCGGAATTGAAATCTGCTCGTTAATTCTGATCATAAAGTTTTCAAGCAATCATTGAAAAATCAGTGCGCCAAGCTTTCGTGCGGCCTCTTCCGGAACTGCGGCGGGCAGGGTTTCGAAATGCTCGGCGTTCCTTCCGCGCCAGTCAATACATTTGATGTGGCCGGCCAGGGATCGTTCCTTTAACCTTTGCAGTATATATATCTCCAGAAGGAGTCAAGAATAAACAGTCGAGAGAGTGAGTCCAAGCTTCGCTACCGGGACTTTCCCTGAACCGCCGCCGCCCCGAATCGGTTTGACGGGCTTGCTTGAAACTCTGATGTGTTGTACAAAATCCAGTGGCGGCGCCGAACGGGACTGACCGGGGGAGACTGATTTTTTCGGAGCAAGCTCGGGAGACTGATTATTTAACAGGGGAGGAAAAGATGGAATATGATTTTCTCGTAGATACTTATGAGACAGAACGGCTAAAAACCCTTGGCGTTTGGAGTACGTTCATGGACGATGATCTTCAAATTCGCCCTCGTCCGTTGGACAAAAGAGATAGAAATGCCGTCGAACACATGGTTCACCAGTGTTTGAGTGAAAACAAGTGGTTTTGCAATATGTTCGGTATCGATGTTGGAGCGCCTCCTCTGCCTGAATCGGAAACACGCCTTGAGTTTATCAAACGGTATGCTGAAGATAGTGGAAAGCGGCTTGCCGCTCTTAGGAAAAAGGATAAAGCCTGGTGGGAAATGGAGGTATCCTTTTTTGATGTTAGAAGAACAAGGGCTTGGATTATGCTGAGAAGGATAGCACACACTGCGCATCATCGGGCGGAGCAGGGGGTTTTGCTCAGACTGTTGGGAAGGCAAGTCTACAGCGTGTATGGATCGTCGATCGATTCGGGATGTTTACCCGAACACGGAGCAGTTACCATTTATCCATATCCTGACGTTGAATCTCTTATTAAAGGGGAATCGGCAGGCGGGCGGAAAGCGAAGTTGCCGGGACCAGGAGATAAGCCATGCACGGAGCGGCCGGATTGTTGAGACTATTCATCATCCGCCCTCGGTCCCAAACGCCCGGTTACTGTTTCAGGTTCTCGCAGAGCCCATGAGAGAGATCTTATGATGTGCTATCCGTTCAACCCAAATAAACCCATCTGCATATAATTCCCACGATGCAAAAAAGATTGTTGCCGCCTGCATCTGTACTTAGTTTCCATACAGACGCTTTCGGTTGCGTAGATTGGTCCGCCTGGGGCCATCAAAAAGGCAGAGTGCCTAACTCTCTCAAGCACTGGAGAAATATAGCCGTGGACAGGCGTGAGGAACTTTTGGCGATGTACCGGAAGGTTCGACAGGCAAGCCTCGACATGTGTGGTCCTTTGAGCACCGAGGATCATCAGGTTCAGCCCTCGGATGAGGTGAGCCCGCCAAAGTGGAATCTGGGGCACACGAGCTGGTTTTTCTGGCGCTTCATTCTCCGTCAATACGATTTGTCTTTGCCTGTCAACGATGCTTACGCCTATCTCCTCAACTCCTATTATCACCGTGCCGGTCTGAGAAATTTGCGGGGCAGGCGAGGACTGATGACAAGGCCGACCGTCGAACAGATCTATCTATACCGCAAGTCCGTGGACGAGCGGATTGAAAGGCTTATTTCAACGGCAAGCGCAGAGGTGGTGGAGCAGTTGGATTTCATGGTGACTGTCGGGAAAAACCACGAGCAGCAGCATCAGGAGCTTTTTTATACCGAAATCAAAAGCATCTATCACGCAAATGTGATCCACCTGCGCCCGGCATATTCGCCGCCGGCTCAAAACGATCGTACGCCGGAGGCAAGCGATATCGAATTTGTACACTTCAAAGGCGGCACTTTCGAATTCGGGAATACCGAAGGTGGATGGTGCTGGGATAATGAGTTGTGCACGCACAAAGCCTTTCTGAGCGATTTTGCCCTTTCCGGCCGGCTGATCACCAATGGGGAGTTCATGGCATTCATGGAGGACGGGGCATACTCCGATCCATTGCTCTGGCTCTCCGATGGATGGTTTGAAATCGAAAAGCAGCAATGGAACGCGCCTCTATACTGGGAAAAGATCGATGGAAAATGGTGGAACTTCACCCTTTCCGGAATGCGCGAGGTCAACCCGGAAGAGCCGGTTTGTCATGTCAGTTTCTACGAGGCATGTGCATTCGCAAATTGGAAGTCCGAAGTTGACGCGAATTTCAAGGGAGCCAGGCTGCCCACTGAGCGCGAGTGGGAGCATGCGGCAAGAGTGTCAAATGCAGGATCTTCACCCGGCAATTTCGTCGAAAGCGGAAGGCTCCATCCCGCGCCCTCAGTTCCCGGCAACCGCGCTTTCCCGGTGCAGATGCTCGGAGACGTATGGGAGTGGACTTCGAGCCATTACGAACCCTACCCCGGTTTTCAGGAGTTTCCCGACGATCTTTCCGAATACAACGGCAAATTCATGAACAACCAGCGCGTGCTTCGCGGAGGGTCCTGCGTAACTCCCGGGGACCATATACGCATAAGTTATCGCAACTTCTGGAACCCGGCGACCCGTTTTCAGTTCACCGGAATCCGGCTCGCGAAGGATTACAAATGACAGGCAGCGACATGGAGGGCGTCTTGAAGGAAAAGAGAAGGCGCCAGATCCTCAAGCCCGACATTCCCCAGTCATTTCGCCGCACATTTGCGCTCGATGTCCTGGAAGGCTTGTCGCAAAGACCTAAGCGGATCGCTTCGGTATACCTCTACGATGAACGAGGCAGCAAGCTGTTCCAACAAATTACCGAACTCCAGGACTATTATCTCACGCAATGCGAGCATGAGATTTTGGCAGTGCACAAGGAGGAAATCTCCCAATTCCTGCCCGGCCAATCTTTCAACCTGATCGAATTGGGCGCCGGTGACGGCAGAAAGACAGTGTTGCTGATAGACCATTTCCTCAATATACAGCTTGAGTTCGAATATATAACGCTGGACATTTCACCTGAATCCGTAAACGGTCTCATCCTTTCGCTGGAAGAAACGTTCTCACCCGGACTCAAGGTGACCGGCATAATCGCCGAGTACTTCGACGGGTTGAAATGGCTCGCCAACCAGAGCAGCTCAAAGAACCTCATCCTTTTTCTGGGGTCGAACATCGGGAATTTCGACTACCGGAGTGCGCGAAAGTTTCTTCGCCATTTATGGGATTGCCTGAAGCCGGAGGACCTGGTGCTGATAGGATTTGACCTGAAGAAGGACATGGGTGTCCTCAACAGGGCCTACAACGATCCCCGAGGAATTACACGTGAATTCAACATGAATCTGCTCGACAGGATAAACCGTGAGTTGGGCGGCGATTTTGACCGGGCAAGGTTCCTCTACTACAGCGGCTATGACCTGACCACCGGCGCGGTGGAAAGCTATCTGGTGAGTACGGAAAGGCAGGAAATCTCCATCCGGGACCTGAACAGCGTTTTCGCATTTGAGGCATGGGAGCCCATTCACACCGAAAGCTCGTATAAATACCTCGAAACCGAGATCGTTTGCCTGGCAGCGGAAACAGGGTTTGAGGTACAGAAGGACTTTTTCGATTCACGCCGGTATTTTGTCGATTCTCTATGGAGAGTCATCAAGCCGGGCACGGCAACTGCAAATGCGTGCAATGACGGGTGTTTGAGGTAAATAGATAAAAAACCGGCGGAGTTTCGCCCCCTTGCCGGCCAGTGTCTTCTTTTTTACCGGAACTTGCTTTAATGCATCCCGCAGCAGTTCAGAAAAGCGCTCAATGGCAAGTTCGTTATTTCGAAAGTGCTACAACCCGGTCTTCGAGAAGTGATTTTTGTACACCGCTATCCGCGCTGATGTGCGCGTTAATTCTTTCCAATTCCGGGTTTTTTGACAGGAAATCGACTACGTCCTTTATACGGAAATCGGGATTTTGGGGATAGAGTTATCGAAGATGATGCGGAGCAATTCATAATCTTCGGGATAGTCCATAGTAAGCCGCTTGCCGGATAGGTCTTCCATGCATTTGAGGTGGCTAATCTTAAATAGATCCGGATGCTTTGGTATATAGATCGTTATGTGTTCGCGTTCGGAAAAAAGAACCGCGCTCTGCCAAAGCCTCCTCAATGCCTGCTTGGAGAGTATTTCAACATCCTGGCCAACGGGATAGGTGCGATCGAGAGTATTGGTCGTGTAATCCGCGTCCGACGACAAATGGAGGCTAATGGCTTCATCGACGATTTCCGGATCGATCAGGGGGCAGTCCGCCTTGATCCGAACGGTGTGTGAGCCTCCGAAAAGTCTGGTCGCCTGGTAATACCTTTCGAGGGGGTCCTCCTCGCACCCGCAATAGACACTTACACCCATATCCGCGCACAGCTTCACGATGGGCAAGTCTGCCCTGTTGATTGTGGTTGCAACAATCATTTCACTGGTCAGTCTGCTCCGGCTGATCCTGTCAATCACATGTTCGAGGGCAGTTTTGCCCCCCAGGTCCCGAAGCACCTTGGAAGGCAACCGGGTTGATCCCTTGCGTGCCTGGATGATCGTTAAAACCTTGTTTTGCATAGTTACAATTCTCCTGAGAACGAACTTTAGTGCAATTGCGCCGGGCATTTTTGTGTTTTGGTTTCGGAGAAGTTCAGCACTGTTTGAAGCCTCTCCGGTGGCCCGGATCACGATCCCTTTCGATTCACATTAAATACAAATCGTGAATAGAACCAGCTTATGGAAAGGAGACAAAGGCCCAGACAAAAGAAGGAAAACACCCGCCATAGACCGGTGAGAGCCGATGCGTCGTAGAGAAACACCTTGGCCACCGTCAATAGAATAATAGGCAGGGAAGCAACTCGGATCAGATCATTATGACGCAAGGTTCCCAGAAACAAAAGTCCGATTCCAAAGAACAGCCAGACGGCGGAATAGGTATAGATTTCTGCGCTACCGATCGCAATCATATCCAGCCTGGTCCCGTGAAAGAATTGGCGCACATCCAGGGACAAGAGCACAAAAGCGAGCAAAAGCATGAAACCGTAGCCATATTTGTCCCCCTCGCGTTTCCTGAGCAGTGGGAATTCCTTCATGGCCGTCCATATCCAGAAGACGGGAAGGCCGTAAGGCAAGAGCAGACCGTTGAGGATTGGCAATTCACCAACGTTTTGCGCCGACCAGAGCGGGTTGTAAACAATGAGATCGAAATAGCTGATTCGGAAGAGCGCAAGTCCGGAAAGCACCAGTCCTCCGAGCACGATGGCTCTTCTTTCAAATCTTTTGCCGGCCCATAAGCAGGCAACGCCATAGATGAAGAAGATATTGGTGATTATGCCTCGCTCAACAAACCCGGGCTTGGCAAAGAGCACATCCCCGCCTAAATGGAAGACGTGACGCGTGAGATAATACCCCATGAGCCCAAGAAGTCCAATGGATGCAGCTTCCAGGGAAAATACCAGACTGTCATCCTTTTCGCGCCGCAGCAAATAACTTCCGGTCATGAAGCACAGGGCGGGCAGTCCGAGTTGAAAAGCAGGCCAATTTACGATTGGAATACCTTCCTGCAAATATAGCTTTGCTTCCACCAGGCTGAATGCCGCAAGCTGCACAACCAGAATGAATTGCGGGATCAGCAGAAATCCGAACACGCAGGCCAGAAGGGCATCAATCCAGCGCAGCGCCTTTATGTCCAACTTGGTGTTGATCCAGGCGACAGCGAGCACTTCCGCTGCAAACGCCACCGAGAGAAACTCGCGTTTGAGTTCGATGGTAAGGCCAATGGAGAGGAAGGCGGCAACCACGCCCGTGTAGATGGCCAGAATGTGCTGCTTTCGGGGATAATCACCAGGCAGACGTGTTACGAGGTCCAGCAGTACATAAGTTCCGATTGCGGCAAGCGTCAGCGCTAGAATACCCAAAGCAGCGGGATATCCGCATAAAGCGGATTGAGATGGATCCGGAAGTAGCCGATCAGGTAATAGCTCAGGCCCGTGACACCCGTCAGTGCAGCCCAGATCAGCGGATACCGGCTCCGCGATTGCAGGAAGAAGGCGCCGCCCACGTAAAGAGCCGCAAAAACTCCCAGAACCAAAACAAATTCCTGGGCGCCGCCATATCGCCAGGCCGCCAGCATGACTAAATTTACGGCTGCCCCTATCCACGGGGCCAGTCCGTACAGCTTCTGGTTCCATTGCGCAAGAGCGATACTTCCGGCGGACAGAAGGCCGAAAAGGCGCCAGTCCATAGCGCCAAACCCGCCGTGAGCCGCGGTAATGCCCATTAGGACAATCGCCCCGCAAAGGGCCAGGTAGTTGAGTGCGGATGTAACTGTTTGCAGGTTGACCTTCCCGGCGCTCTCTTTTTCATATTGTTGCTTCGAGGAAAAAACGACCGTAGCGCAGGAGGCCTGGAGGAAAAGGCCCAGCCACAGTGTATCACCCGGCTTGAAGTGTCCGCCGTAAAGCCAGATCGGCACCCACGAAAAAGCGCCGAGCACCGCGGGAATCCCCATGGGCCACCAGTCTCTATAGCGGATGACCACCATCAGTCCGGCAAGCACCAGGAAGAGATAAATGAAAAGGATCGATGCCGGCGGATGGGGCGATGCAACCAGGGCAGGCGTGAGGAATCCTCCCATCAGGCCGAGCAAAGCTATCGGCCGGCCGTGCCACGTAGACAGCGACACTGCGACGGCCGTCACGACGGCCAATCCGGTAAAACCGGCCAGGGCCGGTATCAGAGCGTAAAGACTCGTTGCGGCATAGAAGCTGGCATACAAGACGGCAATGCCCGCCCCTGACAGTGCCTGGGCAATCCTCAGACCGTTTGCGAATCCCGGACCGACCCTTACCCGTTTCCGGCATAGAGTAATCCAATGCCGAAGATAATCCCCATCGTAACGCGCACCGTTGGGCTGAGTAGACCGATTTCAATCGAATACTTGACCAGGAAAAAACCTGCAAGCGCAAGGGCGACAGCCCCAAGCCAGACGAAAGCACTGCCGCCGAATTGGCGTTCAAAACCTTCTGCCGTTTTTCCGCATGGTTTAGCAATACATCGCCCGTTGAGGGACGCCTTCGTTCAGTTACGTATTGCTATGGAGGCCGGCATGACCGTGATGAAAAAAACGCTCGATCGGCTGGAGCGGTAGAGTTTG
>CAVRZU010000041.1:0-9843 GCA_963725365.1 uncultured delta proteobacterium | reverse complement strand
TCTGAGGATGCTAGGAGGAGGAGGACGTGGCCGCAAATAGCAGCACAGGCTACAGGCGGTCAGGATTAAGGCCTATCTTAGAAGGATAATAAATGATTGATCAAGTCTTCAGGCTCGCGGTAATTCTTATCGTTCTGATTGCGCTGGGCGGGTGCGCCCGCTCTCAAACTACAAATTATTACATTCTGCATTCTCTTCAAACCCAGGGATCTCAAGGCGGGGACGCCGGTACCGATCAGGGTCCGGCAGTCGGGGTGGGTCCCGTCAAAGTCCCCGATTACCTGGATCGGCCGCAGATAGTCACCAGGACCACCCGCGACAATATCCAAATTGCCGAGTTCGACAGGTGGGCTGAACCTCTGGAAAAGAACCTGACGCGCGTTCTTGCCGATAACCTCTCCACCCTGGTTCCATCAGAACACGTATGTGTCTTTCCATGGCGCAAATGCATGCCGGTTCAATACCAGGTGACGATGGAAATCATTCATCTGGAGAAGGAGCCGGATGACAAAATAATGCTGGACGCCAGTTGGAGCGTCTTGGAAAATGATGGAGAGAAATTGATAGCGACGAAGCGATCAAAACTGGTCGTTCCGGTTGAATCTGCCGGGTTCGAGGCAATAGCTTCCGCTGAGAGCAGAGCAGTCGAGGAGTTGAGCGGCGAGATTGCGTCTGTAATAAAATCTCTACCCCGATAAGGGCGGTGGGACCGCAGGCTGAGCAAGGCAAAAGACAAAAGTAAAAAGGCAAAAGTCAAAAAACCGAACCTAAGGGGGGATTGGCGCTGCCCTTTTCATCGTTTCAATTGATTATTTCCGTGTACTCTATCGCCTCTGCGGCGGGGCCTTTAAAATTTTCTCCAGGCAGGAAAAAAAGGTTGTCATATTGAGCCTGATGGCTTATTAATCCCGATGCCCGGTTTGAAATCATTCGCTTTTTTGATCACGGTGGGATACTGTTTCCCGGTTTGTTTCCGGGAGCGGTTCGAGGCTCGCAATCAAGGGGTTTAGAGCGCCCGGCGTCTATAGCGGTCTTGGAGGCTTTATTCTATGCTGACTGAGTATTTACCCATTCTCTACATTATGATTCTCGCAGTGCTTTTTGGCGCCGGGACTGTGTTTCTTTCCCACATTCTCGGCCCGAAGCGGCCGTTTAAAGTCAAAGAGGAAGTCTATGAATGCGGCCTGCAAAGCGAGGGTGCGCAGTATGCACAAACGCCCGTAAAGTTTTACGTAATTGCGCTCCTTTTCCTCGTATTTGACCTTGAAGCCGTATTCCTCTACCCGTGGGCGGTTTACTACCGGAACCTGGGCATTTTCGGCTTTGCCGAAATGATGGTTTTTCTGCTGATACTTCTGATCTGTTATTTTTACGTATGGAAAAAGGGAGCGCTGGAATGGGACTAGAAAATCAACTGGTGGGCGACAATGTGCTGGTTACCAGCATGACCAAGCTGGTGAACTGGGGCAGAGCCAATTCGGTGTGGCCGTGCACGTTCGGGCTCGCCTGCTGCGCCCTTGAGATGATTGCCAGTACTCTGGCCAACTTCGATATTTCCCGCTTCGGCTCCGAGGTTTTTCGTCCATCCCCCAGGCAGTCGGATCTGATCATCATTGCCGGGACCCTTACCAAAAAGATGTCGGTGATGGTCAAAAGGATATATGACCAGATGGCAGACCCCAAATGGGTCATTGCAATGGGCGCATGCGCCTCGTGCGGAGGGGTGTTCAAGAGCTATTCCGTGGTGCAGGGCGTTGACCAGATCATCCCGGTTGACGTGTATATCCCTGGATGCCCGCCCCGCCCTGAAGCCGTACTGGCAGGCCTTATGAAAATCCAGGAAAAAATCTTGACCGAAAAATTGGGCCAGCGCCCCGACGTCTTATCCGGCACGCTGCAATAATCGAACAGGAAAATAGAGATGGAGTTTAGCGCAATAGTTAATGCGATATCCGAGAAATGTCCCGGTTCAATTTTAAAGCAGACCGAGAATCACGGAATCAACGAAATAACCGTTTCCACCCAATGTTTCTATGAAGTTATGCAAACGCTTCAAGGGGACGGATGCGGCTTCGACATGTTAACCGACGTCGTGGGTATCGACCGGATGCCGAGGGCGCCGCGTTTCGATCTGCTCTATGTGCTCTTGTCGATGAAGGATTTCAGCCGCCTGATCGTCAGACTGGAAGCCGGGGAAGGGCAGGAGGTGCCCAGCGTGAGCAGTATCTGGCATTCGGCCAATTGGGGGGAAAGGGAAGTGTTCGATCTCATGGGCATAAATTTTTCCAATCATCCCGACCTGCGGAGGATTCTCACATGGGAGAATTTTGATGGACATCCGTTAAGGAAGGACTTCCCGCTCGAAGGCAAGGATTTTGACAAACCTTTCGATACGAAAACCGTTAAAGATTATTGCTAGGCGGTGGGACCGCCAGCCGGGCCGGCCGCTCAACGGCTAACTTTGGCGGGACGCCGGGGGCGCCGAGGCCCCATATAAAACAACAAAATAGCCAGGCATAGGGAATCATGACCGATCGTAAAACCATTACCCTGAATATGCGGGCCCCATCATCCCGCCACCCACGGCGTGCTTCGGGTGATACTGGAACTTGACGGGGAAACCGTTGTAGACGCCACTCCCGTTATAGGGTACCTGCACAGGGGGATCGAAAAAATTTGCGAGAACCGCAACTATCAGCAGATCATCCCTCTTACCGACAGGCTCGACTATGCGGCTGCATCGGCGAACAACATTGGATACTGTTTGACAGTTGAAAAGCTGATGGGCATAGAGGTGCCGAAAAGAGCTCAATATCTGAGGGTGATCATGGCCGAGCTTGCCCGCATCATGGGGCACCATCTCTGGATCGGCACTCACGCCCTGGACATCGGCGCAATGACCGTCATCTTCTACGCTTTTCGAGACCGCGAGATGATCATGGCGATTAACGAAGAGATCGCCGGGTACAGGCTCACTCCCTCATTTATTCGTATCGGCGGCGTGGCCCGGGATACGACCGATGAGTTCATCAAACTGGTCCGTGATTTCGTGAAGTGGTTCCCCAAGGCTCTGGAAGGCTATCACACGCTTCTTACGAAAAACAAGATATGGACCACCCGGACCATGAATATCGGTGTGATTTCCGCCAAAGAAGCAATCAACTACGGATTGACAGGCCCCAGCCTCAGGGGGTCCGGCGTAGCCTATGATGTGCGCAAAGCGTTTCCTTATTCCAGTTACAACGACTTTGAATTCCAGGTCCCCATCGGGGAAAACGGCGATGTTTATGACCGCTTTCTCGTGCGGATGGAAGAATTCAAACAGTCGATCAACATTATCGGCCAGGCCATCGAGAACCTTCCCGGCGGACCTATTCAAACGGATAACCCCTGGATCTCCAGCCCCGGTTTGCCGGAAGTCCAAAACGACATCAGCGCGCTCATCCGCCGGTTCATGATTAACGCCAAAGGCGCTGCTGTTCCGGTTGGGGAGGTGTATTCGGCCGTCGAAGGGGCCAAAGGGGAACTGGGATTCTACCTGGTAGGAGATGGAAGCGAACATCCGTACCGGCTCAAGATACGTTCGTCTTGTTTTTACCTGGCAAGCGCTCTGCCCCGTTTGCTGGTGGGCCATATGGTCGCCGACGCCGTTGCAATCATCGGTAGTCTCGATGTGGTTCTGGGCGAAATAGACCGGTAGCGCAGCCGTCACGCCAGCCTCGCTCGCCGTCTTACAGCGAGCAAATAGAGTCCAGCGTCACGCTGGTAGCGCAGCGAGCAAGCAAGTTGAGTCCAACGTCACGCCAGCCTCGCTCGCCGTTTTACAGCGAGCAAATAGAGTCCAGCGTCGCGCTGGTGGATAAATGCTCTGATAAAGGAATAACCCAAGTATGGTCACATTAAAGATTGATGGGAACGACCTGAGCGTTCCCGCTGGGACCACTATCATGGAAGCGGCCCGGAGCGCCGGGATTGATATCCCGAGTCTTTGCTACCACAAGAGGCTCCCGCCTATCGGCTCATGCAACATGTGTATTGTTACGGTCGAGGGCAGGCCGGGTCCGGTGACCTCCTGCAACACCCCGGTTGTGGAAGGGCTGGTGGTGGTCACCGAGTCGGAAGCCCTTGACGTGCAGCGGGTGGTCAATCTGAAAAAGATCCTGAAGCATCATGCCCTCGACTGTCCTGTCTGCGACAAGGCGGGGGAATGCGATCTTCAAAATATGGTCTACCGGTTCGGCATCACCGATGTGCCTTTTGAAGCCCGTACGCACAAAAGGGTTGAGGGCTATGCAACCTCTCTGATCCGCTACTGGCCGGAGAGGTGCATCATGTGCGGCCGTTGCGTCACAGCGTGCCGGGAGGTAAAGGGAATCGGCGCCATTGATATCCTCGGGGAAAATGAAGAGTCCCGGTTGATCCCGGTAGCCGCCGACAAGTGCAAATCCTGCGGCGAATGCATGTTTGTGTGTCCCACCGGGGCATTGACCGAGAACCTGAGCCGGTACAAGGGACGGCCGTGGCTCGGGGACCGGGTGAAAACGACCTGCGCGTATTGCGGCTGCGGGTGCCAGCTTGAACTGGACGTGCTCGAAAACATGGTTATCGGTGTCCACACCAAGACCGATGACGGGGTGAATCGGGGCAGTCTCTGTGTCAAAGGCCGATTCGGCTATGAATTCATCGGGGACGACAAACGGTTGAAAACCCCTCTCATAAAAGAAAACGGCACTTTCCGGGAAGCAACCTGGGATGAGGCGCTGGACTTCACAGCCAAACGGTTGTCTGCAATAAAGAATCAATTCGGGCCTGACAGTATCGCCGGCCTTTCTTCGGCCAGGTGCACCAATGAGGAAAACTACCTCTTTCAAAAATTCATCCGCGCGGTGGTCGGCACAAACAATGTGGATCACTGCGCCCGCCTCTGACACTCCTCGACGGTGGCAGGACTTGCCGCCTCATTCGGAAGCGGGGCTATGACAAACCCCATCAGCGATGTGTTGAAAGCGGAAGTGATTCTCGCCACTGGAACCAATACGGATGAAAATCATCCCATCATCGCCAATTACGTCAAGGAAGCGGTGATGAGAAACGGCGCCAAGCTTCTTGTGATAGATCCTAGGCGAATTTCCCTGGTCGATCGTGCGGCCCTGTGGCTCTGTCCCAAACCGGGGACTGATGTAGCCTGGATCAACGGCCTTATGCACATCATCATTAAAGAAGGCTGGCATGCCAAAGACTACGTGGATGAGAGGACGGAGGGTTTCGAAGAATTAAGGGTCCACCTGGAACCATACACGCCTGAGTATGTGTCCGAAATAACAGGCCTTTCCTCGGATGAACTGCATGCGGCGGCGAGCCTGTTTGGAAAAGCCAGGCCGGGTTCGATACTGTATGCCATGGGAATTACTCAGCATACCACTGGAACGGACAACGTCAAATCGCTGGCGAACCTGGCTATGCTCTGTGGGAACCTGGGCGTTGACGGAGGCGGGGTCAACCCCTTGCGCGGTCAGAACAATGTTCAGGGAGCCTGCGATATGGGCTGCCTGCCAAATGTTTTCTCAGGCTATCAGCCGGTGGGCGATGAAAACAACATGAAAAAGATGGCTAACTCCTGGGGGGACTTCAAGCTTGGCCCCAAACCGGGACTTACCGTGACGGAGATGTTCGGCGGCGCCGAAACCGGTGAGGTAAAAGCTGTCTATGTCATGGGTGAAAACCCGGTGCTCAGTGACCCAGACAAGCAGCATATAGAGCACTGCATCGACCGGCTTGATTTTTTTGTCGTTCAGGACATCTTTTTGACCGAAACCGCCAGATTGGCCGACGTGGTTCTGCCTGCCACGTGCTTTGCGGAAAAAGACGGCACCTTTACCAATACGGAGCGCCTTGTCCAAAGAGTGAGAAAGGCGGTCGATCCGCCCGGTGAGGCAAAAGAAGACACATGGATAATCAGCGAAATTTCGAAAAGGATGGGCTACGTGATGCCGGCTGTCACTGGCGAGGAGCTTATCCATGAAATCAACTTGCTTACGCCGAGTTATGCGGGCATAACCTACGAAAGACTCGAGGAGGGGGGACTTGTCTGGCCGTGTCCCGACCGGAATCATCCCGGGACCCCCGTTCTTCACAGGGGTAAATTTGCCAGGGGCAAAGGGCAGTTTTTCTCAATTCCGTTCAAGCCCCCGTTTGAATCGGCCGATAGCGAATATCCATTTACGCTGAGCACCGGCCGGGTATTGGAGCATTATCACACGGGGACCATGACGAGATGCGGGACCGGCCTAAATCGCCTCTATCCAGAGGTCCTTGCCGAGATCAACCCCGTAGATGCGGAAAAAGTTGGAATTTCAGAAGGCGATTACGTCAGGATAACATCCAAGCGGGGCAGGGTCAGAGCAAAAGTCCATATCAGCGAGCGCTCACAGCCGGGAATGATCTTCTTGCCGTTCCATTTCCACGAAGCTTCGGCCAACGTGCTTACTCACTCGGAAGTCGATCCGGTATCCAAGATACCGGAGTACAAAGTGAGCGCCGTAAGAGTCGAAAGAGCTGCGTAAATGTCAAAGCGGGCATTGTCCGCGATGGAGTTGTATCCGATGGGTGATTTTTTCATCATTCCCGTTATCAAACTGCTTGTGATTTTTGGAGTATGTCTTGGTTTCATTACCTATACCACGTGGCTCGAAAGAAAGGCGCTAGGCCATTTTCAGCTTAGATACGGGCCGATGAGGGTTGGTTTTCACGGGCTCCTGCAGC
The DNA here is from genome assembly GCA_963725365.1 of uncultured delta proteobacterium. Taxonomy (GTDB): domain Bacteria; phylum Desulfobacterota; class Syntrophobacteria; order Syntrophobacterales; family Syntrophobacteraceae; genus SbD1. The sequence continues at coordinate 3,081 of CAVRZU010000041.1, read as the reverse complement.
CCATTGCGGACGGGGTGAAAAATATTTTCAAGGAAGAGGTCGTCCCGGAAAATGCAGATAAGGCGGTTTTCATTCTGGCGCCGATCATCAGCATTTCCGTGGCCGTTATACTCCTTGCCGTAATTCCCTTCGGAGACCCGATTACGATATTCGGCAAAAAAATCACTCTCTACATTGCCAACCCGTCCATAGGGATCCTTTTCATACTGGGATTCGCCTCCATCGGTTCATACGGGACCATACTGGGCGGATGGTCCTCCGGGAACAAGTACGGCTACATGGGCGGTCTGAGAGCATCGGCCATGATCCTCAGCTATGAACTCTCAATGGCCTTCGCGGTTATAAGCATAATAATGGTGAGTGGGTCCTTCAGCCTTGTGGACATGGTTGCCGCCCAGCACAGTGTATGGAATATAGTACGGGAACCGGTCGCTTTTTTCATTTTTTTCATCAGCGGAATCGCCGAACTCGACCGCACTCCTTTTGACATGCCGGAGGCTGAATCCGAGCTCTGCTGCGGGTACAACATCGAATACAGCAGCATGAAATTCGCTCTTTTCTTTCTGGCCAATATACGCACATGTTTGTTTTCGCCTCCCTTGTGACCACCCTTTTTCTGGGCGGATGGCATGGGCCTTTTGCTGCCTGGCGTTGTCTGGTTTTTTCTAAAGACCTTTTTGATCATCTTCCTTTGTATATGGATGAGGGCGACAATTCCTCGTTTGCGATACGACAAAATAATGAAGCTGGAGTGGAAATTCCTGTTGCCCGTGGCCATTGCGAATGTCATTGCAACCGGCCTGGTTATGGTCATCTTTGGGTAGGGGCGACAGTTGGAAATAGGAGCAATAATGGAAAAATCCGAAATTATAGTCGTAAGTAAAAACAGGGTTGAAAAGGGCAGCACGTAAAGCCCATTTTGCAGGGCCTTGGATAACGCTTGTAATTTTTCTAAAAAACCGGTTACCGTTCAATACCCGGATGAAGAGACGAAAAAGAGCAAGCGGTGGAGGGGGCTTCAAAGCTTGATCTGATCGAAAAGGCAGCTCAAGTGCGTTGCCTGCGGACTTTCACCCTATGTGCCCCTCACAGGCGATTTCCCTGATTCCATACGAAGAGGAAGGCCAAACGCGGTATCCCCAAATTTGTCGTCGATAAACTCCGATGTATTTTCTGTGGGTTCTGCCAGGAGGCATGCCCGAAGGGGGCCATCAGTTTAACGCAGATATATGATTACGTAGATTACTGCCGTAAAGATTTTGAGTTCGATATCGAGAAATTGAAAACCACCGGACGGATGTAACCAACGACGGAGTGAATCACTGAGATGGAACTTATAGCGACGTTAATCTGCGGGATTTTCGCGGTAGGAACCGCTTTTCTTGTGATTTTTTCGAAAAATACCGTGCACAGCGCGCTCTGGATGATTGGTAACTGCCTGGTGTTGGCGGTTCTCTTTTTAATGTTGAACTCTCAGTTCATCGCCATCCTTCAGATCATAGTCTATGCCGGCGCCATTATGATGTTCATTCTGTATGCCATCATGATGCTCAATATCAGGGCCGGTGAGATAATAGACATTAAGAAACAGCTTTTCAGCAAGCGGTTTGCCCTTCTTTTCCTTTTCTTCATCGGTCTTTTGATTCTTGGCGTTGGACTGAGCCCTATGGCTTTAAAGGGAGATATGGCGCCCGGGGCCATGACCTCGTTTGGTGAGGTAAATCTTATTGCCAACTACATTTTTGTCCAGGGCCTCGCCCCCTTTGAGCTTATTTCCGTTCTATTGACCTCAGCGGTGGTAGGTGCGGTTTTTCTGGCAAAAAGGAACTAAAGAATGAGCGATTATCAAAGCACCTATCTTACACTTTCCGCAATACTCTTCGCCATCGGCACGCTTGGGGTGATCATACGCAAAGACGCCATAGTCGTCTTCCTGAGCATAGAGATCATGCTCGGCGCTGTGAACCTCGCTTTTATCGCTTTTTCACGCGCCAACCAATCAGCCGAAGGGATATTCATGGTCATGTGCGTTATGGCCGTTGCCGGGGCGGAGGCTGCGATCGGACTTGGCATCTTTGTCCTTTTGTACCGGAAGACAGGCACCATCAATATTGATAAATTCAACCTGCTAAAGTGGTAAATCGAGGCTCACGATGATGTTTGATCTAGTATGGCTTATACCGACATTTCCTCTCGCAGGCGTATTGCTCAACGGCCTGCTCGGCCGCAAAATCGAGGATAAAAATAAAAGCCTCGTACACTGGATAGCCTGCGGTGCGGTCGGCCTCTCCTTTCTGGTCACGCTGGCGCTGTTTGTGAAATTACTGGGGCTGCCCCCGGACAAGCGTTTATATGATTTCACCTGGTTTACCTGGATTGCCGCAGGGGATTTCAAGGTGAGCGTGGGATATCAGATCGATCCATTGTCGATGTTCATGTGCATGTTTGTGACCGGGGTCGGTTTTTTGATCCATGTTTATTCAATCGGATATATGTGGCATGACGAAGGCCGGTATTACAGGTATTTTGCCTACCTCAACCTCTTTATGTTTTCAATGATCACGCTGATTCTGGCGGATAATTTTTTGTTGATGTTCCTTGGATGGGAAGGCGTAGGCGTTTTGTTCGTACCTGCTGATTTCTTTCTGGTTTACGGATGTGGCGAACGCCATCGCGGGCAAAAAGGCTTTTATTACAAACCGGGTGGGTGATTTTTTCTTCGCCGTGGGGATGCTTCTTCTGTTGACCCAATTGGGTCGACACGGCGTTTGGTCGTTGAAGTTTGCCGATGTGTTTGCAAACGCTTACATGCTGCACCAAAACTGATTACCGTGATTTGCCTCCTGTTTTTTCTGGGGTCGCCAAATCGGCCCGGATTCCCCTCTACATCTGGCTGCCCGACGCCATGGCCGGCCCTACCCCCGTGAGCGCCCTTATCCATGCAGCCACAATGGTGACCGCCGGCGTATTCTTCGTGGCGCGATGCAATGTCCTTTATTCAATGTCCACGTTTGCCATGGGGGTGGTTGCAGTTGTCGGCGGTTTAACCGCATTGTTGGCTGCCACCATTAGCAATACATC
>CAVRZU010000040.1:0-8710 GCA_963725365.1 uncultured delta proteobacterium | reverse complement strand
TTTTTATTGTTATGTTAGTTTATTTTTTTGGTTCAGTTCTACGTATTGCTAATTGAAGAATTTAGAATGGGGAGCAAGGTTCCGGCTTTGTATCCATCCGGAAACCCAGGATTGGACACTTGCAGTTGCCCATTATCGAATCGGTTCTTCACTGCTGGCTGCTTTTTAGGAGGGATTTGCAATGCTTGATAAACGTTCGCTGCATTTGAAGGTTCAGGAACAGGCCGACTGCTTCGTGGCCGCTGACCTGCTAAGTGAAATGGCCGGTCTGGTCAAGGAGCACGATTCCGAAGAGGGCGCTCTTAAATGGCTCGCCCTGGCGATTTTGCACGGAATCGACCGAAACGCCAAGGAGATCTCAATTCGCCGTAAGGCCGATGGAGGAGTTTCGGTAACCGCAAAGTACCGGGAGTCGGAACTGCCCAAGCCGCCGTCGCCCATCGGACGGAAAGTGTTCGATGTGGTAAGGGACATTACTCATATCGAAGGAGATAAAGGGGATATGCCGTTTTCGTTCGGCATTCGGGACAGCAGTGTAGAGCTTGAAATGAAGCTCGACCGCGACGGCGCGGAAGAAGAAATCATCTTGAACTTTCCCGCTTAGCTCTGCCCGCCTTCCTGCCGCCGCCGCAGGCAGCGGCTAACCCGGCTGGCGGTCCCACCGCCCCGGCCAGAACACGAGAACGCGAAGAGGCGGGATAGTTTTCCGCGTCTTCGCGTTTTCCTTATAGCTCTCATTTACTCCTCAACTCCTTCTTGGCCTTCTTTTCAGCCTTCTTCTCCTTGGTGGTCTTGGCCGGCTTTTTCTTTTCGTCTTTTTTGGCGTCCTGATTTTTGCTCATGTCTGGTCCTTTCTGCTGGCGCAGGGCACGAGGTCATTGTTATTGGTGATATGTTGCCGTCTTCCTTTTTCTTCTATCAGTATAGAGGTTGGGAAATCAACCCGGAAGAGCATTCAAGCGCGAAGAAGTTGAATTATTGAAGATTTTACCGGACTGCCGAATATGTGTTAGTAACCCGTAACCCCGGCGCGCGCCGTTTGCCAATTCACGGATTCACCCGTTGACTCTCAAAGATTATTTCTTAGTTTGTTTCCAGATAGAAGCGTCCTTGCTCCGGACGGGGAAATGGATGGGTTCGCAACCGTCATAGTTATCCGTTCGAGTTTTCAGGCGTTTTCCCTTAATACCGGCTTCAATCACGTGGCACAGTAGTCTGCAGGCAAGACCTCGCTCTCGACCAGCTAACTCGATTTCCTCTTCTTACCTCGTCTGGACAGGGACGCAACCGGCTGTTTCATACAGAAGGAACGTTAGCCTGGCTGTTTTCCAATTTCTTTGCCGGCTCGTTCCACCCTGTAGATCAGGTCTCACCCCCAAAAAGCGAGGATCAAGCTATGCTGGCCCAGTCCATGATTTTAAAGGAAAATCCGGCGAACTCTTCGTCACAGCGCATAAAGATGGTGAAAGTGAACAGCGGGGTGCGCGGCTACGAAGAGCAAAGCCCGGCAAGAGATTGCCTGGGTTGGGAAGAGAAGGCATTCCTTGAAGTATTGCTGGAGGATGGTATGGTTTTTCCATTCGGGACGGAATGCTGCCAATTGGATGACATAGCATAAGGCAGTGGGACCACCGTCCGGATTTACCGGGCGGTGGGACCTCCGACCAGATTTAGCGTTGCCTGCCTCACTTCGTTCGGGGTCTGCGGGTCGCGTGTCTTGGGTCAAAAACCGCCTCTTCTCCCTTTAAGAAGGGCGGTGATCTGGCGCGCTTTTCATGGTTTCATGATGTCCCATGCGGACATGAGGAGCCATTTTTTTGTTTTTCTGAAAACTGACCACCGACCACTGACGACTGTTTTATTGCACCCCCCCGGAAGAGGTATTAAAGTCTGCACAATTCGCGTCCGTGCGTGAAAAATGTCGTATTTCCGGAATTCATGATAGAATGGCGTCCATGCGGAAACCCCGTAACCCGTAGCCCTTAACCATGTTGGATCATCGAAGGAGAATAGACGATTGAAAACATACTATGACCCAGAGGATCTCGCGAAATTCGATCAAATCGGCCAAAATGCGCCTGATTTGGCAAAGAAGTTTTTCGACTACTACGGTGCGGTCTTCGCCGAAGGGGCGCTTACGGAACGGGAAAAGGCGCTTATCGCTTTAGCTGTGGCGCATGCCGTTCAGTGTCCTTATTGCATAGACGCTTACACTGTCACCTGTCTTGAGAAAGGTTCCAACCTCGAGGAGATGACCGAGGCGATTCATGTTACGAACGCCATACGCGGCGGCGCATCCCTGGTGCATGGCGTTCAAATGCGAAAAGTGGCCGAAAAGCTGTCGATGTAGAGAAGCGATGACCTTCAAGGAAAAGCTCGAAAATCATGGCCTCGAATTGCTGCGGGCGGCAGCCGCTGTTTTGCAGATAAACGTGGGGTTCAAATGCAACCTGGCGTGCCGTCACTGTCATTTGGAGTCGGGTCCCAAACGGTCTGAGATGATGGAGTTGCGGACAATCGAGGCGGTCATCGCCTGCGCGGGCCGGATGTCCTTCGGAACGATCGATATAACCGGGGGTGCTCCTGAACTCCTGCCGGACCTGCCCTGGCTTGTTGAGGAACTTGCCCGGCTTACTCCAAGGCTGATTCTTCGAACGAACCTGATCGCCCTTGCGCGACCCGAATTGGCCCATCTTGTCGATTTATACAGTCGAAACCGGGTAGCGATAGTCGCTTCTTTACCTTCGGCCAGCTCTGCCCAAACCGATGCCCAGCGGGGATCGGGCGTGTGGGGGGAAAGTATTTCCGCACTCAGGCTGCTGAACGCAATCGGGTATGGCAGGGAAGGCACGGGGCTGACCCTGGATCTGGTTTCCAATCCTGCCGGCGCATTCCTGCCTGCAAGCCAGGCCCAGTCGGAACGCAAATTCAGACATGATCTTGGAATCAAACACGGGATCGCATTCACCAATCTGTATACTTTTGCCAACGTGCCTCTCGGGCGTTTCCGCACCTGGCTGGAAGTGTCCGGCAACCTGGATGCCTACCTGAAAAAACTCGAGGACAGCTTCAATCCCTGCACGGTCGAGCAACTGATGTGCCGGACTACCTTGTCGGTCGATTGGCAGGGATTTCTATATGACTGCGATTTCAATCTTGCCGCCCGGCTTTATCATTCCGGGAGCAAAAAACATATATCCGAGCTGCCCGGCCTTCCCATGGAAGGCGCGTCCATCGCCGTCGGCGACCATTGTTATGCGTGCACGGCAGGCCCCGGGTTCACGTGAGGGGGAACCATCCTTGCGGAGGGCCCGCAATCTGGATAGCTGCTCTTTTGATTTACCGTAAGAATTTTACTTGACTGTGCCTGCGCTTTGGTTTATCTATCCGTTTGTTGCAGCAGGACGCCCGATTGTGACCCAGTCAGACCTTTAACGCTGCAAATATGAAAATCTTCACAGGGCTTACCGGCCCCGAATAGATTTTTTAACAGCCCGCCAAAAGCGGGCTTTATTTTTTGTAGACGCTGGCAAATAATAATCCGTATGAAAAAGGTCTTCCCTATAATTCAGCTCGCATTTGTTGCCGTCATCGTTTTTTATGGCACATTTTGCCTTTTTAGCGGCGATTTTGTCGGGGCCTATTCGACTTTTCCTCTTCTGCTCCTCTATTGGGTTTGGTTCGTAGCCAGAAAACGCCGGAAAAATTTGGCAAAACCAGACGACCCCTTTCCCCGGCGGGAAGGGGACTCTTGAGGGAGAGGAATTTTCACGCAAAGATGCGAAGAAAAACAAATTCATAATGGAAACCCCTTTTCCGGGCGGGGTAGGAATAGATGAAAAAATTCAGCCTGTTATTTCTTCCTTCGCGTTTTCGCGTGGAAAATGTAACCTCATTCCTCCTGTTTACCTATTTGCAGCCACTTATCCAAATCCACCGTTTGCGAGTATTCTCCGTAAGTGAACAATTCATCGACGATTCCTTCGATTGAGCCGGTCTGTTTGAGGTGCGATACGGCCCTTTTCACCGCTTTCATCGCGGCGAAGAGCGGAAGGAACCAGTAGAGGACCATCTTCACACCGCTTTTTTTCCACTGGTCCAGGGTAAAATCGGGTTGGAGTCGATAGTGCTCGGGATCGGCGGCACAGACGACCAGTGGGGCTTTTACCTCCCGGACAAGCCGCACATAATTGTCAAAAGAATACAGGTCGCCAACCATCGCCATGTCGGCTCCGTTTTCGATATACAAATTGAGCCTTCGTATGGCTTCATCGACTCCTCCCACCACTTTGGAGTCGGTTCGCCCTATTATTACGAAGTCTTTGTTTTTCCTCGAATCGGCAGCTGTCCTGATTCTCTTTGCGAATTGTTCTGCCTCTAAGAGCTGTTTTCCACGGATCGCCGCGCATCTTTTGGGAAAAGTCTGGTCTTCGATATGGATGCCGCTCACGCCGGCGGCCTCGAACATCCGGACCGTCCTCCGGATATTGACGCTTCCTCCAAACCCGGTATCGGCATCACAGACGACCGGTACGTTTACCACCTCGGCAATATTTCCCGCCTTCCTGACGATTTCGGCAACAGTGGCAAGCCCCAGGTCGGGGTAGCCCAGGTCGCTGGCTTCGTTGCTCAACCCGCCCAGATAGGCTATGGGGAAACCAGCTTTTTCGATGATCCGGGCCGATAGCACATCATAGGAGGCTGGAGCGATAATGATTTCTTCATTAGCTATAAGTTCTCTGAAATTCATTTTTCATGCACCCCATGAGTTCCTGTTTCTGAGTCCGGCAATTTTTGCTGCAAAAGGTTTTAAATCTTTCACTCAGTCAGGCGGGAGCCCGATCATTGACGGCGTTTAATCCCGGATGAATCAAGTAATTGCTGACGGGGTCTGGCACCCAGGAAAGAAGCTCTGCAAGTTCACGCGCAGGGACCCGCGCCAGTTCTTTAGGCTCAAGCTTGTGTAGACCTCCGCCATAAACCCGACCTTCCGCCAACATTGATTCAGGCTGGATGCGATTCAGAATTTCCCAAATACGACGTGTAATTGACAGGTTCCCTTTCATGATTTGAGCCACTGAGTCTTTGGGATAAAGGGCCAAATAGACATTGGTGATAGTGGCGCGTGAATGATTCAGAATAAACCGGAAAGGCCGACCGCTCTTGACATTTCCACGCCCCAGATAGGTGCAGACGAAAGGGGGCGGCGGTCTGTTCTCCTGGGAATACCAGGGCGAGCGGTGTTGACATAGATATCGGTTTGCAACGCCAAGCTCTTTCCCTTCATGAAGGTATCGCCAAAGGCTGGGATACTGTTTTTGCACCTGCGCTTCCGGAAGGCGACAATCCAAAAGAAATAATGGATTCTCAATAAGAGGGCTGCCCAAGTCATCAGATAGAATTTCAGTCACCGGCAGATGTCGAGGGCTAGGCAGGATTGGGTTGAAGAACTTCAGCGGCAGATTACGCCCTGAAATCTGCGAAGCCGTGAGGATGAAATAACTGTTATCGCCAGTAGCCAAGCCGCGCCGGATCGAGAAGAAATCCTCCAAAGTCGGAATACTCTCCTTCTTTCTGATTTCAGCAAGTGGAAAACGTGTCCATTTAGGCTCTGTCCGCAGTGCTTTTGCGGGAACCATGCGAGATACCTTCGGTTTGGACAACGTTCCCCCAAAAGTGAATAGAACGTCATAATCCTTGGGCGGCGGGGTTTCCTTCCTGAACCAGACTACTGCGGATGATACCAAAGCATCCCCAAACTGTACGTCCAGGGGATCAAACCTGTGAATATGAATCAGCCTGACCTTATCCAACAGGTAACGCTTCATCGCTGCACCATAATTAACGTCCATGAACTCACTGGGAATCAGCCATCCGGCAATCCCGCCCTCGATCATCCAGGCATTGGAAAGTCCCAAAAAATGACAATAGAGACCGGCCAAACCCCCGAATTGCACTCCACAAGCCGCATGACTTGCGGCTTGGAGTCTCAATTTCTCGCCGTTCTGAATATGGTGATGTCTGACATAGGGTGGATTGCAGATTACTAGATTGAAACCTTCTTTGGGCGGTATGGCTTTCGTAAAATCTAATAAATACAAATTAAGTCCAGTGTCTCCCCAGAGTTGAAGTGCAGGATTTCCATAATGTGCGTCAACTTCAAAGCCGGTCGCAGCTGCAATGCTGCCTAATGGAAATGTTTGCAATAGAGCGGAATAGAAAGCGCCGGTGCCAAAACCCGGATCGAAGAAACGCACTTTGTGATCGCTCGATAAGAGCTTATCTGCGTAGGACACTATTTCAAGGGCGAGCGGGAAAGGAGTCGCAAATTGCCCCAGGCGGTTGCGCTCCGCCTGTGATTTAGAGGCGTCAAGCGACACTTGTACCTCTACCCTATGCTGCTCTTTTTGCTTAAGCAGGTCTGCTTTCATCTACAACCCAAATTTGGCAAGATCGTCAATACGGTGCTCCCAAACCCAATCTATACCCTCGGCGGCTTCATAACCGAGATAACCGCTATCGAAATAGCCGCACAGGAACAAAATGAACTCAATACCCTTGCCATAAGTATAATGAAGTTGGGCGACTTTAGTAGCCTCTTCCTTGCGCCGCTTGTTCACATTGGTGAAGTCGCCCGCCGATTTCGCTTCGATCAAAAAAGGGAAGTCGCCGGTATTCGCCGTCTTCAGCATAACCACGGCGTCCACAGGAATGTTAATGGTTGCCGACGCGCCTTCTTGTCCAACTGGTACATTTAAATGGAAGGCATAAGTTCCAGGGCACATTGCATTGAATTTTACGCCTTCGCCCGGGGCGAGCTGTTTATATCCTCGTGCTTCGAGCCATGCCGCAATAGCTGCAAGTTGTCTTTTCTCCTGGGCATTTCGGATGATCGGATTTGCCACGGAACCGCAAAGGCGGTCGGCAACAATCGTCGCAGCGCGATAGATTTCCTTCCTGGAGGGCTTTTGTTCTCGGTTAAGCCAGGCGAAAATATCGGGATCAGCCATTTTCCCGGTTATCACGCTGATCTTTTCAAGTTGATTCTCAAGGTCTTGTTCGGACATGCGTGACGGTAGTTTTCCACCTTCCATTGAAAGGACGAGGTTTTTGGAGACCCCTGCCAGGCCGATCAGCCGGTCAACTGCAAGAGGCGGACAGGTTGACATGCGCAAGGTCGGCAAGACTGATGGGTTTTCCTTCAGGATCGTCGTTCTAATGTCTGTCAGGTTTCCAGTGGCTCTAAGCGTCTGTTCAACAGCTTTTGTGGTCCGAATTCGCGTTTTGCGGAAAGCTTGTGGTGCAAAATTAATGAACCACCCGTTGTACATGTCAACAGAGCGGGCGGTGTCCTCTTTCCATAAGTCTGGATTATCCCGATTGACCCCCATGACCTATTTTTCCTCCTCCAGAATCATCTATATCATCTTTTGGGACCTTGAAATATGAAATTGGCTTAGCTGGTCCAGATAAAGCATGCAGGATTGTTTGTAACGTGAAACCAAATGAAATCATGGGGTCAGTGCAAAGAAGGGACGCTTCAAGCATGAAAATGGAAGCTTTATTCTTATTATTAGGTTCTATTAGGATGACCTTTTCGAACTGGGCCGTTCGGCTTCGACCTGCAAAATAGGGGAGCTTGAGGTCTTGTGCATCTAGCCTTGGATTGTGTTCGTAAAAAGCCGGAGGTTCCATGCCTGAATCAGCCCTGGTCTACATATCACTTGCAATCTGTTGCGCAGGTATTGCCTACAAGGTCTCGACATGGTTCAGGCACTCGCTTGGCTCGACGAAATTCACGGCTTTCTCGCGAGTTTGCGCAGCGGTGAAAGGCATGTGGCAGACCTTGTGGAGCCGGCAGTGTCTGACTATCCTTAAGGCCTTTTTCCTCGACGTGCTCTTCCAGGCAAAGCTGTTGCGGGTGAGTCCTCTCCGGTGGACGGCGCACTTTTTGATCCTTGGCGGATTCACCATGCTCCTGCTCATGCACGCTCTGGGCGATTATTTGAACCCCCTCATATTTTCAAATTATTATAGCACCCTCAACCCATTCCTTTTCTTGAGGGACTTTTTCGCAGTGCTGGTATTGACCGGATTGGGAATAGCGGTTTTCAACCGTTTCATTCGCAATGATCCGGCCCGCCCTCCCACAAGCTCCATGGACGTCTATACTATCGCGATCTTCGCCGCCATTATGGTTTCGGGTATGGTTCTGGAAAGTGTGAAAATCACGTCCGTTTCCGTCTTTCGGGACATGGCCGGCCAATATGCGTCAGGTGAGGACGAGGCTTCACTGAAATCACTGGAAGCTTACTGGGTGGAAAATTACGGCGTCGTCTCGCCCCGGCTTGCCAGGCCTATTAGCCCTGAAATCCTGGCGAAAGGCAAACTTGTTCATTCTGTTAACTGCGAACAATGCCACTCACCTGCTCAATGGGCTTTCATGGATTATGCCTTTTCAAGGTTGATAACTCCGGTGGCGGTCTACTTAGATGGAACTGCCGTGAGGTCTACGTTCTATTACCTGCATTTCCTCATATGTCTGTTCGGGCTCGCTTACCTTCCTTTCAGCAAGGTGTTCCATATCTTTGCCAGCCCGATCTGCATACTGGCAAACGCAGTGATGGACAGGGCCGGCTCAAACCCCGCAAACCTGATGACCCTGCAAATCCTCGAACTCGATGCCTGTACGCATTGCGGATCTCCGGCT
>CAVRZU010000039.1:0-9130 GCA_963725365.1 uncultured delta proteobacterium | reverse complement strand
GCTAAGGCCCGCAAGACCGGTAAGGCTTCGGGTACAAAACAGATCGTCACTCATCCGGCCGTTCAGCAGGCGATGGAAATACTGGGGGCCGAACTAATCGAGGTGAAACCGTCGAAACGGACTTGAGCCTCGTGGACTTACGGGTGGGTTTAAATTCAAATTCAATCGGAGGAACTTACAATGGTTAAGGGATTCAACCCGCTCCAGCAGGTTAAGGCTCTGCAGGAGAAGATGGCCAAAATGCAGGAAGAGCTTGCCTTGAAGAAAGTCGAAGCGAGCGCCGGAGGTGGAATGGTGACGGTGGTGGTCAACGGAAAGCAGGAAGTTCTCAGCATTGTAATAGACCGCCAGGTGGTAGATCCCGAAGATGTCGAAATGTTGCAGGACTTGATTGTTGCAGCAGTAAACGACGGTTTGAGAAGAGCCCAGGAAATGGCGTCCGCCGAAATGGGAAAGCTGGCCGGCGGGCTCAGTATTCCGGGATTGAACATTCCGGGGCTTTTTTGACGATAAATGAATCCATATCCACCGATTTTAAGCAATCTTATCCGTAAATTGAGCAGACTACCCGGGCTTGGGGAAAAGAGCGCCACCCGGATCGCCATGTATCTTCTCAAGGCGCCGGGCAGCGAAACCGAGGCGCTTGCAGAAAACATCCGGCAGCTTCGAAACAATATTCGAACCTGCTCGATCTGTTTTCATTTTACCGACGAGCCGGTTTGCGCCATATGCGCCGATCCGGCACGGGATATCGGACAAATCTGCGTAGTGGAAAGCACCGCAGACCTTCTGGCCATTGAGCAATCCGGTGCTTTCAAAGGCCGCTACCATGTGCTCCAGGGTGTGCTGGCCCCTCTTGACGGGATCGGCCCCGAGCAAATCCGCTTAAAAGAGCTTTTCGCCCGCTTCGAATCCGAAAAAATCAGCGAAATTATCATAGCTACCAACCCGAGCAGCGAAGGGGAGGCAACCGCCCACTACCTTCTCCAGATCCTCAAAGACCACCCGGTGCGAGTAACCCGGATAGCTTACGGAATACCGATGGGTGGCGACCTCAAATATACCGACCGCATAACCGTCGAAAGGGCGCTTAAGGGAAGACAGCTTTTCTGAGCGAGCCTAAAGAGTCACGAAAATGTCATATTCCAAACACTTTTGTGTCACCGCCCGGACGTGAGCTTCCCGCGCGAAACCGCGAAGATGGCTTATTTCACGCGGCCGCGAAGAAAAAAGGCTTAAGAACCGTGTCATGCGTCGGCGTCTGCATGCGGTTTTATCCGATCATAGTCGGCCTCGTGGGCCTTGAGTGTATCCCACATGTCGAGGTTTCTTTGCAGATTAAGCCAGAATTCCGCCGTGGTTCCAAAGTATCTTGAAAGACGGCATGCAGTATAGGGAGTAATCCCCCGTTTTCCGCAAATAACTTCGTTAATTCTGACCCTGGTAATGCCGACCGCCTCGGCCAACTGTTGCTGGGTAAGGCCCGTTGAAATAACGGGCATAACTGGACAGTGTTGTCCAGTTATGTACCCCCCGCTAAAGCCCACCATCTAACGACCATCTTATGGAATAGTTTGGTTTTATCTTCATCATCATGCTCGAATCGTGCTGCGCTGTCTTCCAGGGATTCCTCCGGACGTGCTCCAAGTTTAGCGGCGTACGCCATGAGTTCTTTCTGGGACATGTTATGAATGTTCTTCTTCATGGTGGTCCCCTCTGTTGCTCCTGTTGCGGGAGCGTTGCAACTTGCATCCAATAATGGCAAAAGCCGTCGAGATTCTCACAAGCTCGCCATAAGAATTCGGTTTGGTAATGAATGAATTTGCTCCCGGATCATAGCAGTTTGTAACATCTTTGCGTGCGTTTGAGGTACTCAGCATAATAAGGTATTTAGCGCTCATCAGGTTCACCTTGATCGCGGTGCGCCAGTGCTGAGTCTATGGATTGTAAAATAGATTCTGAAAGAATAGGCTTAAAGAAAAGCCCTAGTGCCCCAGTCTTGTCAATTTCTTCTTTAGTAATTACTTCACCCGTGTCTGTGGCTATAATTACCCGTGCTTTAGCGTCGATCTCCCGGAACTTTTGAATGAGTTCTTGCCCTTGGATACCTGCTGCTCTTAAATCGAGCAAAACCAAATCGGGCTTCATTGTGCGGAAAGAATCGAGTGCAGTTTTCTCATCCGCTGCTTCAATCGTATGGTGACCAGCCATCCTTAGAATCCGAACAAGTATTTTTCGAGCGAAAACCGAATCATCCACGATGAGTATTGAGGCTGTAGTCATTGGCCTTACGGGTGGTTCATCACGATACGAGTTTGTACTTGGGGGTATGCTGGCTAGATTAAACCAATAGGTGCCAAGAATAGATATTATCCGCACCAGAGCGTCAAATCTGATAGGTTTTATGAAAAATGAGTTTGCGCCTAACTTGTACGATAGGTTTACGTTATGGGTATCGCCTGAAGTGGAAAGCATCACCACTGGAATGGATTTAAATCGGTCATCAGCCCTTATTATCTTGAGTGCATCAAATCCATTTACTTTGGGCATATTGATATCAAGAAGGATTATATCAGGGCAGGGAATGTGTTCGTGCTCTGTACCGCAAAGATACAAGTACTGTATAAGTTCTTCACCATTATTAACACAGCTGGTTGCAACGCCTGGTAACGATGTACTAACCGCCTTTTTTACAAGCAAGCAATCCTCTTCGTCATCATCCGCTATTACGATATTAAACTTAGCGAGTAGCCGGTTATCGTCATCATCTTCCGCCGAAAGTATGATTTTTAGTTTTTTTCGGTTGGATTCCATAGGGTTCCTCTTTGTCTTGGCTGCAGGCAGCCCCGTTAGGGGTGGTGCCAAATTCCCTGCTCCAAGAGTACCCACTATATGAAAAATGGAGTTAGAATCGACCCTCTTGTGTGGATTATAATAAGCATTATTGGACTTAATCCATCATTAATTTGACTTAATTCTTAGAATAGTTATAGAACAGAAAATACACACAATATTTTAGAGAATTAGAAGGGTAAAATAATATGGACAATTGAATTGTCCTTAAGGTGGAAATAGCACCGAAGCCCCGCGCTGGGTTGCGGGGTGTGAAAAAACACCGGAAACTGGACAAAATGACAAACGCCCTCGGTGGCAACGCAGGGCGTCAACCGCGCCGGGATCCGATCAGGTCGGCTGCACTGTAACGGATATGTGCCCTTGTTGCCTCTTGTGTTGCGGAGAGGGCTTAACCGTAACTTCCACGTCTTGCCCAAGCGTGGTTAGAAACTCCATCAAACGTCCTACAGAAACCGGCACAGGGCGGTAGCGCATGAGCGCCGATACTTGCGCCTGTGTGGTGCCAAGCAATTTAGCGGCCTCGGCTTGGGTTAGCCCTTGGTCTTTCAAGAGCCTGTAAATCTGCACCGTCAGCTTGGCTTTTGCGTGAAGAAATGTCTGTCTGGGTACGCGTGCCGATTTTCAATCCCTGCAGCTATTCTGCGGGTTCGTCCAAGTTCAATTTCTCAAGCTCCAGGTGATAGCGGGCGAGCAGGTCTTCGAGGCCGAGCATGCCTATTACCCCCACCTCTTTGTCTTCTATCGGAATTCGTCCAAAACCGGTTTTGAGAAATTTTAAAAAGGCATCGGAGAGGCTCTCATCAGGCGCAACGCTTATCGGCGGCAAGACCAAATCGCGCAAAATCAGCAGGTCCGAAACCGAATCTTCAAATATTACCGGCCTGATGTCCGGCAATGACAATATTCCCGTAAGGTGAAATTCATCATCTACGACCGGGAAGAAAGAATCGCGGGAGGACTCGATCAGGCGCCGCAACTGGCCAAAGGGCATGTCTTCCGGAAGAATGACTACCGCAGCGTCCTTTCGGTGCACATCGTTGACCGACAAATCCTGAAGGATATTAATCACCCTGTCGGACCGGTGGGCCGGAGAATGGAATTTATTGAGGACCTGTTTTTCGTACAGGCTCCAGTGCTGGGAGAGCAAAATCGCCACAACAGAGGTAAACATGATCGGAACGATGAGCTGGTAGCCGCCGGTCATTTCGCAGACCATGAGAAGCGCCCCGAGGGGCGCCTTGGCAACCCCGGCAAAAAATGCGGCCATGCCGACAAGGGCAAATGCGCCGGGAGAACTCACGATTCCGGGAAACCACGCGTGCGCAATTTGCCCTACAGCCCCGCCCAGCATGGCGCCTATGAAAAGAGACGGCCCAAAAACGCCTCCACTTCCTCCCGATGATATGGTGAAAGAGGTTGCTGCAATTTTAAGGAAAGCCAGGGTGAACATCAGCGTTATCGGCAGGTTGCCCATCAGGGCCTGCTGAATGGTTCCATAGCCCCCGCTCAGTATCTGGGGTTGCCACAGCGCCGTCAGTCCAACCAAAAGTCCCCCGAATGCGGGAATCAGCGCGCGTTTGACCGGGAGCTTTCGGAAAAAGCGGTCTCTTAGACCATAAAAGGTCTTGACGTACATGTATCCGAAAGGAACGCAAATCAATCCTAGAACTGCATAAAGAAGCAGTTCAAAACCGCTGGAAAAATGTATGGAAGGAATTGCGAATATGGGCTGGTGGCCGAAGATGCTTGTAAAGATCGCATAGGAAACCGAAGAGGAAATGATGCTCAGGACAACTCCCTCGGTTTCCAGATCCTCACGGTAAAGGACCTCTACCGAGGTCAGGGCGCCTCCTAAAGGAGCACGAAAATAGCGCCCAGTCCCCCGGCGCATCCGGCCAGGAGCATGAGCCTTCTTTCCCGGATATTGAGCTTTAAAGTACGCCCAAGCCACGAACCTATTCCCGATCCGATTTGCGCTATGGGTCCTTCCCGCCCGGCGCTTCCCCCTGTTGCAAGAGTAATTACCGAAGCAATTCCCTTGATAAAGGGGACACGCGTCCGAACGAACCCCTGCTTATTATGAAAGGCGTCGATGAAAGCATCGGTTCCATGTCCTTCTGCTTCAGGGGCCCAGGTGTAGACCAACAGGCCTGAAATCAGTCCTCCGATTGCGGGGAGCAAAACGAGCAGCCAAAGGTGGAGAGGAGTTGTGGCCGTGAAGGGGACGAGATGTTCTCCTGCCGGCTTCGCCAGTGCATAGCCGGCAAGATACTCCAGGATAAAAAATTTGGCCCATTCCAGGAGGAAGAAAACGAGGCCGGCCCGAGTCCGCTCAAGGCGCCGATTAGGGAGCCATGAAACGAGCCAGCGGAAGAATTTGTTTTACCAAGTGCTTTTGAAAGAGCCAGAATCCCTTCCCCGGCGCAATCCGATCTCCCCTCCAGTTGCCTGCGGCCTGATTTTGTGTATTCACTTGGCGAACCGCTCAGCAACCTCGGAAAATACCTCATCACCGGAAATAGCTTTCACTTTGCCGGTTCTGAGTTCTTCTCGCCTTCTTTTTGCCGCTTCGATCCATTTTGCGTCAACGGCAGCATGCGGGGCATTGAGGCTACGCAATAGCGAATCGGCGATAAGCGCCCGTTCTTCAACAGGAAGCGAAAGAACCTCTTCGAATAAGCCTCTTTGTAGTCATGACAGTCGCTTTAGGTTAAACCTTTTACCACTTGCCAATCATCAGCGGCCAATACTTACCACTCTATTATACTACGCCCCCTCATTTGACTCAACTGCTCATATCAACACGGCGTTGCCGGCGTGACGCCGGACTCTATTTGCTCGCTGCAGGACGGTGAGCCAGGGAAATCCCCGTAAGGGGTCAGCTCGAGATCATTTCATGTGCGTCAGAATTCGATAGTTGAAAAACTCGTGTCGACGCCTTCCGGTATTAAAGAACCATTTTTCGAAATCATTCATCACTCATCATTTTTCCATCGGGACTTCGACAAGCTGATCATCGCCCATGGCGACTGCATACAGAAGCGCGAAGCCATCCGTTGAGCTCCTTTGAAATGGCTCGCCCCAGCGTGACGGATCATCACGGATAACCACAAGTCCACAACTACCTTGTTTTGTAGTTCAAGGAGCATAATGGAATAGTTCGAGCGCCATGGAGAAGAAGGCAGAGCATCCAAATGTCCCATTCAAACTTCAAAGGGCGTCAAAGTGGCCGATGTTGCCTGGGCAAGCAGAGCATTCCTCAAAAAACATGGGGTCCACAGTGAAAGGAAACATACATTTTCCCAATCCTCGAGGGGAATTGGAAAGAAGCGAGCTCTTCGGGGAATTCCCCAAACATATCGACATCGATTTTGCGTGAGCCCAGGGAATCAAAAATGGTGGCAGATGCGCCGGGATCGCTTGCCCGGCTTCGGCCGCTTTACGGCAGACTGGTTTCGAGTTTCACTAAAAACTAAAAACTCAAAACTCTTCATTGGTTGAGCTTCGGTCGATCCAGCCTGCTGCTACTATCAGACATTTTCTTGTTTTTTGTGCAAGATTTTTGGCTGTCCCTTAGCGCGGGATTGCGAGGAGCACAACAGACTATCCGTGTCCATCCGTCTTAATCCGCGTTTAAAGAAATCGCTCAGAGCCTTCCGCGGACTCCACCCTGGACTTGCGATAAAGTGTGCCGTCTCGCCTTCCTGTATCCAATTTCGCAGTTCCCTGGAATGCAGAAAAGTTCATGACTTTTTTCATCCGTGTCCATCCGTGTCAAAAGGTCTTTGTCTTTGGTTGCGGCTCCGCTGCTCCAAGGAATTTCCCGAACGACAAAAAAACGGCCAAACCCGGATGCTTGCCCGGCTTCGGCCGCTTGGTTTCACTAAAAAACTAAAAACTCAAAACTCTCAGGCATTTTGCATTTCGCAGGCCATGATGGTCTGCTTGCAGAGAACCACGGTGGTGACAGAGCCAACGCCGGCGGGAACCGGCGATATCTTCTGAACCACGGGCTCCACTTGGGCAAAATCCACATCGCCGCAGTACTTGCCGGGATTGTCAGGATCGGGATTGATGCCCACGTCGATTACTATTTGTCCGGGCTTTACGAAATTGCCCTTGATCATCTTGGCTTTTCCCACGGCGGCGATAAGTATATCTGCGTTTTGGCAGACTTCCGGCAGATTCTCGGTCCTGGAATGGCAGATCGTCACGGTGCCGTGCTCTCTTAGCAGCAACATGGCAAGGGGTTTTCCAACCACCAGGGAACGTCCCACCACAACACATTTCTTGCCCTTGACGGGGATAGCGAAGTGATGGAGCATTTCCATACAGGCAGCGGGAGTGCAGGGAGGAAAACCGGTGGGATCGTCGGTAAAAACTTTGGCCGCACCGCCAATCGTCAAACAATCCACATCCTTTTCCACCGGGATCAACGTCCTGATCTTCTTTTCGTTCAGGTTTTTCGGCAGAGGCGAAAACATCAGTATGCCGTGGACGTCTTTCATTTGGCCCACTGCGATCACGGCTTTTTCGAAATCAGCCTGTTCGATGTTCTCGGGATATTCAAAAACCTGCGAATCCATGCCAAGAGCTGCGCAAGTCTTCTTGGCGCCCCCTTCATAAAACAAGTCGTCAGGGCGATTTCCTACCCGAATGATGCCAAGCTTCGGCGAAATCCCCTTCGCCTTCAAGGCTTCGACCTTTCTTATCAATTCTTCCTTCATGGCATCGGCTACGGGTTTTCCCTTCAAAAGTTCAGCCATTGACAAGTCTCCTTATTTCTTCAATTTTGATAGTACCAAGGAAAGAGTGTCATCCGCCATTTTGGAGCCGGTTTCGAGCAGGCCTTCCATTTCTTTGCGGGTGGCGGATAGGAAGTTCTGGTCTTTGATAGTGTTGAGATTGATGATCACATTGAGACTTCCCGCAATAAGAGCGCTCTTCAGGAACGTTACCCCACGTCCCACATCGGAGATGGCGATCATGGTCCCAATCTCGCCCATTCTGGCATGCACCTTAATTCCCTCGAAAGCCGCGCGCATGATTTCCATGGGCACTCCGCAAGCCACCTTACAGCACTGCTCCATGGTCTCTTCTTTATACTTCGCCTCCTCGGGAGTATTCTTCGGAAGCCCGTAGGCTTTGGACAGGGGTTCGAACACTTCCGCGTCCTGATCCACAAGCCTTTTGAGCTTGATGATGATATCGTCGCCCTTGGCTATGAGTTCCTTCACTTCTCCTTCAACATCCGCATATTTCTTCACAATCATTGTTATTGTCACATCTACTTGGTTAGGTTGCCGTCTTGCTAAAGTCAGAAGGCAAGAGGCAAGAGGCAAAAGGGCTACATCGCATCGTTTTTGCCTTTTGACTTTTGGCTTTTGCCTTCCTCAAGGGTCCCGCCCGGGCAGGCGGGACCTACTGTATCATACTTCTACTCCTCCTCAATGGCTCTGGTCAATGGGCCACCCACGGCGGTCTTCATGGGCGGCTCGCGATGGCCGTAGAAGCTGTACAGCACCGGCATCAGATAGCGGGTGAGGAAGAGCGTGGTGAACATGCCGCCGACCACCACGATGGCCAGCGGGCGCTGGGTCTGCGAGCCGATCGCGGTGAAAGGGCGGCCGGCAGCAGGCCCAGAATGGCCGTCAAGGCGGTCATCATCACGGGGCGCACGCGTTTTTCCGCCCCTTGCATGATCGCCGCTCCTGCACCGGCAGGCCCTGGCACGCAGGCTGTTGAAATACGAGATCATCAGCAGGCCGTCCATGATGGCCACGCCGAAGAACGAGATGAAGCCCACGGCCGCCGAGATGCTGAAATTGGTGCCCGTCAGCGTAAGGGCCCAGACCCGCCCATGGCGAGGCCAGCACGTTGGACAGCACGGCCAGCGCGTCCAGCAAGGAACGGAAGGCAGATATACAGCAAGACGAAGATCAGCCCAGCGAGAGGGGGATAATGATTATCAGCCGGCCTTCGGCGTCTTGCATTTCCTCGAATTCGCCGCCGACCGCGGCGAGGGCGAAGAGGCGGAAGAGGCGGGCCGTCTTCGCCGGGCCTCCGGACGGCGCTGGCCAGGCCCGGCCGCGAACGCTGAACTTGACGGCGATCAGCCGTCCCGCCCCTGTTCGCGGTAGATCACCGCGGCCCCCGGCTTCTCGAACTGCCCGTAGGGATCCACCGCCCCGTCTTCGCCCCCAGCGGACTGGCCAGGTCAGCGCAGCCGCAGCCGCGGCGTCTGGCTGAGCGGATTGGCGGTGGCGGCCAGGCT
>CAVRZU010000038.1:0-5721 GCA_963725365.1 uncultured delta proteobacterium | reverse complement strand
AAGCCGTGCTCGTGATATGCAATGCCTTGTTGCCTGATGTCTTGATGCCTTCGAGAGCATAAAACGTGTGGTCGTTTCCGGCAATACCATCGGCAATTTCAGAGGTCCCCGGTTCGATGTCGCCGCCATGAATGCATAGCACCGCGATCCCCGTAGTGCCGACCCGACTGCGAACTTTGAAGTTGACCCCTTCGGTTTCGCAATCCTGCAGCTCTTTAAAGCATGAGTACTTGTCCACTGGCGTCATGGGCCGTCACCTCTGCTAAGTATGCCGCCTCGTCATCATGAAACTCCACGGGGGTCATTCCCGGAGTGGTGCGATTGTATGGAAAATAATCATTGTTTGACACTCCAGCGGAACTAGTAGTAGAAACCCGTTGGATCATAGCTGGTTTCCATCCGGAGTTTCCGGATGGAAACCAGCTATGAAAGGAACGGGTAATATTTTGAAAATCCTGGGTGTAATACCTGCGCGCTACGATTCCACCCGCCTCCCGGGGAAGGTATTGCGGAACATAGCGGGCAAACCGATGCTCTACTGGGTTTATAGAAACGCTCGTAAATCCGAACTCCTGGCAGATCTGATGGTTGCTACGGACAGTGAGAAGGTCGTGCAGTATTGCCAGCTCGAAGCAATCCCGGTCATTCTCACGGGCGGGCATCCTTCGGGAACCGATCGGCTGCGAGAAGTGATGGAGAGGGTTGAAGCCGATATTTACATAAATATTCAGGGAGACGAGCCTTTGCTTCGCCCGGACCATCTCGACGGCATTGTTTCGCCGTTTCTGAAAGGGGATGCCCAGGTTCAGGTTTCGACTCTAAAAGTTGCCGTTGATGAGGCTGCCGCACAGGACCCCAATATTGTAAAGGTCGTAACTGACGATTCCGGGCGGGCGCTTATTTTTCACGCCATCCGATTCCCTTCGACAGGGACGGCGCAGGCGGGGTCCGTCGATTCAAACATATAGGAATTTATGCATATACGCGGGCGGCGCTAACGCTTTTCCATTCGCTGCCCGAATCAACACTTGAATCGGCTGAAAAACTCGAGCAATTGCGCTTCCTGCAAAACGGTGTTTCAATTTACGTTGTGGAGACCCCTTATGATACGGTAGGAGTTGACACCGAAGCCGATCTTGAAAGAGTAAACCTCCTGCTGTCAAGGTCCGAACCCGGGTAGAAGCAAATGTATTTACTGTATAGCCTGCTTCTGGGCGCCTGGATAGTATTCATGCTCCCGGTATTTTTGTATAGGGTTTTGCGATTGGGAAAGCACGTGCCGGCCCTTTCTCAAAGGTTTGGAAAACTCCCTGAAACCCTGCGTTCGGACGGGCGCCCTACCTTCTGGTTCCATTCCTGCTCCGTGGGCGAAGCATTAAGTGTGCAGCCGCTCGCTGACGAGCTTCAACGTCGTTTCCCGGAAGCACGGTTTGTCTTTTCGACCATTACCAAAACCGGCCAGGCGGTTGCCCGGCAGAGGTTCTTAGAAATCGGTCAGGGCAATACCTTCTATTTTCCGGTTGACCTCGGATTTGTTTGCCGGCGTTTTCGGACTGTATCCGGCCGACGGTCATCGTGATAATCGATACCGAAATCTGGCCGAATATTTTGCGCCTGGCGCACATGAGGGGCATTCCCGTTATAATGGCCAACGGCCGCATTTCCCCGAAGTCCTTCCGCCTCTATCGCTTCGTTCGTCCCCTGTTGAGCAGGGTGTTTGCCAATTACCGCATGCTCTTGATGAAATCCGAGGAGGACGCCGAGCGCATCCGAATGATAGGCGCCCCTTCGGACAAGGTCGTCGTAAGCGGCAATATCAAATATGGCAGTGAATTAACCGAGACTGAACTAAACGTGAAGGCGGCCGGATCTGTAGACGAAGCATTGGGACTGACCTCCGAAGAAGGGGACCTTATCCTGGCCGGCAGCACGCATGCGGATGAGGAGCAGACCCTGATCGAGGTGCTGCGCAGGGTGAGGCTTAAGCCCAACCTCGGAAAAACCAGGCTTCTTTTGGCGCCGAGGCACCCCGAGCGCTTCGACGAAGTGGCAGAACTGGCGGCCCGTTCCGGCCTGGTTGTCAAACGCCGCTCCGGAGGCAATAAAGCGTCAAACAGGGCAGATATACTGGTGCTCGATACAATCGGGGAACTTGCCGCCGCATACCGGTTCGCCACAATCGCCTTCATTGGCGGAACACTGATTCCTCACGGCGGACATAGCATCCTTGAACCTGCATGGTATGCAAAAGCCATTGTAATAGGGCCTTCAATGGTGAACTTTCCCAATACCGCCAGGGATTTCCTGGAGCGGGGCGCCGTCCTGCAAATCCAGGCCCGCGAGTCTGACAAAGAAGCTCAGATCAGAGAACTGACCGATGCTTTCGTGCTGCTGCTCGAAGACCTGGAAAGGCGAACTGCGATGGGAAATGCGGCCTATTCGGTCTTAGTGGATAACAGGGGGGCGGTCCGGCTAACGGTGGACAAAATAGCGGATGTTTACAGGGATGCAATAATACCGCATTCCAGCGGCTAGGCGGCCTTAGGTTTATACTGTCATTTTTAGAACGGTATTCCCGCTTCTGCTCCTTGCTTCCCTCTTCGATGCTTACTTTTGCCTTTTTACTTTTTACTTTCATGTGGAGGGACCATGGCAGATACGATCTTCATGATTCACGGAATGTGGTGCGGACCCTGGTGTTGGGAGAACTACCAGCGATTCTTTGAGGAAAAGGGCTACCGGTGTGTCGCTGCCTCTTTGCCCTACCACGATATTGACCCGCAAAGCCTTCCGGACCCTCGTCTGGGGACCACCGGTTTATTGGACTATGTGGAAGCCCTGGAAAAGGAGATCGGGCGCCTTGCGGAAAAACCCATTGTGATGGGTCACTCGATGGGAGGTCTGCTGGCCCAGTTGCTGGGAGCCCGCGGACTGGCCAAGGCCCTTGTCTTGCTTACCCCGGCATCACCGTCCGGAATCGTGGCTCTTACGCCCTCCGTGATAGCAAGCTTTTGGTCCGGCCTTACAACCTGGGGTTTTTGGCGAAAACCTCTACGGCCAACGTTCAGCGAAATGGTCAACTCGGCGTTGCATCTGCTGACGGACGAAGAACAGAAGGAGATTTACGGCAAGTTAGTTTATGAATCCGGCAGAGCGGCATTTGAGATTGGGTTTTGGCTGTTCGACCCAACAGGCGCGTCAAAAGTTGATGAATCCAAGATAACTTGCCCCGCGCTGGTGGTTGCCGGCGCCCTGGACCGGCTTACCCCTGCATCAGTCGTTCGCCAGGTGGCCAGGAAGTATGAGGCTGTATCGACCTACAGTGAGTTCGAAAATCATGGCCACTGGGTCTTGGGCGAACCAGGGTGGCAAGAGGTTGCAGGAGATGTCGCAGACTGGCTCGGGCGGTGGGACCGCCAGCCGGGATAGCCGCTGTCTTCGACGACGGGGCGGTGGGACCGCCGGCCGGGTTTGCCCCTGCCTTCGGCGGCGGCAAGAAAAATCCCCCCTGCCCCCTTCCGGATCGGAGTCCGGGACAGGCTCTGGTGTTGCATTTCATAAATTTCCAGATATTTACGGCGGAATTCATAGTGTTTATCGGGAGTTGCAGGCTAGAATGGACTGGACCCAGGCCTTCGCCCATAGCCGTCAACTTAAGGGGAATCGACGAGTCGAGCATTGCAATGCCCCAACGGGGCGAGATAAATTAGCCCAAGGTCAGTCCCGCGCCTCGCGGCTACGCCACCCTGGGTTCGATGGCCCCAAACAGAACATACCCTGCAAGGGTTACATACCCCTTATTTAACCCATTCAGGATGGACACTAAGCTCGGAAAGGCGCCAGAATGGAATCGATTTCTTTCCTTTGTACCGCTAATTGCCGCTGCCTGTTTTGGAACTGCTGCTTCTCCAGTTCGTACTCGTAAAGCAAATTCTCAACCTTGGTCAGGATGGAATCGATTTCTTTTCTTTGTGCCGCTAATTGCTGATCCGTGTCTTTGGGTTCCAGCTTCTCGCGTTCGTACTCATTGATTAATTTGCTATGAACCGATTTAAATTCCTCAAACTGGGCTCGTGTGGAATCGATTTCCTTTCTTTGTGCCGCTAATTGCTGATCCGTGTCTTTGGATTTAAGCTTCTCCCGTTCGTACTCATTGCTCAATTCATCATGTGCCGATTTCAAATTCTCGAACTGGGCTCGTATGGAATCGATTTCTTCTCTCTTAGCCTCTAGCTGCTGTTTGGTGTCTTTGGATTCCAGCTTCTCGCGTTCGTACTCATCGCTCAATTCGTCATGGGCCGATTTCAAATTCTCGAACTGGGCCTTGAGGGAATCGATTTCTTCTCTTTTAGCCTCTAACTGCTGATCCGTGTTTTTGGATTCCAGCTTCTCGCGATCATACTCATTGACCAATTCGTCATGAGCCGATTTCAAATTCTCGAACTGAGCTTTGAGGGAATCGATTTCTTCTCTTTTAGCCTCTAACTGCTGTTCGGTGTCTTTGTATTCCGGTTTCTCGCGATTATACTCATTTATCAATTCGTCATGTACCGATTTCAAATTCTCGAACTGGGCCTTGAGGGAATCGATTTCTTCTCTTTTAGCCTCTAACTGCTGTTCGGTGTCTTTGTATTCCGGTTTCTCGCGATTATACTCATTTATCAATTCGTCATGTGCCGATTTCAAATTCTCGAACTGGGCCTTGAGGGAATCGATTTCTTCTCTTTTAGCCTCTAACTGCTGTTCGGTGTCTTTGGATTCCAGCTTCTCGCGATTATACTCATTGATCAATTCGTCATGTGCCGATTTCAAATTCTCGAATTGGGTCCTGATGGAATCTATTTCTTCTCTTTGTGCCGCCAAGCCACGAAATCCCCCGTTCACGATCATTGGGCACAACATCGGTCAGCTCGATGACCAAGGACTCGTCCCGGGTCTTTTCCGCCGGTTTTCCCGGTACTGCGGGTTTCGGTGCCGGCTGGGCCTCTTCACGAGATCTTGCGCCTGACCCAACAGGTCTCTGATCTGATCGACACTCAAGCCGATCTACGGCATCCGCCCCTTTATTGTGCACAACGTTCTCATTGTCTTTTACTTCGTCCTGATACCCTCTGAGCTTAAGGACGACCGCATTGAGTCCGCTTCGGACTTCGTTTTGAGCCTGCTTCAGTTTGCGTAAAATACCCTTTGGTCTTAAAAGCGTTGACCCGAGAGACCTTCAACTGGTTCCTTCTTCGTACTTATCGAACAGTTTGTAAGTAGCCGATTTTAAACTTTCAAATTCAGCACGGATAAATTCCTTTTCGTTGCTGATCATCAAAACCCGTTGTTGCGAATCAATGAATTGCCGCTTCTCCTGTTTGTATCTATTGAACCAGTAGTTAAACCTGGTTTCATATTTTGAGAGCTTTTCCTCCCCGGGCTTTTATTATCCTCTTGTTGAGCGCCGTACCGGGTGCCCAGGTCCTCCAATTTATCAACCAATGATGGGTTATCGTGCTGAGCGACAGCATGCAGATGCTCTGAATGCTCAGGTCGAGCAAAAGGGAGGGGGGCAGAATCACTGAGTGCTGCAATCTCCATTTTCATCCCCGACTGCTTTAGTGCTTCCCCAATTCCTCCGTCAGGGTTTTATTGGAACTCTTCAGTGCTTCATACTGCTGCAGCAGGATCATGAATTCGGATCTCTGTGCCTCGAGTGAATGTGTCAGTACGTGAATA
>CAVRZU010000037.1:0-10391 GCA_963725365.1 uncultured delta proteobacterium | reverse complement strand
AAAAAAAAAAAAAAAAAAAAAAAAAAAAAAAAAAAAAAAAAAAAAAAAAAAAAAAAAAAAAAAAAAAAAAAAAAAACTGAACGAAGCAGAGAAAAAACACCACGTATTGCTGCTGGGGTTTAAATCTGCATAAGGCTGCCTCAGGACTTCACGAGCCCGTGGATGCAGAGGACGAATGAAAACCATCTTCGGCTCGCCATGGTGTACATAGCGGCGAGACGCCCTCCTGAACCCCAGGCTGTGGCCGACGAAAGTCCATCCCGCCGCTTTATAGCAGGTTCCCTTGAAGCGCGTTGGGTCCACGAAGGTTTCGGCGAGCCAGACAGGATGACCGTGGGCATTGCGCCAGTCCTGCGAGAGGCGTTTTAGATTCAAGGAAAGAATGCGGGAAGCAAGATTAGGTATTCTCAGGGGAGGTAGGATCAGAAAGCGGCTGTTATTGGCCAAAAGCGGGAGTCGGCTGTACTGCAGGGAAGCTGTCCATCCGATCCACTGGTCCCGCGCTTTACAGCTCAAGGCGGCGGCGCACCAGCCGATTAATGCGAGCCATTGGCCCTGATGGAGAGCAACATAGCGAAGTGACTCCCCTACCATGGAATTAAAGCTAAGGTAGTGGTGTTGGCGCATTAGCCGATCCCATTGGGCGCGCTCCTCCCGTGTGATTGGACGCACCTCCAAGGGGTATGGCAGCGGCCCCGTGGTCGCGGTATTGGATTGTTTGTCATAATCCATGCCAATTTTTTAATCGATTTGCGGGAGAATGTCCACTAATTTCAACTATGGCTGTCATTACAATCGAGTAGCTAAATGGATGACGTAGCCCTGCCATTCAACGAGTATCGTTGCTATCCTTTCGCTTTTATGTCAATAACATGCTGTTGAGTTTTGAGTTTCCAGTTTTTAGTTAGCTCAACACCAACAACCACCAACTTTTGAGTTATGAGTCAATTAACCAAAAACTAAAAACTAAGAACTAAGAACTGCTCTTCGAATGCCCTCACGCCCGCTTGTTTGGCTCACAATTTCTTTTATGCTGGGGATTTCGGCGGACTACCTGTTTGGTGAAAGCCTGCCGGTCCCAACGCATTATTTCGCATTTGCAGCCCTTTTGCTCATCGCTGCCATGGTTATATCCTTCTGGCCGCGCAATCGTTTCGCGAACCGGTCCCTTCTTCCGTCCTCAGTCCCTGCCCCTCAGTCCTTAGGTTTGCAACTCAGTCCTCAGTCCTCAGTCCTCAGTCCTGCCCCTCCCTCCTCAGTCCTCAGTCCTGCCCCTCCCTCCCCAGTCCTCCATACTTTCGCCATCCCCGCACTGTTGTTCTTTATCTTCGGAATGTGGGCCTCAAAAGCTTCGGCCCCGCAGTTTCCTCAAGCACTTCAGCCGTTTCTCAATGGTCAGCCTTCTACTTATGTCGCCGAAGTCTCGGCTTCTCCTGAATACTATCCGGACAAAATGCGAATCCCGCTCCGGCTCCTCGGGGCCATAACCGGCGAAGGGCAAACCCCTCTGGATGGGGGGATACTGTTGAGCCTTCCAAGAAAGAATACAACGGACGGCGCCTCTTTATTGCCGCCGCCGCAGGCAGCGGCAAACCCGGCCGGCGGTCCCACCGCCCCGCCGCAGGTAGCGGCAAACCCGGCCGGCGGTCCCACCGCCCCGCCGCAGGTAGCGGCAAACCCGGCCGGGAGTCCCACCGCCCTTGCCGCCGCCGCAGGCAGCGGCGAACCCGGCTGGCGGTCCTACCGCCTGCCTGGCGACCGCGTGTTTTTCAGGGCGGTCCTCAAGCGCTTCCGCAGCTTCAAGAACCCGGGGGGCTTCGATTACGCGCGGTATCAGGCCGCAAAAGGGCTCTACGCACAATGTTTTGTAAAAGACGAACGGCTCCTTATCAGGCTCGCGGCGGCGCCCGGCACCTCAGTTGGTTCTATTTTCAATGCGATAAGAGGTCGAATCGAGCTCTTCCGGCAACGGACGCTCCTTTGGGCTCAAAGATCGTTGGACCCTGAACCGGCGGCATTTTATGCAGCCATGATACTGGGCTATAAACAGCTACTGGACAGGACATGGCAGGATCGTATTCACCAGACGGGGCTCAACCACCTGCTTTCTGTTTCGGGTCTGCACATCGGAATGGTAGCCATGTTCGTCTTTTGGCTCGTTCGGCTGGCAGTACGCTTTTTGCGCCCTTCGATTCTAAGCAGGATAAGCGACAGGCAGATAGCCATCTGGCCGGCCCTTGCCGCAGCTCTTATCTACGCGTTCCTGGCTGGATTCGGCGCCCCCACTATCTGGAGATCGATTCTGACCCTGGCGGTATTTTTCATAGCCGGCTTCCGGTACCGTGCAGTAGATTCCCTCACTGTCCTGTCCCTTGCAGCTCTGGTCATCCTGGCGCTTGTCCCGAACAACCTGTGGCAAATAGCTTTCCAACTGACATTTGCATGCGTGCTTGCGATCATCGTCGTCTATCCGAGGTTTCGCTCTGTCAGGCTCTACAGGATATTTCCCGCTCTTAAGCCTGAAAGCGTGCCCGGCAGGATAATATCCCAGTTCGAAGACGCTTTCTGGGTTTCCATTGCAATCAATATTGTGATTTTTCCACTCATAATTTTCTATTTCAACGGATTCGCCCTGGCGGGATTTTTTGCGAACATCTTTCTGGTGCCTTATATCGGTTTCGTGGTTCTGCCACTTGCTCTTCTGAGCGTGCTTTTGTTCGCGTTCAGCGAGACTTTTGCCTGGCCGTTCATCCATATAGTCAACTACCTTCTTTGGGGTTGCCTGCGTATCATAGAATGGTTTGCAGGGTTTTCCTGGAGTTACTTCTGGACCGGAAGTTTTTCGCCGGTCTGGCTCTTGCCCGTTTACGCGTCTTTGGCCCTTTTGCTTGGCCCTTTTTCGCGAAAACTAAAGGTTGCCGGCCTTAGCGCCGTCGCAATGCTGGTCTGCTGCGGGCTTGTACTGGAAAACCATGCCGGGGCAGGCAGCACAGGGGTATTGAAGGTGGACATAATCGACGTGGGGCAGGGGACGTCCAACCTGGTCAGGTTTCCCGGCGGCCAGACCATGCTGGTGGACGGCGGAGGGGTCCCCGATCAATCGCACGATATCGGCAAAGAGGTAGTCGCTCCGTTTCTTTGGCACGAGGGGATCCGCAGGCTCGATTACGTTGCCCTTTCGCACGATCACCCCGATCATGGGCTTGGACTTCGCTTTATACTTCGCAACTTCGATGTCGGGTCCTTCTGGACGAGCGGGATTACTGGGGAAGAGGGTGAGGGCAAGGATGCTCATTCCCAGTTTGAGGAGGAGAGGCGAATTCACAGCCATCTCGACGAAATAGCATTAAAGAGAAAGATAAAGATTCGGACGTTTCCCGATCTTTTCTCCGACGTGCAAATCGGACAGACCCGGGTGCGGCTGCTCCACCCAACCCTGGAGTGCATCGAACATCAATCCAGGCAAAATTTGAACGAACTCTCGCTGGTAATCGAGATAACTTTTGGTGAAACCAGGGTTATTCTGCCGGGCGATGCCGGGCGAAGCTCCGAAGAAAAGATCATTCCCGCCCTCGAAGGAGGACTGCAAACTCTTCTGGTGGCAGGCCATCACGGGAGCCGCCACTCGAGCAGCGAAGAATTTCTGGACGCGCTTCGTCCCCGGGCCATTGTGTTTAGCTGCGGCTATGACAACCAGTTCGGTTTTCCGGCCGCGGCGGCCGTCCAGCGTTGCGCGGAGCGAAACATACCGATGTACAGGACCGATTTGCAGGGGGCGGTGCACGCCGTATCGGACGGACTCAAATGGACAATAACCACAGAATCGGACAGGGACATCAATGCCCAAATGAACTGAGAAAGGCGGAAAGCATCACAACTAAACCGAAGAAGCGCAGAACTTCGATGATATTGATCTTACCCGGTACACTTGGTTGTGGCCGTGATAATGGCAAAGAAATTGCACTACTTAGCTGGTAGCCGAGTAGGAAGCCTCGTCTGCAACCCGCAGGAATGAGAGAAAGTCCGCGTTATCCTCAGTGCAGGAAGCCTTCCTAGCCGCCCGGAAAGTGGGTGCTCTCTAGATCTACAGGGGGGGCGTTGATGTTTGTTGTTTTGACGAAAGGGGCTGTTCTTTGACTCAACAATCGACTCCCACAATCACAGCCACAAACCAACTTGTCGCTTTGGAACAGATGCGACTCTTCCAGCGCAACGTCCCCGTCAGCCAGGTCATGACATTTTTGGCCGCCTGTTTGTTCACCTTGGTTCTTTGGCCTGTTGAAAAACCGCTCGCAATGCTCGTCTGGTTTTCGACGGCCCTGACGGCGATTTTCTTTAGAATTGTTCTGTGCTGGCTATTCTCTCGGGTAAATCGTTCAGAAACTCTCATAAGAACCGATCTGTGGAAGCGCTGGACCTGGTTGAGCACTTTTGTCTCCGGAGTGGTTTGGGGTAGTGCAGGGGTCTTCCTGTACCCAACGGGAGACGCTTTCATGGCGGCATTCGTTTGTGTATTCCTGTCGGGCATGTGCGCCGGAGGTCTCCCCCTCCTGTCGCCGGTTCGGGGCGCTTTCCTGCTTTTTACTGCCCCAGTGCTGCTCCCCATGGCAACGCTTTTCGCGTTCGAGGGCGGAACGATGAATATGGTGTTTGCCGTCGCGATCCTTCTGCAACTGTCTACCTTTATCGTCAGCGCCGAACGTTATCGACTGAACATCGACAAGGTCCAACATCTGCGCTTCAAAAATGAGGCCCTGGTCAAAGATCTGACAGCGGCTAAGGAGTCGGCGCAGGCCGCCAATCAAGCCAAGTCGCAGTTCCTTGCCAATATGAGCCATGAGATTCGAACTCCTATGAATGGGGTGCTCGGGATGACCGAGTTGCTTCTGAGGACCGGACTTACCGATGAGCAGCGCGGATTTGCCGACATCGTGCTTCAGTCGGGGAAGTCCCTTCTTAGCACTGTGAACGACGTGCTCGATTTTTCCAAGATGGAGGCGGGGCGGCTCGACCTCGAGAGCATCGAATTCAATCTTTGGGACACCGTTGAACAGATAGCGAAACTGTTTGCCGAACGCGCCCACAGGAAGGGCATCGAGCTTGTATGCCATATCCCGAAAGATGTGCCGGCCATTGTTGAAGGCGATCCGATGCGGCTGGGGCAGATATTAAACAACCTTGTTGGCAACGCGATCAAGTTCACAGAAAAAGGCGAAGTGGTAATCAAAGTGAGCCTTTCCGAGATCAGGGACCAGAACACGGTCATTCAGTTTGAGATAAAAGACACCGGAATAGGCATTTCCGAGGAAGCGCGGCTCAACATCTTCAATGCTTTCTCCCAGGCTGACGGTTCGATGAGCCGGAGATACGGCGGCACGGGGCTGGGACTCTCCATTTGCGCACAGCTCTGCGAGATGATGGGTGGCGCCATCGAAGTCGAGAGCACCAGGGGAGCAGGAAGCGTGTTTCGATTCCGGGTGGAACTGCGCAAGGGGAATTCGCCGGCCCCGGGCATGCCTCTACACCGCGAAGACCTGAAGGGGCTGAGGGTGCTGATAGTAGACGACAACGAAACCAATCGGATGATTTTGAACGAGCAGGTAACGTCCTGGGGAATGCTTGGCCGGCCGGCATCGGATGGCTTCGGCGCCCTCGACATGCTCAAGGAAGCCTGCAATCGCGGCGTGCCCTTCGATCTGGTAATTCTGGA
The DNA here is from genome assembly GCA_963725365.1 of uncultured delta proteobacterium. GTDB lineage: Bacteria > Desulfobacterota > Syntrophobacteria > Syntrophobacterales > Syntrophobacteraceae > SbD1. The sequence goes on along the minus strand of CAVRZU010000037.1, from coordinate 4,681 downwards.
CTTTATGATGCCGGGAATGACCGGTCTCGAACTTGCTAAAAAGATCAAGGCGGATTCGGCTCTGGAGAATGTAAAGCTCATTATGCTCACCTCAGTCGGAGAGCATAACATCATCAAGGAAGCCAGAAACATTGAAATACAGGCATGCCTGACCAAACCCGCCAGCCAATCGAAACTCTATGATTCTCTGCGGACGGTCTGTACGCCGCCATCGAACGGGCCGGCAGCGCTTCCGGACAATACTGTGCCGTCCCATCAGGTAAACGTACGATTCGACGGTAAGGTACTGCTCGCTGAGGATAACCTTATAAACCAGGAAGTGGCCAAATTGATGCTTCTGGGACTCGGGTTATCCGTGGATGTGGTTTCCAACGGGTTGCAGGCAATAGAGGAGCTTTCCAGGAACACCTATACAGTGGTCCTGATGGATTGCCAGATGCCGGAGATGGATGGCTATGACGCATCCCGAAAAATTCGGGAATATGAGGCCTCATCTTTCCCGGGAAACACAAAGACTCATATCCCTATTATCGCCCTTACCGCGCATGCAATGAAGGGCTACCGTGAGTTGTGTATTGCCGCCGGAATGGATGATTACCTCCCCAAGCCTTTCAACCGCGAACAACTTGCCGAGGCCCTGGGGCGCTGGCTTTTACCGGCAGAAGATGTCCCCAAAGCCTCAGACGGGCATGCAGAAGGCTCGGAAGACCCGGCAAGCGGGTCCACCATAGCCGGACCTGACGTCGGGAACAATGAGATTTGTTCGATTGACGTAAAAGCCCTGGATGTCATTCGGTCCATCGGGGAAAATCAGTCTGATGACCTGTTGAATAAAATCATAAACATGTATCTTAAAGACTCCCGGGACATTATGAGAATTCTGCGCGAGGCGATGAGCCAGGGGGATGCCGCTCAAACAAGAGCATAGCCCACAAGTGAAATCGAGCAGCGCCATGTAGGGGCGGCTTCTCTGTCCGGTATGCTCAACAAACTGGAAGAGTGTTGCCGAAATCGGTCCGGCCGATCATAACGGCAAAGGCAATAAAGACGCTGGAGGGCTTATGGAAGCCATCGAAAGGGAATACGAGGCAGTAAGGCGCGAATTGGCCTTTGAACTTAACAAGATCGCAGTGCGAAGACAGCAAGGAGTGCGGGGTGAGCAGTGAGAGGCCAAATCCCTCAATCCCTCAATCCCTCAATTCCTTAAACCCCAAATTTGACAGGGACAGCTATGCGGATTTATTTATTCGGGGACCTTCACGGCAATGTCGATGCGCTCGATGCTTGCCTAAAGCATTTGGAAGCTGAAAAGGCCGATGAAGTTTATTGCCTTGGCGACCTTGCCGGCTGGCTTCCTTTCGGAGACAAGACTTTTTCGCGGCTTCGTTCGACCGGCATCCCAACTGTTGCCGGCAATCACGACCTGTTGATAGCCGGGGCCATTACGGACTTTCCGGGCCAGGCGGACCGCATGCAGGCGACGGCCTACAATGCCGGGATGCTCTTTGCGCAGCAGGGAGCAATCGAGTATATCCTCGGCCTTCCGCTATCGATAGATAAGGAAGATTTCATCATCGTGCATCATTCCCCTTTCGACCTTCCTGCTCTTTCTGCAAACGTGCGGCTCCGACTATAGAATGCTTCGGATACCTGGACGAAGCGGCCCTTCGAAAGGCTGTCCCGCTATGGCGAAACTACCCCAAACGGCTGATCTTTAGCGGACACGACCACATTCCCGCCATTTATGAGCTGCCGGAGGTCGGCGAGGTTAAAGTGCACAGTCCCGAGGAAGAAAGACCTGAGGCTCCGGTTGAACAAGAATTCCCGCTACTGGGTCAAGGCCGGGAGCGTAGGGGGCCTTTACCGTGACGGAATGCCGATCGCTAATTGCGTCCTCTACGACACGGAAGAGCAAACGATCACGATGATGCGCATCCCTTACGATACGAAACCGTTGTCCGAAGCTCTTTCATCGCATCTGTTCTATCGAAATTTGCCCTGGATAAGGAGATACATCGAACTTCTGGGTGAGGGGTGAGGGGTGAGGGGTGCGGGGTGAGGGGTGCGGGGTTGCGGGGTGCGGGAGTTGGTTCTTTCACGCAAAGCCGCGAAGAGAAAGCTTATTTCCCGCTGGGCCAACAGTACAATTTGCAGCGCTTCTTTTATTAGCTTTGTTCTTTCTTCGCGTCTTCGCGCCTTCGCGTGAGATAATACTTGCCTGGTATTCCTCGCGCCCTCGCGTGAAAAACCAATTCCCTCAGTCCTCAGACCTGAGTCTGGGCTGTCTCGCGCACGGCTGTGCCGACCGATTTAAAGTCGTGATCGAACCAGGTGCGGAGGTATCCGTTATCGGCTACGAGGCTAGGCGGGTCCCCTGGTCTGATCGGCTTTTCTTCCACGTTGACCCGAACTCTTAATTCTTTTTCGACTATTTCGACAAGCTCTCGCACCGATACACCGGACCCGGTTCCAACGTTTGAAACGAGCCTTTCCCGAGTGGAGAGTTCAGCGATTGCTCTTATGTGAGCCTGCCCAAGGTCCATTACGTTCACATAATCGCGCACGGCCGTTCCGTCCGGCGTGTCGTGGTTCGTCCCAAAAAGGGTAAATGATCCACCTGACATGGCCGCTTTTATCAGGTTGGGCAGGACATGTGTTTCCGGTTCGTGCCTTTCGAAAATCTCTCCCTCCGGATCGTTTCCTATAACGTTGAAGTAGCGCAGCATGGCGTATCGAAGCCCTAACACAGGAGCAGCCGTCGATATCACCTGCTCGCACATCAGCTTGGACAGGCCATACGGGTTGGTTGGCTGCTGGGGTGGTCTTCACGGATCGTCGGTGTTTGCCGCATTGCCGTATGTTGCGCATGAGCTCGAAAATACCAGGATTTTCGTGCCGGCCCGCTTCATTGCCTTGAGAAGCGATATCGTACCGTTTACATTGTTGTCGAAATAGACTTCGGGTAACCGGGTGGACTCTTCAACATAGGCTTTCGCAGCGAAATGAATGACCGCTTCGATCTTGAAGCCGGTCAGAGCGCGGAAAAGCGCCTCTTCATCGCGGATGTCACCGAAGGCGAACGGCCCGAACTTCACCCATTCCGGCCCATCCGTTTGACAGATTGTCGAACACCACCGGGACGTGCCCTGTCTTTTTCAAAAGCTTCGATGTGTGAGAACCGATGTATCCCGCTCCCCCCGTAACCAGAATATTCATAAAACCTCCCAACCGAGTTGCCGGTTTCCTTGCCCTCAAAGCGTCTGTCTCTATCTTTTGCGAGACTTATATACACCTAAATCGAGCGATTAGCCAATAGCCTGTAACCCGCCCTCACGGTGAACCCTGTCCTGGCGAAGTCACAAAGATAAATCAGCAACACACGGCAGCGGCGTTCCGTCTTCCACGGCGGCGTGCTTCGTATCTTAATTACGCTATTTGAGTTTTTTGACTATAATAATAGAATAGAATGCTTGACAGAAAGCGCATCCGAAAGGCCGGCAATTCCTGTATGTAATGGAGGACAATTGGCCGAAACTCAATACGTAAAAGTGCACACCCTTTCAAATCGCTTCGAAGCCGATGTTATTGCGGATGCTTTGAGGCAGGAAGGAATACCAGTGCTGGTGAGGTCGTTCGAGGAGACGCCTTATACCGGCCTGTTCGTTCCCCAGAAAGGTTGGGGGCGAATCATGGTCCCGAAAGAAATGGCCGATTTGGCCCGCGAAATCATATCCGGCCTGAGCGGAAACAGAAGAATCGGCGACCTGCCTTTAGCCGGCGACTTGCAGATCGATCCCCGGTTGTGGGATGCTTTGAGGAAGGCCGACCCAGGGGAAATCACGCAAGGGCCCTTGTAGAATTCGATCCCGAAGAAAACGCATATGTCGTTCCGTTCCTGAACACGGCAGTGTTGTGTTATCCCGAAACAGAGGAAATCGAAGTATTCGGGCGCCTTGAAGATTTTTCACTAAAAGATATTTCAAAGGATTTTCAGGTAAACCTGGTGATCGCTTCACTATCTTTTGTACGCTCAGAATAAGCCCCTGGCCAATAAATGGGTAAGCGAGAAATACCTTCCCGGCGGGGGCCTTTTTTTTACCGCTTCCCACACTCTCCCGACCGGAGCCGCTTGCCGGAGTATTCGATGGCCGGCCGAGCCTGCTGGATGCCGTGGCGCGAGAGCATCGGAGGCGAAAAAGTCGACTGGGGGGACCTGTCATACCGGTTCAGGGTTTTTCCCCGAATTCCGATGCAGATAATTTTTTGGGTGAGGGATGAGGAATTCGAACCTTCCTTCCATGTTCTGTTCGACGAAACCATAATTATCGCATCTCAGCTCATTGGATCTTATCTGGGGACTTGTAAACGTTTTTACCGACGTTTTGCTGGACTCCGCTGCCTACGTTCCAGACAATACTTAAGAAGGATGACATCTTTTGGAGTGGAAAAAGCTCATGAACATGGACCGTGCTATATTCGATCTCAAAGCCAGTGTGGAAGCAACATCGCTCTATATACTTCTTTGCGCGCTCATGGACGTAGGACAGGCGCCCACCCTGGAAAATGCCCTTCAGAAATGGACCGGAACCGAGCAATCAATGCACACTGCCGTACGGGAGTTGATAGAAAGATGTGTTCTCCCAGCGGCGTCTTGCCGATCCCAAAAGACAAGCACCTGCAT
>CAVRZU010000036.1:0-11199 GCA_963725365.1 uncultured delta proteobacterium | reverse complement strand
GCACCTCGCGGGAGAAGCGTTCGGCTTCCTTTCCACCTCTTCCGATACCCAGACCGCGTTGGTGCCCTTCCGCTTGGCCACCCCCACAGTCACCGAAGGGTAGTCCTTGAATGGCTCGATCCCGGAAGGCAGCACCGAATGTCCGCCTTCTCGCGGCCGGATCAATGGCGGAGTAGGCTTTTCTGCCAAAAGCAATGGTCGTATAGGTTTCCGGTTCGGCTGGACCTTCCCGGACCGTAGCGACCTCACTTAGATAAACGGGCCGCATCTCCCGCACCCCTACGATCAGGCTCTCAACCTCACGGGCCGAACCCAGAAAACGCCCTGATCCAGTCGCACCTCCTCGTTATTGGAGACCAGATTTCCCGAGGGGAGCGCCACGTTAGCTCCCCGTATGGCCTGCTGAATATCCTGGAGCGTTATTCCGCGACCCGCCATGCGCTGGGGCGAGAGCTCGACGTGATCTGCCGGGGCCGACCTCCAACGATAAAAGTGCGCCCGGTGTTTTTCACCGCCTGGAGCTGGATTTCGAGCTCTTCAGCCATACGACGCAACTTGTAGTCGCTGTAGCGGTTGCTATAGAGCGTTAGATTTACGATGGGCACGTCATCGATCTCGACGGGCTTAACGACCCACCCGGTCACTCCGGGTGGAACATGGTCGATATTGGACTGGATTTTGTTGTATAGCTTTACCCAGCTTCTCTCCCGGTCTTGACCGACATAGAAGCGCACAGTGATGACGGCCTGGGATGGGAAGCTTGTGGATTAGACGTATTCCACACCGTCGATTTGGTAGAGGAGCTTTTCAAGACGGGTGGCAACTGCCGTTCCACTTCGCGGGCGGAAGCCCCCGGCATGTTCACTATCACGTCGGCAATGGGAACTACGATCTGAGGGTCCTCTTCCCTGCGGAGTGATCCACAGGGCTACGGCGCCGGCAATCAGGCTGATGAGAATAAGGAGGACCGAGAGGTTGCCCTGCAAAAAGGCCTCTACGATACGAGTCATCCAGTGGTGTTGCGAGTGGGGCTGCTCGGGCTTTCAGATCTCAGTTTCGGAGTTTCCGCTGTCGAGTTGGGGATCGCTCACGGGATAATGACCTCCTCGTTTTCCTCGAGTCCAGAGCACCTCAATGAGGTCTCCGTGGCGTTCCCCGAGCGTAACGAAGCAGCCGCTGAGTATATCCGTCCATGTCGATCACTTCCACAAGGGGAAGCTGACCGACCTCACTCACGGCTTTAGAGGGAATCACGAGTGCATCATACTGGCTGTAAGGAATTCGGAGACGTCCGAAGAGGCCATTTACCAGTCGCTGCTCGGCCGGCAGGCTTACCTTCACGAGAACCGTCCGTGTACTGGGGTCCGACTGTGGAACGATTTCCCGGATTTTCCCCTCTGAAGTCAGATTCAGGGCATCGATACGAACTTCCAGATCCTGCCCCGTTTTCATGTATTGGATGAGGGATTCGGAAAGAGCGGCATGCAGTTCGGGGCGAGAAGGGGTTTCCAGGAAAAAGAGCGGCTGGCCAGGTGAGGCCATATCGCCCACATTGACCATCTTTCGAACAAGCTTGCCGGTGAAGGGAGCCTGAATCACAGAGTAGCTTAGCATGGCCCTGGCTTCGGTAACGGCAGCCTCCGCCTGCTCCATTTGTGCCTGGGCTCTTGCGATTTCTCCCTGGGCCGCCTGCACTTCCTTGAACGCCGCAGTGGCCTGAGCTTCAGCTATGTCCTTCTGAGCACGTGCATGCTCCAATTGCTGGCCGGTTGCGGCCTGATTGCGCTGCAGATCCTGATAGCGGCGATAATCTGAGAGATCCTTTTCCTTGCTGGCGCGCGTGGATTCCACTTGCGCCCTGGCTGCCGCCACTTTCGCCCGGGCCACTTCCACGGCCTGATCCATGGCCATGGACTGCGATTGAGCCTGGCGAAGCTTCGCCTGTATTTCCCGGTCGTCAAGACGAGCCATTATGGTCGGGATACCCTTCCCATCGCTTCCGACGACGTTATCCCCTTCGCGGACCAGGATTTCTTTGACCTGAGCCATAATCCGGCTCGAAACCTGCGCCTCGTTTTGAGCTCGAAGCGTCCCCACCTGGTCAATCATGAGTGGATAAACTCTCCGTTCGACTTTCACAGTATTCAACTTACCCTGTTGAGGCTTGGGCGTTGGTGGTCCCGGATTGACCTTTTGAACAAAAGCTCCCGCAAGCCACATCATCATGACAATCAGCAATCCCAAAACGCCCAGCCCCTTGCCTGCTTGACGAAAAATAGTACGATCAACATTCTTTCCAGGTGGTTCACTCATTGCGAGCCTCCGTCAATATTCCTTCGGCAAAGTCACCCAGCGATTGCTTGAGGAGAGCCTGAGAGATTCTTACTTCGAAGAGAGCGGCTGTGTAGGAGACCTCGGCCTGGTTCCAGGCTAGCTCCGCCTGCAGCAGGGAATCAACCGTGACAACCTGATTGCGGTATAGATTCCTCACTTCTTCCAGGGCTTTTTCAGCCCATTGCTTTCTTTCTTCCGCCACCTTCATCTTTTCAGTCGCTTCCTGAACCGCCAAGGCTGCCTGTTTGACCTCAAGGGCAATATCCAGAGCTACTTCTTTGCCTCGGGCCTCGATTTCATCGAGGTGGTTGCGTGCCTCGCGGATTCTTGAAAAGGTCACTCCACCGTCAAAGATGGACCAGGTGGCTTGGATGCCCACCATCCAGCTCTCAGCGCTTTTGCTGAGATCCTCTGAATCCCCTTGGTACCAAGCGCTCGCAGCCACTTTTGGCAATAGCCCTCCTCGGGCAGACTTAACCCTTTCTCCAGCGGATTGGATCAGGGAATGAACTGCCGCCATCTCGGGACGGTTGTCCAAGGCCTTTTTGACCAGGGAATTCGTGTCTTCCGGGTCTCTTTCGCAGGTAGAAGGCGAAGAGACAACCAGCGCCGGATCGGGAATTTCTTCGGGGCTAATGGATCTGGCCAGAAGGCGCTCAAGTCCGGACTGGAGCTTGCGAGCCCCTGTACGGGCGGCCACCAGATGGTCGCGGGCTTCAGCGGTGCGCACCTTGAGGCGAAGCATCTCGCTTGGCAAAGCCATTTCAGCACGAATGCGCGCTTCGCCCAATCGCTCATCTGTTTTGGCTGCATCGAGAGCTCGCTCGGCTACCCCGATAAAACAAAGTCCATTCAGCCAGCGATAGTAAGTTTCAGACACTTTAGCAACCATACGATTGCGGCCTGCCTGTAGTTCAGCCTTGATGGAACTGTGCTGCCCGAGTGCTGCCTTTCTGTCGTACCACCGGCTTCCTCCCTGGTAAAGAACCCATTCTGCCTCGATCCTCGAAGCCGCATTCTGTTCTTGGCCTGGATCGTTGAAATTGATGGTAGGAGTGAACCGTCTTTGATTGATGATATCCATGAGGGCGTAAACCGCATTGTCTGTTACATTGAAATCTTCGGAAAGGACCAACCTCGGATAAAAAGATGCCTCCGCCTGTTTCACCTGCTCGGCCGCAGCACCGATTCGCTGCTGGATTTGCTCCAGTTCGGGGCTGATTCTCAGGGCTTCCTCAATGGCCCTATCCACCGTGAGAGATCCGGTTCGAACACATACGGATTCTGCGGCTGACTCCTCCAGCTGTTTCACGATGAGGTTGGTTGGTATGGGATCTATTTCCCTCGCAAGGGAATGATCTTGACTGGCGCAACCCTGTAATCCAATCACCAGCAACAGCCAAAGTGAACCCGGAATTGTGCATACGATTGATCGAAACAAACGTTTCCCCATGCTTTACCCCGCGCTTTGAGGGTTAAAGGTCTATTGGGCGAGCTACCGGTCCATTGCCGCCAGAATGGACTTTATAGGAGGACGGTCCCCGGGGCCTTGCCCTATATGATGGAGCCGCACGATTCCTGCCGGGTCCACCAGGACATCGCCCCCTCTCTGGCTGATGTCTCCCTGCGACTTCCTTGGCAGACGCCCGTGGGCAAACTCTTTTAAGTAAGCCCACCATGTGGCCGGTCCCCAAATATCCATGAAATTCGCCTTAAGCATGCCATAAGCTCTGTAAAGTTCACGGTCGGCATCCGGCGCCAGAGGCCAGCGAAGACCCGTATCCTCTGCATAGGCCTTGGCAAAAAATCCAGCTTCGAAGGAAACGACCAGCACCCCGACGCCTCGTCTCTCAAGCTCCGTTTCGTGCCGCTGCAACTGCAGCAGATGGCCTCGACACGGCAGTCACCCCAAGTGCCGGTGAAAAACAATCAAAAGCCATGATCCCTGATAATCAGCGAGGCGACGCGCATTTCCATCGGCATCGCAAAGATCGAAGCGAATTGCGGGCTGTCCAACCAAACTGCTCATAAAGGTTCTTTATCCCTAACCCGGACAAGCCGGAACCGAAAAGGCAATAGAATAGAAAAGATCCGTGTATTGTTCTATATCCAGTCCAACACGCTTAGTTTATTTCGGCCTTGGTGCCTTGTCAAACCTATAGACCATGACATAATAAGCAGACCAATAGACCTACCTCAGACCTGATGACGGCAAGTGTTTTCACTACTACTTCTACGTAATCGAAGAAATATGTTCGCCTGAAATAAACGCCTACTCATGCTTATCCCTTTCGGATACGATTAATATTGCAAGGACTCTACGACCAGTGGCGCACCTGTCCATTTGAAGCATTCCCAGATATTCCCATTTTCGGGCAGCTCGATTTTCCAGGCTAGGCCCTTTGCATCTCCCGAAAAGTGATGAAGACCAGTCGCGGAGATGAGGTGATATCGGCGACGCTCATAAGTTGCTACCGGAATGCTTCCCCCGCCTTGAACCCCAGTGCTTTAAGGATTTTCGCCATCGGACAGAATCCGGTGAACGATGATTGAAGAAGGTTTGCACCAACAAAAGCGGTGCACCACAACCATTTCGGGGAGTGGATTTGAGATAGCAGAAGACTGATGAGGATAAAACTTCCGGCAAAACGCACCACAAGTCGGTCGATGTTCATCGCCATTTCCTTTCCGTCAATAGTTAACGCGGTTGCTATTCGGTAAGCTACTATAAATTAGTTGTTGTTTATGTAAACATGTTGATCTTACAGTTCCGACATGTTTGCCTCCTGAAAAAATAAAGTGAACAATGGTGAAGAATGAAAGCGACTCACTCCAGGGTGATCTCGGCCTCGCAGCCGTCAGGGTTATGCCCGTGCCTGCGGACACAGTGGATCACCTCAATCACGCTTTTATTGGCAACCGAATATAGGACCTGGTTGCCTTTTCTTCTGGAAAAGAGAATCCCTTTGGCCTTCATCAGGTTCAGGTGGTGTGAAACATTGGGCTGCGGTGCGTCGAGCCTCTTGCTTATCCGGGCTACAGACTGTTCTCCTGCTTCAAGGTAGTTGATTATTTCGAGCCTTGCGGGGTGCGCGACGGTTTTGAGAATGTCAGCCGCTCGCTGCAGGCGTTCGGAATCGGCAAGCAAGTAAGGGGGGCTTTCTTCGGTCATGATAGTCGCCGCTTTCGTCGATCAACCCGGTTGAGTGATAGCCATCAGTGCAAACAAACATATAGTTAGATATCTAACTATGTCGATAATTGCATATTGTCAACTAAAATCGTCACGAAGAGATCTTCCCGTTGGGGGCTGCGACGGAGAAGTTCAAGCTCCGAAGCGACGAAAACAAAGTCTTCTTTCATTGTTTCTTTGAGCCAGTTCTATACGCGTAGTATCGGCAACACCGGATCTGCCGAGCCCCTGCCCGGGGATCGTTGCTCGGATGAGCAGGCCAAATTAACTGTAAAATTTTTATTGCCAATCTAATTAATTAACCCGGTTCCGATAGCCTGCTACAATCCTTGCTTCCCAACTCCCCCACACGCAATCATGCAAGGAAAGCATCTAGGTATTGAAGCAACTTAGAGATCCGAAGGCCCTCATAGGCATGAGCAAAAGAAGAGCACCCTACGAGGGGGTCCCCGTAAGTGTTGCCCGAAATGCGATATAGAAGATCTTAAAAGCGTGGGGAGCTGCGCTCTCCACCCCCTTCGCCGCTTCGCGGGGCGGTGGGACCGCCAGCCGGGGCCGCCGCCGCCGAAAGGCAGCGGCGACTCTGATTGAAAGTCCAGCTGCCCAGCCGGCGCCTCGCGCCCGGTGGCTTACTCAGCTAACTCGAAGGGCCAGGCCACCAATCCCCCCTCGATAAACCAAACGCGATCCAGACCTTCCGCATTCAGAATTCTCTGGGCCTCATAGCCTCTCATGCTCACTTTGCAAAAAGCGAGAATGTCTTTGTCGCGCGGAAGTTGAGAAACCTTTTCGCGAAGGGCGCCCAGCGGAATATGAACGACTCTGTCATCGGGCAGACGCAGCATCCTGAATTCATCCGGGGTGCGCACATCGAGAAGAACAAAATCATTACCGTTTCGCATACGCTTTTCGGCATCCAGGGAAGAGATGCCTTGCGCCAGCCCATCGAGTTTGTTGGCAAGAAGATGCGCAGTAGCGGCAATTGGATCTATGGGAGGAGCATAAGGGGGAGCATATGCCAGGTCCAAAACCGCCAATTGATCTATCGTTGCTCCAAAGAAGAGGGCGGTTGCAGCAACGTCGATGCGCTTGGCTGCATCTCCCATACCTACGACCTGTACGCCCAACAGCTTCCTGTTGCGGCGGGATGCAACCATTTTGATTATCAGCGGCTTGCTCTGGGGAATGTAATGGGGCAGTGCAGGACCGGACCAGATAGCTGTTTCAATATCCGGATACAAAAGTCTTGCCTGCTTTTCGGTAAGGCCGGTGCGTCCAAGGTTGTAATCAAACGCCTTGCATATGCCGGTTGCCGAAACGCCGGGGAATGGGGCAGAGATGCCGGCTATATGATCGGCGATAGTCCTGCCGTGCTTGTTCGCAGTAGAACCCAAAGGGACAAAAACCGGATCTTTGATTACAGGATTCCATACTCTGATTGACAACGCAGTCTCCACCCGCATAAATGTCCGGGGCACTGGTTTGGCAATAGCTGTTAATGATAATTCCGCCCTTTGGGGCACAGGCCAGCCCGGCTTCCCTGGCCAGTTCGTCGTTTGGGCGAACACCGGCGCCTATCACGACCAGGTCGGCCGGAATTCTGTTGTATTCAGTAACGACGGCCGAAACCATGCCGTTGCCTTCAATCGATTTAACCGATTCGCCGAGGATCAACCTGACCCCTTTACTCCGAAGGTGTTTGGCAGCCAGCGCGGCCATCTCGAAATCAAGAAACTGTGGCAGAATCTGATCGAATATCTCAATTAAAGTAACTTCGAGACCACGGGCTCTCAAAGCTTCCGCCATCTCGATACCGATGTATCCAGCTCCTACCAGCACGGCATGACGAAGCTTCTGGTTCTCTATCTGCTCAACCATGCTTTCAGCGTCATCCGGGTGGCGCATGAACCAGACGTTTTTGAGATCGATTCCCTTGATGGGCGGCACAATGGGCCGGCTTCCTGTCGCAAGAACCAACTTATCATATGGAAGCTCCGATTGCGTTCCTGAGTCTAAATTCCGTATCCGAACGATTTTTCTGTTTCTGTCTATTAAGTCGGCTTCCGTTCTTGTGCGGGTGTGAAAGCCTTTCACTTTTTCAAAGAAGACGGGGGTTCGCTTAACACTGGCCGGTGTCTCACAGAGCATCTCTATGTCAGGAAATGTACCCTCCACATAATATGGAAGCCCGCATGCACCATAGGACACCAGGCGTCCCCGTTCGATCATGGTGACATCTGCGTTTGGCATAAGGCGTTTAAGACGTGACGCCGCTTTGGGACCGCAGGCCACTCCACCGATTATCAGGACCCGAACTCCATCTTTCATCAATTTTTCTCCTTAAATGGTTTTTCCGCAGCAGCTTCCGGGAACACAACCCAGGGAGGATGGGGAAGACCCGCAACACCCGGAATCTCCGATTCCGGGGACTTTGCCCTCCTGCTTTGCTCCTGAAAGACTGGAAGACTTGGACGGCAGTTTTGTCAATTCGGACCCCCCGCATTTCACACAGGAGACATTTTCACCATCCGAGTATACGAGCTTTTCAAAGACATTGCCGCAGGCGCAAAGAAACTCGAATATAGGCATTGTGATTTTCCCTCCATGGTTATGAGTGTCTAAAGCTGGAATGTCTTGTTCGCGCTAGTGGTAATCATGAGTGCCGAGGACCACGGGAAATGACCTTAAACTGCCAGGCAACCAGCCCGCCTTCAAGGAGAGATATCCAATTCTCCGGCACACAGATGCAGTTGCGCTTCGTATCCGCGCGTGCGAACTTTCAGGAGCGCCTCGCCCAATTATCCGACCGGCCCGATGAGCGCCCGCAGTTGTTGAAGCAACTCACCAGCTTCTTTGTTGCCGGATTCAGGCGGCAGCCGGCAAAGGATGCCAAGCCCTTCGCCGGCGTCATGGAACTCCTGGTCGGAAAGGAGGCTGACCACGGCGGTATTCACCATGGCATTGACGCTGATAATTTCCTTCACTAAATGGAGTGATTCAACATCGGGCAATCCGGAATCAACGATAACCAGATGAGGACATTTGGTGCGCACCATACTCAGTGCCTCGGCTCCTGAAGCTTTTTGATCGAGGCAAACCTCCGGGTCTGAAGACAGTGCCTTGACGAAGGAATTAAAAATTTCCGGCCGGGTGGTAACCAGAAGAATATGCAGCATTTGTTCTCCGCTTGATTAAGTTTATACCTCGAGTACAAAACCCACACGCCCGAAGGCGAACTTGTCGCCGAATTCTGACGCCAGCCGCGCTACCGGTACCTGCCCCGTGCAGTGGCTGACCGCAAGCATCCGGATGTCGAATTCTTTAAGCGCCTGGATGGTCGGGTCGAACTGCGGCTCAGGGGAAAGACCAAGATGAGTGCCGCCAAGAACTGCGTAAATGCGGTTTTCTCCAGTCCGGTCTATCGCATGATTGAGAATATTCACGATTCCGGCGTGCGCACACCCCAGCACGATCACCAACCCCCGCGAGGTCTTCAAAACCATCGAAAAATCATCGAGAAAAGGATCCGGAGTCCAGCCGCCGTCGCCGGGGACGACAAATTTGGGAGATCCCAGTTCGAAAAGTGTTTTCCTGGGTACTTCGCCAGTAATAAAAACACCCGGCGCGACCTCCGTGAAATCGCGGCTCCACTCGAATTGCGCCCCCCGTGTCGTAAGATATGCCTGTGGCCATGGCATGCCGATGGATACGGGTTTTTCCTCTCCGTCGGGCGTAGGCATGAGCCAGAACCTTTCGTTAAACAGATCGGGATGGGCAGCGATCGGGCATGGGCCTTTTGACTCCCAGGAATGCCAGGAGTCCTCCCACATGGTCCAGATGGCCGTGACTCAGTACGCACCTTTGAGACTCTGCCTGAGGTCCTTTTTAAGACGGTTTCAGGGAATCCTGTCTGAATAAGCGCTCTCCGTTTCTCACAGTAATTCCATTCAACAAGTAAACCCTATCCTTTGTCTATTCATAATCTCTTGGTACATATAAAGCACCTTGAGCCGTGTATCCTATGTATAAAAGTAATGTTATTGGCCCCTCGGGAGTTCTGGCTCTATAATTACGCGGAGATATCCGTGCTCTCCAAGAAAGCCCAAGCTCCTGAATGAAACCGTGTTCTCGCAGATGAACCTGCCGTAATTCCTGGCATTCCATTGTTTTGTAGGGCCTCTCCCTGCAATCTTCTCCTCTCCCGATAATCAATCAGCCGGCTTGCCCAGCCCCCCCACCACATGTGAAATCATTTGTGAACTGCTGCAGGTTTCCTTTCAGGAAAGCATCGACAGCCTCTCCTACCGTTTGGACGCCACCACCGTAGAGAACATTTATCCCCACCTGGTTAAAACCCATTAGCGGCCTCATGCCCATTCCGCCAGCGATAAGGACTTTTACCCCGTTTTGAGCCAGGTGATTGACCGGGGCCATGCATCCGCCCTGCTGGTGAGGTACGTTCGGCAAGGTTCTAACACTTTGGACTTCTCCGTCCGTGACTTCCACGAGGGTATAGAGATCGCAGTGTCCGAAGTGAGCGCCAAGAATTGAATCCAGCCCTCCAGGGTTGGTTGATGGAACAGCAACAGTGATGTTTTTCATTTTTTCTCCTCACAATCGAATATGACGCTAAATACGACGGGCGAAGCCCGCCAACCTGTTAACATGGAATCGAATTATCGGCCGGGAGAAACTCACCGCCGAAAGCGTGCAAGTTCCTCGATCTTAAGCCAGGTTCTTCGTAATTCCAGGCTGAAGTCCGTTTCGGGCAATTCCGTAACGACCAACCCCTGTACCATTGCTTTGGTTACAACCGGATCGTGCGGAAGCTTTGCGATCACTGGATAGCCCCGCAACCGGCAATAGGCTTCGATTTTGTCCACT
Source organism: uncultured delta proteobacterium (assembly GCA_963725365.1). Lineage (GTDB taxonomy): Bacteria > Desulfobacterota > Syntrophobacteria > Syntrophobacterales > Syntrophobacteraceae > SbD1. Next base: position 788 of record CAVRZU010000036.1, on the reverse strand, counting down.
TCTTCATGGTTGAGATCGTATTTGTTGATGATGACCGCGAAAGTGACCTGAAAATGGCTGCACAGCTCAGCCACCCTCTCGAGGTCGTGCCGCCCTGAGGGGGTAGGCTCGGTTACCGCAACCGCAAGATTGGTTCCGGAAAGTGAGCTGATTACGGGGCAGCCTATGCCGGGTGCTCCATCGGAAACAATGAGATCTTTCCCGAAAGCTTTGGCCAACTCCCTGGCTCGATTCTTTAGGACCATGACAAGGCGTCCGGAGTTTGCTTCACCTGGAAAGAGCTGAGCGTGAACCATCGGACCAAACCTGGTAGATGATAAATACCAATGCCCGCAGTGTTTCTGTGGAAAGTCGATAGCCTTCTCGGGGCAAAATTCGACGCAAACCTTGCAGCCTTCACAACGGAGACGATCAACCGAATGGAATAGGGACTCGCAGAGGTATTACAAAAGAAGAAGTTGTTGAAGCCGTGAAACAGGCGCTTGATGAGTGTAACCTGAATCTTGAAGAAGTTACAGTTTTAGCTTCTGCGAAACTTAAGAAAAATGAACGAGGGCTGCTGGAAGCAGGAAAGATGCTTGGAATTCCGGTGGACTTTTTGCCAGATCAGATGTTAAACAGCTACAAATCCCCCTTCACCATCCAAAGCATCACTTTTTGGATTAAAAGGAGTTGCAGAGCCTGCAGCACTTGCCCTTTCAGAAGAAAGAAAAAAAATCGGTATAGGAAAAAAGTATATGGCAGAGTCACGATCGCAATCGCAAAATAAAGCAGAAAGAAAAATATTA
>CAVRZU010000035.1:0-8691 GCA_963725365.1 uncultured delta proteobacterium | reverse complement strand
GGTCTTTGCTGTCAAACAAGACAAAGTCGCCGTCTTTCAAGGTTGGATGCATGGAGTCACCGCTTATCTGGGCAAGGCGCATGCAGGGGATCGGCCCCTTTCGATCCAGCCAGTCATAGCGGAAGGAATATATGTCTTCAGCATCTTCTTCGATAACCAACTCCCCGAACCCGGCGCTCAAAAGGGGCTTTACTTTTTTGACATAAGTGAAGCAGAATTGCCTCTTCTGACCTCCGATAAAGGTATCGGCGTTCTCTTCCTTCGTGTTCGGATAGGGCCGGTCACCGATTTTGCGGGCCATCGCCGGTAACGAGCCAGGCCCGGCAAAACCCGGTTTTTTCCTCAATAATATTGGCAAGCTCGATCTGAATGCGGGTAGTGCCCGCCTCGATATGGCTGATAGTGCTGGGGTTAACCCCAAGCATTTTCGCAAACTTTGCCTGGCTGAGTTTGTCCAGATCCCTGTCGTTTGCGGCAACACTGCGCACGTGCTTCAGTCTTTGGGCGTCCGGGGTCATTTTTTCTCCTCGAGTCGATTTGCGATTTGACATCACTTTATATTCTGCATTATCCTCAATCATCGAAATAACCTCCGCGACAAGCGTTTGGTGTCCCGCAAAATGGACACTTAAGGGCTTATATACAGTATCGGCGAAGTTTGCAACACATAATGAAGTAAAAATTTTCCATTCCACGGCGCAAAACTAGGGCTCGCGTCACAGGCAAGCTCAAGTATTTAAATCGTAAAGCGTCACTATGAGATGTCAGGCGCCGTTTAGATGGAATATTAGTACCCGGTTGGACATCCTTTTCTCACCTCGTGTCGAATTCCGATTTCGTTTAGCAGAATGGCTGATCTCAGTTCCCTTTGATCCGAAAGATACCTTAGTAATTTAACAAAACATTTCGAGCGAAGGGGCGCGTTATGCACACCAACATCAATTGTCGGATTTCTTTTCCACGACCTCAAGGCCTTCTGTTGTCAGGCATACATTAAGGCAGGGGGTTCCCGGCTGCCGAGGCGGAGATGATCTCCGAACTGCTGGCAAGGGCAGACTCAGGGGCGTGGAAGCATGGGGTCACGCTCCTTCCAATTTATATCCAGCGGCTGCACAAAGGATATGTGCGCAAAGAGTGCCAACTGACGACCCTCAAAGATAAGGGGCCCGACCGCTTTTTTGGAGGCCCACGGGCTCGATGGGCCATATTGTCGCCTACAGAGGCGATGAAAAGGGCCATCAGCCAAGGCTGAGCAACATGGCATTAGTTGGGTCTCGGTAAAGGGCGCGCGGCCATTTCGGTGTAGCGGGCCTTTTCCCCATGATGGCCCTGGGGCAAAGATTTTATCGGCTATGTCGTTTCAAACTCCGCTCCCATGATGTTCCCTTTGGGGGGGCAGAGAACGAATCGTCGGCAATAATCCCATGGCATATGCAATTCCAGCGGAGCAAATATCACTCCGGTGGTCCTGGATTTTTCACTTGGGGCCGTGTCGTCCGGCAAACTCATCCTGGCCCACGAGAAAGGGAGAGAAAATTCCCATGGGCTGGGCAGTAGACAAGGAAGGTCTTGCCCACCGAGGACCCCTTTGAGGGCTGGGAAGGAGGAGGCGCCCCTGTGCCGGTCGGAGGCCATAAGGGCTACGGCATGGTTTTAGTTCATGAGATGCCTGACAGCGGTGCTCACCGGCGGCAAATGTACCTCAGCAGGATCAAAAGTCTTTATCAGGAGGATGAGAACAGGTATTCAAGGCACGTGTCACACCTTCATGGCCGTCGATCCGGATTGCTTCATGGGAAGAAAACAACCCGAAAAAAGAGATGGATTGTTACATCAGGAACATTAAACAAAGCGCTAAAGCCATGGGTTGTGAAGGAAATCCTGATCCCCGGGGAACCGGAATTGAGAATCGAAACCGAGAGGCTGAAAATGGCATTCCGCTGACTAAGGCCACGATAGAGGAATTGACACTCTTGGGTGAATCACTGGGAATTTCGTTTCCGCTGTTGGAGCGTGCTTCATAAGTAAATGAATTGAAACTAAAGAAAAGGGACCCATCGGACGTAGGTGAGAATCCAATGAGCCCCTAAGTGGTGACATGTCAGCAATTCACCAGAAGGCCTTGAGCACCGCGTCCAGCTTCACCTTGAACGACTTGTCATGCCCTGTGGATGGGAGGGACTTCACGATCTATCTCGAGCAACTCATACACAGCCATCTGCGCCGCCCGTACCGAATACTCCACCGTGGAAGACCACATCGCCCCGATATCGACGAACTGGCTGATGAAAGCGCAGGTTTCTGGAATTTCGGGGAACCGGAAGCGGCCTGTCGCCTTCGGCACGCGGCATGAACATGCTGGTTATGTAAGGCATGCGGCAAGGAATGCAACTGGCGGTGGCCACCTTTTCCAGGTCAAAGTTAAGGTGCCCGCAAAGCTCTCGCAGGATTTCTGCACCGCCGCATTCGGACATGGGTTTGGCGACGAAGTCGCCTATGCGGTCCGGATGCAGCGCATATCCCAGAACACTTGCACGCCTTGAGGCTGGCCGACGAAATGAGGTTGATGAGCCAGTACTACGGACATAAACCAGCGGGAATCCTTGAAGGTCACCAAGCCCCCGGTCCCGGCTCGATTGCCGGTGAATTTTTCCATCATGTCGAAGAATGCAGTGTCTTTCAAAGTGACGGTAAACGACTCCCAATAAGATTCCGGAATGCTGGAATTGAAGACCGCATGGTTACCGAATTCGGGACGGCCTGCCGCAAGTTTTTCCCACAATGCCCAACCGCCGCTGTCCTGCTTGGTCCTGTGTGCCGGTGCGCTTGTCATGCTACCGTAGCTTGATGCATCGGTCATAGAACCGTTTTGAAAGAACACCAAATCGCCCTCGGCGACATCAACAATATCGTGACTGCCGTCCCGATTGCAATGGATGCCTGTGACCGTGAGTTTTCCAGCTTCGGTTTTCAGGTCGAAATCAGTCACCGTACAATTCATCACCACATTCACGCCCTGCAACTGCAGCCAGCTAACCAGGGGACGCACCAACGAATCAAACTGATTATAAACGGTTCGCTTGACGCCGGCCAGGGTTTCGATGCGCGAGAATTCCAGCATGAAGCGATGCAGGCAACGTTTGAATTCCACCGCACTGTGCCAGGGCTGGAACGCAAATGTGGTAGCCCACATGTACCAGAACTTGGTTTTGAAAAAATCCGGCGACAACCAGTCGGTAATGCAGCTCGCACCCAGCTTGGCTTCGTCGGCCTCGCTGAGTTTGAGTAACTCCAGCCTATGTTCCATGGTAAATCCCATCGATTTCACATCCACCTTGAAGCGATTTCTGTCGACCAGGCGCGCCATGGAATGCGGGATATTCTGTTCATTGAACGCGATGGTTTCTTCATACACGGATCGACCTGGATCGCTCAGGGAAGGAATGGTCTTGAACAGGTCCCAGGTACATTCGTAATTGTCCGTGGTCAGCATGCGCCCGCCGCGCAGGGTGTAGCCGTCCTCGGGATTGCCTCCGCCGTCCAGACTGCCGCCGGCGATGGGCATGGCTTCGAAGATAGTGATATTGCTTCCGGGGATGCCGCCATAGTTGTCAAAGGTGGTCTGTTGAGGAAGGATGGTTTCCAGCAGTTCCCGCAGCTTGGGTATATCCCACTGTTTATTGCCCAGGTCATAGATAAAATTGCCTAAAGTTTCTTCCCGTGTTGCCTTGAATGAATTAATGAAACCTCGGTTTGCTGAGATAACCTTCAGATCTGAATCCAGCACCAAAAGGGGTTCACGTATTGTCTCTACGATGTCTTCGAACAGCTGGTCTATCCGAGTTTCTGCCATAGTCCTCCTCACCGCACAACAAATCCGACTCTTTTGATTCTTTGGTATTATAAGCATTCACTGAGCCTGCTGGGGATTGTCTGGTTTCCACTAACGCTCCTATCCCGGCCTAAGCGCCCCCCCTTCCTGCTCCTGATCAATAAAACATTTCGGATCGGACTGGTTTGCTGAAAATGTCTTTCCTCCTTCCGTCTTGGTTATTAGAAAACGTTGACATTTGGCATTAAAGTTTGCTATTATGCCAAAAAGGAAAAGATATGGATGGCAACGCCTATTACCTTGAAATGCGCGCCAAAATTTTTAAAGCTCTCGGGCATCCGAGCAGGCTCAAAATGGTTGAAGGCCTTTTTGCCGGTGAACGGTGTGTATGTGAACTCCAGGCGATGGTTGGGTCTGACATTTCAACTGTTTCCAAGCACTTAAGCATACTGAAGGAAGCTGGAATCCTACAGGATGAGCGGAGGGGCACTAACATCTACTACTCTTTGCGGATGAAGTGTGTGGCGAACTTCCTGAGTTGCGTCGAAGATTTCGTCGGTCAAAGATTGGAGGAGCAGATCAAGATGCTCAACCAATCGAAGGTAGTCTCTTCGAAATAATAGAAGTTTTTTTGGGCTGGAACTTGCTTATTTGACCAAATATGCCAATCTTCTCCAAAGAAAAATTTAGGAAGAGGTTGGAACGTCTTCGGCGTTGAGGATGGGACATGGCAGAAAAAGATATAACGCAGATCAAAGTTGGAAGATTTGCCATCAGTATTGTCGGCATTAAGCAACTTATGGAAGAAATGGCCGGGACCCATGCCGACAGGCTTGATGATGAAGTTCGTTCTCTCATGCTCGACCGTTTAGGAAAAGACAACTACATACCGAGTAGCGCAAAAGAAAACTACGGCAAAGCATTTGTGCGGGAGTTTCGGAAGTTTCTCGGGCAGCCCTATGCTGAAGATGCTCCCGATGGGCTCGATATCAAGGTCCTCGGCACGGGTTGTTATCAGTGCCATTCCTTGACACAAATGATCATGGAAGTGCTCACGGAGATCAATCTCCCTGCAGGAGTAGACCACCTGACAGATATCAAGGAGATCGCCCGATACGGCATCATGGGCGCCCCGGCGCTTCTTATCAACGGTAAAGCCGTCTGCGTGGGAAGCGTTCCCTCAAGGGACAGAATCAAGAAGTGGTTGGTTGAAGCCAGCCAATCTTCGGGGAGACAATCATAATAACGGTTGTTCAATCCCAACCGGCACTGCCTAAAGGATGATGGAGCCAAATATATGGAACAGGCGATGAAAGCGATCCAGGAAAAGAGCTGCGCCTGTGATGGTGGCTGCAACAAGGATGCACCTGTGACGGTGGACAAGGATGCCCCCGCCAGCAATACGATGATGACTGTCAGATACGTTCTGCTCGGGGTCCCGATGCTGGCAGCCTGGTGGTTTATCTATGAAAGCCTGGAGCCCTTTGCGGGCTGGTTGGCTCGTCACTTTGTACAATTTCTGTCCATGCAGCATTTGTCTATCGGGAACACTCAACATCTCCGAAACTCTATTGAGTTCTTCTTTTACGACACACCAAAAGTGTTCATGCTTTTGCTCCTGGTGGTCTTCGGAGTGGGCATCATTCGCTCCTATTTCACTCCGGAACGCACGCGCAAAATCCTTGCCGGAAAGCGCGAATCGGTAGGAAATGTGCTGGCTGCCATGCTCGGGATCGTTACCCCCTTTTGCTCCTGCTCGGCGGTGCCTCTTTTCATCGGCTTTGTCACCGCTTCCGTGCCCCTCGGGGTAACCTTTTCGTTCCTCATTTCCTCGCCTATGGTCAATGAGATTGCGCTGGTGTTGCTCTACGGGCTTTTCGGATGGAGAATCGCCGCCATCTATATGAGCACTGGACTCATCATTGCCATGCTTGCCGGCTGGACCATCGGCCGGCTTAAGATGGAACGGCATCTTGAAGACTGGGTTTACAAAATCCAGGTGGGTGAGAGCGGCGTATACGACGAGGAACGGAAAAGTTTTGCGGATCGCATCCGGTTTGGCCTCGAAGCCGTTCGCGATATCGTCGGCAAAGTTTGGATATACGTCATACTGGGCATTGCCGTTGGGGCAGGCATCCATGGCTACGTGCCGATGGGTTATCTGGCCTCTATCATGGGCAAAGGGGTATGGTGGTCGGTTCCTGTCGCGGTGCTGATCGCCATCCCTATCTATTCCAATGCGGCTGGAATCATACCGGTAGTATCCGCCCTAATAGAGAAGGGCGCAGCAATGGGAACGGTGCTCGCATTCATGATGGCGGTGGTGGCCATATCGTTTCCGGAGACTGTCATTTTACGCAAGGTCCTCAAACCGAGGCTCATCCTGGTTTTTACGTGTGTAGTCGCAGTAGGCTGTATCATCGTCGGATACCTGTTCAATGCGCTGATTTAATACTCGGCGTCCTTCGCAGAGCCGGCGAAAGCAAGGAGACAAAGATGAAGATTAAGGTGCTTGGTCCCGGATGTAGGAAATGTCACCAGACAGAGAAACTGGTCAAAGAGGTTATCGCTGAAACAGGTTCCGATGCTGTAGTGGAGTACGTCACGGATATAGAGGAGATTGCAAAACTGGGTATTTTCAGTACTCCTGCCGTCGTCGTTGATGACCAGGTAAAGCTGACGGGTAAAGTCCCTGCAAGGTCTGAAGTGAAAAGATGGCTGGGGAAGTAATTTCAGTTGGATACAGTAGGAGGAAATCCAGAAAGTTAAATGGGCTGTAATGGAGGCTCTAAAAAAGAAGTAAGCTGCCCTCTAACTGAACACCCTTCCCTGCAAGGAGGTGTCCCATGCTACTCAATAGTTACACCAAGGAATTTGTCCGCCCCGAGTGCAGACCCGAGGCCCAGTCGGTACACCTGATAGCCCATCTCGATCAGGACATAAGTAAAGTGATTCCGTATCTGAATGCCGCGCTTGGGGGGTTTCAGTACATCAATGACCCTCCGTGCGTTTCCTTCAGGTTGCATGGGAAACTCATCGCGATTCATTCGAGGAAAATCTGCGTAAACGCCCTCAGTGACCTATCGGAGGGGGAGAAAATCGTCGAATGGCTCAAACAGGAGATAAACGATATCTGGGAGCGACGGGGAGAAATTCAGCCCCGTTTCGAAAGTGCTCCAAAGCCGAAGGTACTTGAAATCCTTAAACTCCTCCCCAGGACTAACTGTGGCGAGTGCGGTCAGCCGACGTGTATGGTCTTTGCCGCGCAGGTTGCGGAAGGAGGCAGGGATGCCGATGGTTGCCCACCACTCGACGGGGAGCGAAAGACAAAGCTTGCAGGCTATCTCGGGCAATTCGAATTCGAACCGCAGGAGGAGAATCGATAATGTCTTTTGCGTAAAAGGTTTCGAAGGCATTTTTCTTAGTGTTATCACTCCCTGACTCTTTCAAAGGAGCAGAACATGGAAAATGAATGCGTGCTTTTTTTGTGTACCGGCAATACCGCTCGAAGCCAGATGGCGGAAGCTTTCCTGCGAAAGTATGCCGGAAGACATTTGCGGGCTTATAGTGCTGGACTTAAGCCCGGCACTATAAATCCTTATACCGAACGCGTGATGCGAGAAATCGGCATCGATCTTTCAGGCCAACACTCAAAAAGCGTTAAAGAGTATCTGGGCAAGATGAGTTTCGCCTATTTGATCACGGTTTGTGCCGAAGCGGAAGAAAACTGCCCCACCACATTCCCCGGAATCGGCGAACGGTTGTCCTGGGTTTTTGATGATCCGGCGGCAGTCGAAGGATCAGAGGAAGAAAAGTTACAGAAATTCCGGGAGGTGCGGGATCAAATTGAAAAGCGCATCAAGCTCTGGCTCGAGGGAAAGGACATCTCCGGAGAATAATAATAATTTTATCAGAAATGTGAGGCTATCATGACGGAATCCATTTCCAGGCGGCTTTCTTTTCTGGATCGCTTTCTTGACTCTCTGGATATTTCTCGCCATGTTTCTTGGAGTTGGAGGAGGCTGGGTCTATCCAGGCGTAAAGAACGTTATCAACTATTTTCAGGTGGGTACAACCAACATTCCGATTGCAATCGGCCTGATTCTCATGATGTATCCGCCTCTTGCAAAGGTGAAGTACGAGCAGTTGGGCCAGGTATTCCGAAATTTTAGGGCCTGACCCTTTCCCTGATCCAAACTGGGTAATCGGCCCGATCCTGATGTTCCCTTGCCGTACTTTCTTTCCGGCCATCACGAATACATGGTTGGCCTTATTCTCATCGGCCTTGCACGTTAATTGCAATGGTGATCGTGTGGAATGACCTTGCGGCAACCACGCTCGGAGCGCTATGTTGTATGTGCCGCTAGATTGTGGGGCATCTCTTCGCGTAGCCGATCGGTCAGCCATTTATCGAGCTGATATTGCGAACTCTGCGGCACCTCGATAAACCGAATCCCCGCCTGCCGTGTGCCATCGATCCACGCTACCTGGCCCTTCACCTCGAGCGTTGTGTTGGTGACAGGCAACGTGAAGCGCAGCGCGACCGGCGTATCCTTGGGCAGCTTTACCGCGGCCCGGATGGCCATGCCGCCCTCGCTCAGATTGGTCGAGGTCGCGGTGAGCTCCTGGTTCGTAATCTCGACCTGCACCGGAATTTCGATGGGAAAGCGAAAATAACGCCGGTGTTCGCGCACCATCAGTCGAGTGCGGCGTCGAAGCAGCGCGAGGCATGCAGCGGCGTCAGCGGCTTCTGCAGAACGAAATTCGCGCCGCGCTGGAAGGCCTCCTGGGTCGTAGTCTTCCCGTTGAGCACGGCGAACGCCACCGACTTCGAATTGCTTGACGCCGAGCGCATATTG
>CAVRZU010000034.1:0-6865 GCA_963725365.1 uncultured delta proteobacterium | reverse complement strand
CATCTATGGGCAGCACTTGTGCAAGCCGTTTGTATTTCGCTATCCCGAGCGCCGCGAATTCTATGATGGCTTCCCCTGACAGATTCGAACCGTCCCGGACCACTACATAGGCCACAGGCGCCTCTCCGAAGTCTGAGTGGGGCGCCCGATTACCGCGGCGTCGAGGATGTCCGGGTGCGCGAGCAACACGTGTTCGAGTTCTGCGGGCGCCACCTGGAATCCTTTGCATTTGATCAGCTCCTTGAGCCGGTCCACGATATAGACTAGCCGTCTTCGTCCTGCTTTGCAAGGTCTCCAGTGCGAAGCCAGCCGTCCACCAGGGTGCTAAGTCGATGCCTGAGGGTCGTTATAGTAGCCTTTCATCACCTGGGGGCCGCGCCAAAGCTCGCCCACTTCGCCAACCGGGACTATGCTTTGCGCCGCAGGATCGACGATCTTGTGCTCGGTTAGCGAAATTGGAGTCCCTATGGGTCCAACCTTAATTGCATTCGGGGGCACTACGTGAGTGGTCGGTGAGGATTCGGTCAGACCGTATCCCTGAATGACGGGAACTCCCGTCAAGGCGGTGAATCGCTCCTGCAGTGCGGGCGCCAGGGGCGCTCCTCCGGAATTGACGTAGCGCAGGGCGCTCCAGTCCATTTCCTGCACCAGGGGGTTTTGACAGAGTTCCTGCAATATCAGCGGGACCGTGAAGAAAAGTGTAGGCCGGTAGGTGGCAAAAAGGCCCAGGAATTCATCGACCGGCCTGAATCTGCTGGCGAGGACCTGCACGGCCCCGGCCATGACAGCGCTGCCCATCAGGACGGTCATGCCGTAAATATGGAAAAAAGGCAACTGGTTGAGCATGACATCTTCCGGACCGACCTTGTGACCTTGCTGTACCTGGTAGAGGTTGGCCAGCAGGTTTGAATGAGTCAACATGACACCCTTGGGCAAACCCGTAGTCCCGCTGGAGAAAGGAAGGACTGCGAGGGTCTCCCGGGGATCAAGATCGATCGACCGGTCAATCTGGCTGGAACCGTTGGTCAGCGATGAAAAAGAAATAAGCCCCGGCCCGGGATCGGTCCCCTTTTCAGTGACGCAGATCCGAACGGCCGCCTTTCCCTCGAGGCTGCATATCGTGGAATACCGGTCTTGCGCCGCAATGATTGCTTTGGCTTTGGTTGCGGCCAACTGGGCTGTGACTTCCCGCTCTCCATTATGGGTGCTCACCGGCACGACCACAGCGCCTGCCTTGAGAATCGCGTAAAAGGAGAGGATGTACTCGACGCTGTTTTTCAGCCAAACCCCGACCCTGTCGCCCGTCCGGACTCCAAGGGAGTTGAGTGAAGCGGCCAAAGCGGACGATCGCTCCTCTAACTCCGCAAAAGTCCATTCACGGCCTCCGGCTTCAGGCTCGATCACTGCAATTTTGCCGGCAAAGGACTCTGCCGCTTTTCTCAAGGGAAAGGTGAGTGATTCGTTCGGAATGTTCACAGTCGGACGAGTCGAAGCCATGTATGATAATTTCATTTCTTTTCTCCTGTCGTTTCTTCAACGGCGGATTTTCGGAGCCGCTTGAACAGGGAGTAGTTCACCCCCTCCGTCACGCCCCAGGACAGAGACTGCACAATGGCCGCCTGGGAAATCTTCCTCCCGCCCTCCTTAGAACAGGCTGCCGTAAAAGAGGTTACCCCCTTGCACCTTACAGCCCGGCAGCCTTCAACCTAATCTACTTCAACATGCTTGAGCTGCTTATAGGCCCAGGGAACTGCCGGATACTCGACCTGTCCGGAGGCGCGGTCCTTCGGGTGGACCACGACCCGCTTTCCGTGTTGGATTTGAAAGAGCATCGCAGTGAAGTACTTCGGATCACCCTTCTCGTCGAATGCGACGCGCCCCATCGGGCTCATGCTGATCCATTGACCGCAGCGCCGCCCGGGTCTTGTCAGGATCGTATTGACCGGATTGGCCTCCCTTTTGAATGGCTTCGAGCATATACTCGGCCGACAGATAGCCCAGCATGGCGATGTAAGATGGTGTTCGGTTATACTTGGCCTTGTACGCGGCTACGATCTCAGCCTCTTCTTTTTGGGTTTCCTCCGGGGCTGTGCCTGCTTCCCACACGGAGGTCCCGTAGACGAACTCGCTCATAGGCCCGAGTTGACTGATGAACTCCGGTGTGGCGATTCCCCAGGCGCCGACGTAAGCTTTCACGGGAAGTCTTAAAATCCTGGCATCTTTGATGGTGCCCACATAATCCGGGAAATAGCCTTCCACGATCAATGCATCGCAGCCGTTGTCCTTGAGTTTTAGCAGGAGCGGTTTAAAGTTGGTAGTACCTTTCCCGAAGCCCTCGAACACCGGGACCTCCAGTCCGGCCTCTATGAGCTGGCCCTTCACCGCATCGGCGATCTCAGCCGTAGCAGCTTCGCTGTTGTAAAGGATTCCCACCTTCTTTGCCTTTAGAATATCTTTGATGGCCCCGGACTGGGCTGCGGCGTAGCCTGGCATATAGTTGAGTCTGAAAAAGTTCTTGAGGTTATTGGAGGAAAGATTCGTGCTCACGGCGCCGGTAGTGAGATAAGGCGTGTTGTAGCGTTCAGCCGCCTCTGAGGCAGGCCCCACCAGGTTCGATCCGTAGCCGTCCACAATGCCGTTGACTTTATCCATCCCGGCCAGTTTCTCGACCGCTGCGACGGCCCTCCGCGGGTTGCTTTCATCATCGTAGACCTTGAGTTCCACCTTTATTCCGGTCCTTTTCTCAAAGTCTTCAACAGCCAGCCGGGTACCCTTGATCTGCTCGGTTCCGTGTTTGCCCAATACCCCGGTTTGCGAAGCATGGGCGCCCAGCACGATCGGCCCCTCGGCCGCCCACACGGCCCCAAAAGCCATGAATGCCGAAATAGCCACGAATCCCGCAACAGCTTTACTCATCCTCATGTCTCCCAAAGTTCCTGGTCAGCCTTCGAACCTCCAAAAGAGGTGAGCCCACGCTCTGGAAGCTCTAAGGGGCGAGTCCCGCCAGCCCGGTCGATAACTTCATCTCTGTGCACAGATCCGGTCAAAGATACAAAAATAAGTGGTTGGGACCGAAGCCACCTTCGGCGGCGGCAAGACAAATCCCCGCCGCGAGCCTTTTAGAAAAGGGGGAATATGTGAACCGGAGGCTTTACTACACAGTCTCGAAGCGCAGCCCCACAGATCGTTTAGAGCCATACAGAATCAGTATGAATCAATATCGGGCAAGTGGTTGCATGTCAACTGTAATTTCCCGGGCCGGGCCTTGAGTCAGAAAAGATCCAGAAGGCCATCCGTGAGTCAAGATATCCCTATCTCAGTAATAGGTTAGCCCCGCGGATGCCCGCATTGTACGTCGCCATTTTGTTCAACTCGGTCTCGCTGCTGTGGGCAGAGGGGCCGGCTTGCTGTTGAGGGCAGAACCACTGTGCTGTTTCAATCACCGTCTGTCTCCGGGGATCAATTTTCTTGAGTGTGCCTGCAAGGGTCGACCAGGGAGCAAAGAACCGCACATGCATGTGGCTGAGATGGCCGGGCACATGTTGAATGATACAACCTGGTTTTGTTCCGGCCCCTGCATTCGCAAAGATTTTCGCCAGATCCTCGGGATCGGCTCCCTCACTCAACGCATGCCGATAGAGTCGCACCTGGATACTCCTGTCCAGGAAAATGTGCTCCACGCACTGCGTGCTGAGCAGACTCCGGATCTCGCACCATGTCTTGCCGACATCGAGCCTGCTGGTATTCATAGGAACAAGGCGCTCCAAGGGGACATTGTCTTTGACAAACATCCCGATGTCCACATCGCGTCCGTTCTGGTGCGATTTGTGGTGCTTGAGCCGCCCTCCGCCCTTGGCGGAGAAATCACCCAAAACGACGTCACAGGAATCGGGATACATGGCCTTGAATCCCTCAGCCGCTTCGAGCAATGCTCCCACCACTTCCGGGGTGGTGAAGCTGCAGTTTTCATCTGTCAGCCTGTAGCCGTGCAATGGTGAAGGGAATTGGACTCCGTTGATCAGACTGCCTCTAAACGGCTCACCGGTCGAAATCGTCACGGCGTCTACCGGCCGGGCGAAAATGGTTGATAGCACGGTCAAGATGATTAACCAAAGAAAGGCACACTCCACTTGGAACGTCGAAACCCCGACATCGCGTCATTAATTGTCCTCATTCAAATGTTATGTTATGGTGGTTTTGGGCTAAGACATGGCAATATGCGTGCCTATGGTTACGCAGTAAGATGTGGAGAGGAATTAGGGGAAAGAATAGCGCAGGATGCGGAATAGCCCCCAGATGCAGAGAATAGCGGTATTTCCCGAATTTTTAGCTGTTTTTGTCCAATTTTTGACTGTTTTTGCTATCTTAGTGTAATGAGATGCGTCAGGTGGTTGACGGCTTTCTGAAAAGCGCGGGCGGAAGGAAGCGAGAAGCAAAGGGACAAGGAGCGGGAAGCATTAATTGACTGCGTGTCAATCCACTTTTTTCCTGATTGGTACGGCATACCCGAACTGAACACCGGCACGGAAGCATCTGCCGTGGCAGGCCCGAAAGAGAAACCTCGACCGCAGTCGAGGTTTTGGGGTATAAGACGGGATCACAAACGATCTCGATGATTTAAATCTGTGGAGGGCTTCCATGACCCCGAGGGAAAATATATACAATGCTGTTTCGGCGCTTCAAAGTGCGGCAGAAAAGATAAGGCGAATTGAGGACGAAGCTCGAGAAGCTCTGTTTACAAGAGATGATCCTGAGACACACCGGCAAAACCTTCGAGAGAAAACGATGCTTCTGATGGAACTGCCTGAGTTGGCCGGTCCGTTTTGCGGCGGGATGGCCAAAGATGTCAGGGCCGAGTTCGAGAAGGGACTGAACTCTTTTGCGATGAGAGCGGAGCAGGCGTGGGAGCTTTCAAGCATTTTCTACATGTCTGCCCTTCTGTACCCGGAAGATTACAGGGAGGGCGATCGCAACGATCTGGAATCATTCATAGATCGACTCCGGATCAAGTACCTGTCCTGATATGGATAGAAACTGCTGCAAGGGAGGCGTTTATGCGCGGCGCTGGCGGTACAGACGGTGGGACTGGGCACTTCTTTCTTGGTCTTCTTATGATGGCGGGCGGAGGGTATCTCTTTTTACAGAACATACAGGTTAGCCTGGGGTTCGGCCTCGGCTATCAATATTTCAGCGCCTGGGGAATGGGAATCACGAGCGGGTACGTGCTGTTCCCTTTCCTGTTTGGCGTGGGCATGATCTTCTACAACGCATCCAACATCCTGGGGTGGCTGCTCGCGGTCGTGTCCCTCGCAATGCTTGCGTTTGGCGTCATTGCCCAGACTCGCTTCCACCTTCATAATATGAGCGCTTTTGAATTGCTGACGATTCTTGTTCTGTTGGTGGGCGGCATCGGCCTTTTCCTGAGTTCACTGAGAAGCCGAAGGAGCAGTTCGAATGGATGAGATAGGTCATAACGAACCGCACAGCGGCGAACCTGGCCGGCGGTCCCACCGCCAGCTTCGGCGATGGCATCCACCAAGTTGCCCGTCCTTCGAGCTTCTGTAATGCTCAATTTGCCGTTGAGCTTTATGACTCAATAAAGCTAATCTCTATAATGAGAACATCTTTCGCAGGATCGATTTCAACCCGGCAACTTCTTCAGGTTCCAATGCACCCAGCCGTCTGCTAATATAATGTTTCTGTATCGTCGCTTGCTTGCCGAGCCTTATGAATGATTCCGCCAGAAGACCACATCTCTGCCAATCAACGATTTTGTAGTCTGCTTCGGTCACATACCTTTGAGTCGTTACTCTGGCAACGAGAACATCCTCGTCACCCGAATCGTACATCACAATCCCAGGCCTTTTCGAAACACTATGAAGGTCAGTATGTGGGAATCCAATAAGGACGATATCGCCAAATCTATAGGGTGTCATAAATTGAATCTTTTTCGGGAAACCCCGCCATAAACTCAGAAATGGTAAGTTTTTCCCACAAGCTGTCGTCGTCGTCCAGTAAAAGCATGACTCTGACCTTCGAATCCGATTTCAGCATTTCTTTGAGATCTTCGGGAATGGACAAGTGCCCGTCTGGCAGGATCTCTGCGTAATATTCATATGCTTTCATCGTTCGCCTTCCCAACCTCTTTGCACACTCTTCCGTTCTTGCCGTACCACGTCAAATACTTCCTTGACGAGTTCCGTGTAGGCTTTGGCTCCGGTTGAGGACCGCGCGTATTCGTTGCCGATTCCGCTGCGCGGGGATTCGGCCACTCTGGTCCAGGCAGGAATCACGGTTTTGAAAACTTTCTCGCCATATATTCTTCTCATGTCTTCAACCGACAGCCGGGATTCCCTGGTGCGAAGGTTGGAATGGTGCCGAAATAACCTAGTATCCTGATATTGGGATTCAATCTGCGCCGGACCTTTTCGACGAGTTCATTGATATCCTGGGCAACCCTCAGGTCCAAATAGGCCGTCTTAAATGGAACGAGCACATCCTGGCTCATGAGCAATACGTTTTATGTCGTTCTTCAACTCATCATATGCTGACGGTGGCGCCCGACCCGATCAGTCGCGTGCCGCCGCAGGCCAAAACATTGGGGCTGGAAGCGGGAAAGTCCAGATGGGCCAACCCGTCGTGGACACCGTTCGGACGAACCATCGTCACCTGCTGCGGCCGTAATGGTGACGCCCAATACACCCGCGGCCAGAAATGCCTGGTCGAAGGCCGTCAGCGCCTGCGCCGTCCAGGAGGACTCCGGACCTCCCCAACTGATGGAAACCACCGAGGGCTTGCGAATCCCATCGTGGATCGCGGTGGTGACGGCGTGCAGAAATCCCGCGTCGGTATTCGCAGCAAAGTA
>CAVRZU010000033.1:0-8523 GCA_963725365.1 uncultured delta proteobacterium | reverse complement strand
GGTGTTGAACAAATAATGAATCCGAGCAGAAACCACTGATCGCAGCCAACTGGAAAATTATAAGACTGTTGCCGAGGCGGTTTCCTTTATCAAGTCGATCCAGGAGGAAACCGGGCCTTGCGCTTACCGCGATTGTTATTGCGCCTGGTTCACGGCGCTAAGCGAGTCGTGACAATTTGACGAGCAGGGCTTAGCCTTGCTGGCAGAATCGTCACTGGAAGAAAAGGGGGCTTTCAACGGCGAAGTCCGCCGATTATGCTGACGATCTTGGATACAATTACGTGATTGTTGGGCATTCGGAGCGGCGTCAGCTATTCGGGGAAATCGACGAAACGGTGCGCCGCAAAGCGGCGGCGGTCCTCGCGGGCGGCATGGTTCCCATTGTCTGCGTCGGGGAATACTCGAACAGCGTGAGCAGGGTAGAACGTTCGAAGTTGTGGGACGCCAGGTCGAAGGGGCCCTGAGCGGTTTGAGCGCCAGGCAGGCCGAACTGCTCGTAATCGCCTATGAACCTGTTTGGGCGATCGGACGGGCAGGACCGCAACGGCCGCTCAGGCACAGGAGGTGCACGCGCTTATTCGTAAGACACTCGCAGCGCTTTTCAACAAAGAGGTTGAAAAAAGGCCAGGATATTATATGGTGGCTCGGTTAAGCCCGATAATATCGATTCGTTCGATGGTCGAGCCGGATATTGATGGAGTGCTCGTTGGCGGGGCAAGCCTTGAAGTGGGCTCATTTAAACGCCTTGTTCAGTTTAATCCTGAAAAAGAGAGAATTCTCAGCTAATGGCTACCTTTATTGTTGTAATGCATTTGACTGCCTGTGTCGCGCTGATCGCTATCGTTTTGCTGCAAACCGGCAAGGGCGCTGAAATGGGCGCCGCATTTGGGGGCGCATCTCAAACACTGTTCGGCGGATCGGGCGGCGGATCGTTTATGAGCAAGCTGACGACCGGCGCAGCCATCGTATTTATGATAACTTGCCTGCTGTTTCTTTTATGCACAGGCCGGGGGTTCACAGCCGGTCGGTAATGACCGGCATCCCCGCAGCGGAACAGCCCCAGGCTAAGCCGCAGGCGCCGCCGCAACAGCGGCCCCGGAAGCGCAGCCGGTTCAACCCGAGGCTCAGGCGCCTGCAAAAACAGCCCCGGCTCCCGCAAAAAATGTTCCAGCCCAATAGGCAGCCAAGTCCTGCAGATTTATATTCAGGCCGGAAAGCAGAGATGCTTTCCGGCTTTTTTGTCCTGTGTTTAGCCATCAAGGGGCTGAATAATTCAGCCCGGGGTTAGCGAAAGCGTCACCTTGGGTGAAAAAAAGTCAGCCTCCCTGTTCAATTTGCTTGACTTGCCGTGCCAAGGGTTGTTCTTCTTATTGCAAATGCATTATCGGGTCGTTTCCGGCAAATCATCATCCTAACTTTCAGCAACGGAAGGAGATCCTCTTGAACGCACTGACCCTTGTATTCATGCCTTGTGCGTATTTGCAATTGCCTACCGTTATTATGGGATCTTCATCGCCAGCAAGGTGCTGGGAATAAACCCGGACAGGCCCACCCCGGCTCATACGCTCGAAGACGGCATCGATTACCAGCCGACCAACAAGTATGTGATTTTTGGACATCATTTTGCCGCCATAGCGGCGGCGGGTCCGCTGCTTGGACCGGTCCTGGCGGCCCAGTTCGGCTATCTGCCCGGCGCCCTTTGGATAATCGTCGGAGCGGTATTTGCCGGAGCAGTACACGATATGGTCATCCTTTTCGCTTCCATTCGCCACGAAGGAAAGAGCATATCGCTAATCGCCGAATCGGAGATAGGGAAGGCGGCCGGGGTGGTGGCCAGTTTCGCCGTTTTGTTCATACTCATTCTGACACTTGCCGGACTTTCACTCGCTGTCGTCAATGCCATGATGAAAAGCCCCTGGAGCGCTTACACCGTTATCTGCACTATTCCTATCGCCGTTATCATGGGTGTCTGGATGCAAATTGTCAGACCAGGAGACGTGGCGGGCGGAAGTGTAATCGGCATTATTCTCCTTGCCCTTGTCATTTCTACCGGTCCCTTTGTCGCTGCTCATCCCGTGCTCTCGAAGTGGTTCTACCTGTCAAGAACAGTGCTCCATTTTCATTCCTGCCTACGGTTTCGTAGCCTCGGCTCTGCCCGTCTGGCTGCTCCTGGTTCCTCGCGATTACCTTTCGACCTATCTTTAAACTGGGAACCATCACCGCCCTGGCAATTGGTATCGCTATTGTTCATCCATACCTCCAGATGGCGCCTTTAACCAAATTCATCAGCGGCGGCGGGCCGCTCGTGGCTGCTCCCGGTTCGGTTTTCCCGTTCCTCTTCATTACTATTGCTTGCGGCGCGCTCTCGGGTTTTCACGCCATAATAGGCACCGGAACAACCCCGAAGATGATCGATAACGAAAGGGACATCCTTTTCGTTGGGTATGGAGCAATGCTTGTCGAAGGCTTCGTGGCTATAATGGCGCTTATTGCAGCATGCGTTCTCGTTCCTGCCGATTATTTCGCGATCAATGCCTCTGCGGCAGCCTATAAGACCCTGGGCATGTCGACCGTGCATCTCCCACAGTTGGCCGAGGCGGTCCAGGAAAACGTTCAGGGCAGGCCCGGAGGAGCTGTTTCCCTCGCCGTGGGTATGGCTTACATATTTAGCTCCGTTTCCTTCATGAAAGGGCTGATGGCCTACTGGTACCATTTTGCGATCATGTTCGAGGCTGTGTTCATCCTGACCGCCGTTGACTCGGGAACACGCGTGGGAAGATATCTTCTCCAGGAAATCATCGGGAGGGTGGTCCCCAAATTTACAGAGAAGGGATGGATACCCGGTATTGTCTTCACAAGCGCGATGTTCACCTGTACCTGGGGCTACCTGGTCTATACGGGCAATATCACAACGATCTGGCCCCTGTTCGGGATGAGCAACCAACTGCTTGCAGCGTGCGCCCTGATTGTCGGAACCACAATGATCATTGGAATGGGGAAAATGAAATACTCCTGGATCACCGCCGTTCCGGGAATTTTAATGGTGCCGGTAACAATGACCGCAGGCTACTACCTCATAAAGTTCAACGCCATTCAAGGCAACTATCTTCTGGCCGTTCTTGCCGCGTCCCTCATGGGCCTGATGGCGGCCGTTTTCATTCTTGCCTTCAGAAAATGGTTCATACTTGGGCACAAAGCGCATACGCCGGTGGCAAAGGTGATGCCGACTGCTTAAGATTCAGACGTAAGTGGTCAGAAAAGACTTTTTTACCGGCCACTGAGCACTGACCACTTACCACCTGTTCTTAATCAAGGAGAGTAGAAATGAAAAACGGCGGTTCCGGACTCATCGAAATTATGTGTACAGTCGTCGAAATCAAGGAAAAAATGAGAGATCTTTACGCGGAAGCTGCTGGAAAATGCGGCGACCGGGTCGGCACCGAAACATTCGAAATGTTGCGCGATGTCGAGCAGAATCATCTCGATAGGCTTAATGCAATGTATGCCGATCTGTCCGGGGGCTCCTCGGGCGATATGGACGTCTGCCGCTTTTATGATTTGGACACCCCTGACAGAAGCGGGTTCATGCGGAAGGTGCAGCAAAAGCGGGACACTATCTCAAAGGCGTGCCTTGACGATGTCGCCGCGATTGAGAGCGGGATGGAGCTGGAAAATAAAGGCATAGAATTTTTTCTGGCCAGACTCAAAGGAGCTACCGAACCGGTCGAGCGTGAATTTCTGAATCACATGCTGGCAGAGGAGAGGTCCCACTACATAATGCTTGCGGATTTGAAATTTTATTACATAGATACCGAACACTGGTTCATGGAAAAATCGAGGGCGGGTTTAGACGGCGCCTGACAGGAAATCTCGCCAAAAAGATCTCGATAACGTTCGGGAAACCACGGATTTCACGGATCGGGCTTTTGTCATTGCCAGCGCACTACCCGCCTCCAGCACAGGCATTTGTGCTTGAAGTTGAGTAGAAACGCCGAATTGAAGTCGCCTCGTGGCGTACCTCAGGAATCTTTTTATCCGTGATCATCCGTGGTTTGTGGTTCGTGGTGAAAGCCCACCGGAAATTAACCTCTCGTGTTTACGTGATTGAAATTAGAGTTTATACTGCGCTTGGCTTGAGAGTCAATTGGGGGGCGGCCATTGCCGGGAGCGGCCGGCAATTTCCGGCGCACCGAATCAACGAGAGGGAATTCTGATGGATTTGATCGTTTATCAAGTGTTGGCCGGGCTGTTTTGTGTAACGGTCGTGTCTTCGGTCAGCTATTTGGTCGCATACCGCACGCAAAGCCGAAAATCCAAGGTCAATGCGGCCG
Organism: uncultured delta proteobacterium; assembly: GCA_963725365.1. Classification (GTDB taxonomy): domain Bacteria; phylum Desulfobacterota; class Syntrophobacteria; order Syntrophobacterales; family Syntrophobacteraceae; genus SbD1. The sequence continues at coordinate 4,192 of CAVRZU010000033.1, read as the reverse complement.
GCGAGCGCGCTGAAATGCTGACCATCGAACGGGCGCTCAAGTCATTTTGGGATAATGAAAAGCAAAAACTCGAAAACGACAAGCTGGAGCTCGAGCAACGAATACAGTTTCTTGAAAACAAGCTCGATCAGTACCGGAGAAAAGCCGCCGGAGTCGGGATGATGGGGCTGCGTAAAAGCAAGCTGAGCGACATGCTGATTACGCTGCTTATAGAAAACGAGTCTTTGGAAGAAAAGCTTTTTCAACAGAATTTCAAACTCAAGCAGGAAAGGGATGAATTTCTGGAAAACGAGCTTCGCAGTATCAGCTATAAACGTATCCTGCTTTCCGAACTCATGAACCAAAGCGAAGTTCGCCGCGAAATGGAAAAGGTCATAAGCGACAGGTCGCGTCTCAAGCGTCTGGACCTGAAACAAAATAATCCGGAGCCTCTCGATTACCTTCCGGAAGAAGATGACGACGACGAAGAAAATAGCGTATTGTCATGAATTGAGGAATTGAGGAATTGAGGGATTGAGGGAACATCACCTTCGTCATTCCGGCGATTTACAACCCGGTCGCAATCCGCCAATTTGATCGGGGGGGGGCCACTGTCGATTTTGACGGACGCAGAGAACGCCTGGGGAAGAAACCCGGCAGTCAAACATAAGTTATCGTTTTCTCTGCCATCTCTCAAGATCGACCGTGGCCTCTCGTGCAAACCACAGGATTTTAGGAGTTGTCGATCGGTCAGTGCTTCAAAATTCCGCCGCACAGGGGCAAAGTGCGCAGAGACCTCATTTTTTCTGTTTTTGTCCTTACTGTCTGCTTAATTGCTTTTCTCCGCGTCTCTGCGTCTCTGCGGTTGATTTTAAAGGCGATATGAAACCATTCGAGCTGAGAAGCCAGTTTGAGCCGGCCGGGGACCAGCCCCGGGCCATTGAACAACTGGTGTCGAATATACTGGGCGGGGCGGATGAACAGACCCTGCTTGGCGTGACGGGGTCGGGCAAGACTTTCACTATGGCGCACGTAATAGCGAAGGTCCAGAGGCCCAGCCTGGTCATAGCGCCCAACAAGACTCTTGCAGCACAACTCTATGGTGAGTTCAAAGCTTTTTTCCCCGAAAACGCGGTAGAGTATTTCGTATCCTATTATGATTACTACCAACCAGAGGCCTATATCCCCCAGAGCGATACGTATATCGCGAAAGACTCCTCAGTTAATGAAACCATCGATAAAATGCGCCATTCCGCGACTCGCTCGCTGCTGGAGCGCCGGGACGTCATAATTGTCGCCAGCGTATCCTGCATATACGGCTTGGGTTCGCCCGAAACATACCATGAGATGCTCTTGCAGCTCAAAACAGGTCAGGAAATCCCGAGGGAAGATGTTCTGCGCAAGTTGGTGGACATCCAATATGAAAGAAACGACTACGACTTTCATCGCGGCGTTTTCCGCGTAAGAGGCGACGTAGTGGAGGTGTTTCCCGCCTATGAGGAAGACCGGGCGGTACGGATTGAGTTTTTTGGCGATGAAGTCGATTCGATAAAAGAAATCGACCCGCTGACCGGGAAGACTTTCCGGCGTCTGGACAGAGTGGACATCTACCCGGGCACCCACTACGTCACCTCGGCGGACACCGTTGAGCGGGCCTTGAAGTCGATCAAACAGGAGCTGTCGGAAAGGCTTGAATTCTTCTATCGCGAGGGCAAGCTCCTGGAGGCGCAGCGCCTCGATGAACGTACCAGGTTCGATCTGGAAATGCTCGTCGAACTCGGCTTCTGCCACGGAATCGAAAACTACTCCAGGCACCTTGACGGCCGTGCTCCGGGAACGCCTCCCTACACTCTGCTAGACTATTTCCCGCAGGACTGGCTCGTCTTCATTGACGAGAGCCATATTTCGATCCCCCAGGTTCGCGGTATGTACAACGGCGACAGAGCAAGGAAGGAAACTCTTGTCCGCTACGGTTTTCGGCTGCCTTCGGCCCTTGACAACAGGCCCCTCGATTTCAACGAATTCCAAAAAAGGGTAAAACAGGTCGTCTACGTGTCCGCAACTCCCGGCCCGTATGAGCTTGCCAACACCAGGGGGCGTGTCGTAGAGCAGATCATCAGGCCCACCGGCCTTATTGATCCCGCCATCGAGGTGCGCCGCGCGGATTTCCAGGTTGACGACCTGATAGGCGAAATACGAAAGCAGGTAAAGGAAGGCCATCGGATACTGGTTACGACCCTCACCAAGAGAATGGCCGAGGACCTGACCGAATATCTTGCCGAACTCGACATCCGGGTCCGCTATATGCACTCCGATATTAACACTATCGAAAGGATCGAAACGGTGCGCGATTTGCGGCTGGGCAATTTCGACGTGCTGGTTGGAATAAACCTGCTGCGAGAAGGTCTGGATATCCCGGAAGTCTCACTGGTGGCGGTTTTGGACGCGGACAACGAAGGTTTCCTGAGATCGGAAAGATCCCTTATCCAGACCGCCGGCCGAGCCGCCCGCAACGTTATGGGTACTGTCATTCTCTATGCCAACCACATGACCGACTCGATGCGGCGAGCCATCCAGGAAACTGACAGGCGTCGTAAAAAGCAACTCGAATATAACGTCACCAATAACATCGTGCCCAAGTCGGTGGTAAAAGACGTCGTAGACATTCTCGCAGAATACCGCCTCAAGCCGGCGCCCGAGGCGGAATTTTTCTTCGAACCGCAGGCCGAGTTCGATCAGCAAGGCGGCCTAATCTCCCCCGACGAACATATCCAGGCCCTGGAAAAAGATATGAAAGAAGCCGCCTCCCGCCTCGACTTCGAAAGGGCTGCTTCCCTGCGCGACGAAATCAAAAGACTTCGCGAAAAGCAGCTGCTCTTACAGTAAAGGCCGAAAGGCAAGACTTTAGACAGGATTAATAAATCATCCCGGATCAGAATATCCGCCCTCAGTCTTCAGTCCTGCCCCAGGGTCCTTCTTCGCTCCGGTCCTCTGTCGAGTCATTTCCCGCCAGGGAATTGCACCCGCAAATCTTTTTTTAGGATCTTCCCCGTGGGGCTCTTCGGGAGCTCATTCACCAGGATATATTCCTTGGGCACTTTGAAAGACGCCAAACCGGACTTGAGAAATGCAGTAGTCTCTTCGGTGGAGAGACGATACCCGGACCTCACCTTGACGACCGCAGTCACTCGCTCGCCCCACATCTCATCGGGCAGGCCGATTACGGCGCACTCCTCCACCTCGGGCCTGGTGTAGAGCAGTTCCTCTACTTCACGCGGGTAGACGTTTTCCCCGCCGGTTATGATCATGTCCTTTAAACGATCTACAATGTAGAGATAGCGGTCCTCATCAAACGTTCCCAAGTCCTCGGTGCGCAGCCAGCCACCATGCCGGAAGGCTGAGGCGGTCGCTTCCGGGTTGTTCAGGTAGCCTTTCATCACGTTTGGTCCCCTGCAACAAATCTCGCCCTTTTCTCCGTCCGGAAGCTGGTTTCCTTCCAAATCCCTGATCTGTACTTCTATCTGGGGCAGCACCTGCCCGACCGATCCCACGCGATGGCGGTGGCAATGATTGTAAGTGATAGGCATGGCCTCAGTCTGCCCCAGACACTCGGAGATGGTGACCCCTGTACGCTCCTGCCACTGCTTAACCACGCTCATGGGCATGCTGGTGGCTGCCGAAAAGCTATACCGCAGACCACCCAGACGTCTTTCCAGGTCGGCCACGCCCAGCAGCCTGACATAGACCGTGGGCACGGCATAGAATTTGGTGATCCGTCCTGCTCCCATGAGTTGCAACACGCGATCAAGGTCGAAGGCCGGGAGCAGTTCCAGGCAGCCGCCGGCCATGATAGTGGCGTTCATGATGTGTATTTGACCGAAAACATGGTTGAAGGGGAGGAAGCATAAAGCCCTGTCCTGCTCAGTGGATCGTTCGCAGTGGGAAATGACCCAACTGGAAAAGGCGATCCCCTGATGGGTCAGCATTACTCCTTTGGGAAGACCGGTGGTGCCGCCTGTATACAGGACCGCCGCAGTGTCGAGCCGGTCACGATCCAGCGACCGGAACCCGGCTGAGCCAGCCTCCAGGAGCCTGCGCATATCGAGATCGGCGTCGGTGCAGATGATTTTCTCCAGTCCGGCGGAATCACGCATTGTCTGAACATTTTCGAGCTTGGCGGGATCGGTAAAAATCATCCTTGGCCGGGCATGGC
>CAVRZU010000032.1:0-6136 GCA_963725365.1 uncultured delta proteobacterium | reverse complement strand
TCCGAACAGGTCCAAAAAGGCGCGATTGACTGAAACAATATCGCGATTGCCGTCCACCATGAAGATAGCCTCCAAGGTCCCTTCCGCGAGCGCCTTATAAAGCACTTCCGACCTTTTGAGGGCCTCCTCGATGCGCTTTCGCCCGGAGATATCTATTACAAAACCCTCAATTCCGATTAGCTCGCCCTCTTGGGAGTAAATGCCCAGGCCCTGCTCCCATACCCATTTTACCCCGCCGTCTACCGTGCATATTCGATAGATCAATTTAAAAGGATGCCTCTCGGCCAAAGCACTCTCGGTTTGGGACCGGACCATCTCGCGGTCTTCCTCGCAAATCAGGTCGGGGAGCTTTCTTTTTTGACTCAATGCGTCAATAGAGTATCCGGTTAGTTCGACCGCTCCCGGGCTTACGAAGTCCAGGGGACACTCTGCCTCACCAATGCAGTGGTAGACCATTCCGGGAAAGTTTTCAAAAAAAGCTGATAAGATCCTTTGGCTGTCCTCGGATACTTTTTTCGACGCTTCTATCGAAGAAATGCTCCTGCTGACGAGCAGATAAATGATCACGGCTGAAGCGCAGACAAAAAACCAGCCATTGACCGTTTGCACGGCCAACCCCGTCGCGGACCGTCCGAAAATGAAATCCACCGCCCAATCGGATAAAATGATCCAGAGCACTCCAAGGCCGGCATATATCAGAGCTATTTTCAGTCCGCTCCCTGCGCGTGATTTTTCTGGTGTGGTTAGAATCTCTTTTAACAATTTGCGGCAACCTTTCGATTTGCAGTTCCGGACACTCCCCGGGAGTCCATTATTTAGTTTGTTGTAAGATTGACAAGTGGACTTTGCAAGGATTGTCGAACGCCGGCATGGTTGCTATTGACGGCATTCAGCGGTAGAATGGTGGCCCGAATGATATTGGAACTCACTTTTGAAAAGCCGATCCATATAATATGACTGCTGAACATAATTCATGCGTGATAGAGCCGAGAATGGGCAGACATGAAGAAAAAACTGCCCGGCCTTGCGATACTCGTTTTCAGTCCTGAAGACCTTGCTTCATTTTCGGCCTGCTTCCCAAAACCTCCTGCACTCTCGCACAAGTTTTATCTTTCCAGGGTTTTCACCGCAAGCTATGAGAGCGCACGGATCGCTATTGCCGGTCCTATGCTCGGCGCCCCTCAAACAGTTCTCGTCCTCGAAAGGATGATCGCCCTCGGAGCAAAGAAATTTGTCGCTGTGGGCTGGTGCGGCTCTTTGAGCAGCGAGGTGCGCATCGGCCACATTGTGCTTCCTTCTGCGGCTATTTCCGAGGAAGGCACTTCCGCTCATTATCCGGGCGTTGAGTGCGCTCCCTCTTTTGAATTGCTCAATTCACTCAAATCAGCCCTGACCTCGGAAGGCCGGACAATTCATGAGGGCTCTGTCTGGTCAACGGATGCGCCTTTTCGCGAAACATGCGCAAAAGTAAAAAATTTCCAGTCGAAGGGGATTTTGGCCGTCGATATGGAAACATCGGCTCTTTTTTTCAGTATCGAAGTTTCGAGGAGTTGAACTTGCCGTCGTACTGGTTGTTTCCGACGAACTTTCGACCCTGAAATGGGTGCATGGATTTAGAAACCCAACGTTCCATGAATCTCGGAAAAGAGTTATAAAATCAATATTGATGTCAACTTGCTGCATGACGAGTGACTGATGACCGATCTCCAGACGATCGACAAAGAAGATTTTGCCGCCAGGATTAAAGATCTTCGCAAACAAATCGATTACCATAATCACCGTTACTACGCCCTCGATCAGCCGGAAATCAGCGATGCCGAATACGACAAGATCTTCCGCGAATTGGTGGATCTCGAAAACACGCATCCCGAACTCATAACGGCTGACTCGCCGACGCAGCGCGTCGGATTTGCGCCAATCGAAAAATTCCTCCCCTTTGGGCATGAAGTACCGCTGCTAAGCCTTGAAAATGCGATGAACACGGAAGAGGCGCTCGACTTCGACCGCAGGGTGCACAAGCTTCTGGGGGTCGGTGGCGACATCGAATACGTCGCGGAACTGAAAATGGACGGACTTGCCGTCGAACTCGTTTATGAAGATGGGGCACTTATAGGCGCAGGCACTCGAGGGGATGGATTTACGGGCGAAGATGTCTCACAGAATGTAAAGACCATTCGCTCCGTGCCGTGGAAGCTTTTTTCTTCTCCGTCGCAACTAGCGCTCCCGGTCAAACTCGCCGTCCGTGGCGAAGTTTTTATAGAAAAACGCGATTTCGATAAGCTCAACGATCAACGGGCTGAAAAAGGCGAGCCTGTTTTCGCCAACCCGCGAAACGCCGCGGCGGGATCTTTTCGGCAACTCGATCCGTCCATTACGGCCGGTCGGCCGCTTCGCGCATTTTTCTACGGCATCGGAACGCTTATTTCTGAAAAGAATTCGTAACACAACTGGAGATGCTCGACCGGCTTAAGCGCTGGGGACTTCCGGTCAATCCCGAGTCACTATTGTGTCACGGCATTGAGCAAGCCATCAGCTATTACGAAAAATTGGCTGAAGAACGTGAATATCTCCCTTACGAAATTGACGGTGTCGTCATAAAAGTAAATAACCTGGCTTGCCAAAGACAACTAGGCGAGAAATCCCGCAGCCCACGCTGGGCGGTCGCCCTTAAATTCAGTCCCGATGAGGCCCAGACTTACGTGCTCGATATCGGAGTAAACGTTGGCCGGACTGGAATCCTTACGCCTGTGGCTTTCCTTAACCCGGTGGTGGTAGGCGGGGTTACCGTCAAGCGAGCCACGCTTCACAATATCGATGAAATCGAAAGAAAAGATATACGAAAAGGTGATGCCGTTCTCGTTCACAGGGCTGGAGAGGTAATCCCCGAGGTGATCGAAGTTATTAAATCGAAAAGAACTGAAAATGAAAAACCTTTTAAGATGCCGCCGAACTGCCCTTCCTGCGGCGCTCCGGTGGTGCGGCTGCCCGATGAGCTTTTCACCGTTGTGTCAATCGCAACTGTCCCGCTCAAATCAAAGGTTCGATCGTACACTTCGCCATCCGCGATGCCATGAACATAAATGGACTTGGCGAACAGATAGTGTCGCGGTTCATCGACGAAGGCATTATCGGAACCGTTTCAGACCTCTACAGGCTCCGGATGGAAGAGCTGCGAAAATCTTCCGGGATTTGGCCAAAAATCGGCCCGGAATTTACTGGATACAATCAACGCCAGCAAGCACACAACGCTTTCCAGGTTTTTGTACTCGCTTGGCATAAGCCATGTCGGCGCCTTTATCGCCAACCTTCTAGCCGAGGAGTTTTGGCGATATCGACAAGGTCCGCTCCGCCCGGGTTCGAAGCAATTGCTCCAGGTACAGGGTATCGGAGAAAAAGTCGCAAATGCGCTGACTGCTTACTTCTCAAACCCGGACAACCGCCGGCTGGCACATGAGCTTCTGGATATCGGATTTGTAATAGACAATCCGCCGCCCACCCGTCCGGTTGAAACTGGTTTCTGGTCCGGCAAAACTGTTGTTTTCACCGGAGCGCTTTCCCTATGACTCGCCAGGAGGCCGGGGAGGCAGTCACCGCAAAAGGCGCCCGCGTTACGGACAGCGTCAGCAAGAAAACAGGCGTGGTCGTTGCCGGCGCGGACCCTGGTTCCAAGTTGGCAAAGGCTCAAAAACTGGGCGTAATGATAATGGAAGAGGATGAATTCATTGGAATGCTAAATGGACACTCTCTTGCTACGGAGGCCTAAATGAAAATGGGTCGGGTTCACGTCTGGATTACGGGAAGGGTCCAGGGTGTTTTCTTCCGGGCATATACCCGTGACGCCGCAGAACTGATCGGAGTTACCGGCCGGGTTAGAAATCTGCCTGACGGCAGAGTCGAAGCGGTTTTTGAAGGAGAGTCGGACGAGATCGAAAAAATGCTGGAATGGTGCCACGAGGGAAGCCCGATAAGCCGGGTCGAACGAAGTCGAGGTGCTCGAGGAAGTCTACACCGGCGAGTTTGACCGGCTGCTGATAGAACACTGAGAGGAGATCCAGTGAACGCAGTGAAAGCAGTTCTGCAACGAATCTGGATTTTTTGGCAGACAACGATTTTGACTCTATTGTCGAAGCTTCCCGCAAGCTTGACTGGAGCCAGATAGCCAAAAGCCCCTATACATGGCTCATCATCGTGCCGTTTCTGATCTTCCTGCTCTGGACCAAAAAGTACAAAATAATTATTGCTATTGCTTCATTCTGTCTTTTCATACTGCTTATTCAAAAGACACTTTCACATCCCGGACCAACCTTGGCTTTGGACGATTTGCTGATTTTCCTCGCCGGGGCGATCGCCCTTATAGGATTAAATATTTACATGTTTTTCGTGAGGGAATGAAAAATCCACTACCTCACCGTGACCGGGGCATCGGCAACTTCGTCTCCGTTAACTCTTTCCTTGAGTTCTTTGCCGACTTTGAAGAAGGGCAATTTTTTCGATGAGACTTCGATCAGCGCGCCGGTTTTCGGGTTTCTGCCTTTGTATCCTTCATAGTCCTTCACTTTGAAGCTGCCAAACCCTCTGATTTCCAGGCGATCCGACTGGACGAGCGCCTGCTCCATGCTCTGAAACGTAACGTTGACCGCAATTTCTGCCGACTTCAACGTAATCCCCTCAGCCTTGGCCAATGCTTCTATCAATTCACTCTTAGTCATGACTGTGACTCCTTGGGAAGTAAATCATTGCAGCTTTTCTATAACCTTCATATTTCCCATATATGGACGCAAAACCTCTGGAATAACTACAGTCCCGTCTTTCTGCTGAAAATTTTCAAGGATCGCCACGAGAGTACGCCCACCGCCAGCCCCGAACCGTTCAGCGTATGAACCAGCTCCGTACGGTTCCGCCCCTTTTGGCGGAAACGGATATTTGCGCGCCTGGCCTGAAAATCTTCAAAGTTGCTGCATGAAGATATTTCCCTGTATGTGTTCTGGCCGGGAAGCCACACTTCGATATCGTAAGTCTTGGAGGCCGAAAAACCCATAGTCCCCGGTACACAGCAAAACCACCCTGTAGTGGATTCCCAACTCCCGCAGGATCGTCTCGGCGTTGCCCAGAAGTTTTTCCAGTTCGTCATATGGAATCCTCGGGCCGGCTGAATTTGACAAGCTCAACCTTGTTGAACTGGTGCTGCCGGATCAGACCGCGAGTGTCTTTCCCGTGAGAACCGGCTTCCGAGCGAAAACATGGGGTATAGGCCGTATAGTTTAGCGGCAGCACGGATTCCTCGAGGATCTCACCGCTGTGAATATTGGTAACCGGCACCTCAGCCGTTGGAATCAGCCAATAATCCCAGCCTTCCAGCTTGAACAGGTCGTCCTTGAACTTTGGAAGCTGACCGGTGCCCCTCATACTCGAACTGTTCACCATGAACGGCGGCAGCACTTCGGTGTACCCGTGGCGCCTTGTGTGAGTGTCAGCATGAAGCAGATCAACGCGCGCTCAAGCGCCGATGCAGCGCCCCAGTAAAGAGTGAATCTGGCCCCGGCGATTTTTGCCCCGCGCTCGAAATCGAGAATCCCCAGATCCTCCCCTATTTCCCAGTGAGGCTTGGGTTCGAAATCGAAAACCGGTTTTTCTCCCCAGGTCCGAATTTCCCTGTTGTCCTTTTCATCGCCGCCGACAGGCACCGAGTCGTCCGGCACATTCGGGATGTTGAGAAGAAATTCCCTGAATTCATGCTCTACTTCGGCCAACTGCTGATCGAGGGCCTTGATCTCCTGGCCTAAAGCTCTTCATTTCCTCAACCAGGCTCGAGGCGTCTTTTTTCTCCTTTTTCAGCCGGGCAATCTCCTCGGATGCGACATTTCGCCGGTGCTTTTTCTCCTCCACATCGACCAAAAGACCCCGCCTGGTTTCATCCAGTCTCAAAAGAGGTTCGAGGTCGAGATCGGACTGGCGGTTTTTCAGCATCCCGCGTACCAGTTCAATATTTTCTCGAACGAATTTCACATCCAGCATGATTTGCGCCTTCCGAAATGATTTGCCTATTTTTTCGGGTGCTTGAGTAAGCGCCTTTTTAGCCCTTAAAAGGTCGCTTGTCAATTCTTTTCGTTACTTCAATAAGTTGGCTTAAAAACAG
>CAVRZU010000031.1:0-21882 GCA_963725365.1 uncultured delta proteobacterium | reverse complement strand
CGGCACCATAGTGTCAGGGCGTTGCAGCACCGCTTGCCAGTAAGATTCTCCCAGCCCTACAATCTCATCTCTTTCGAGCAGCTTTCCCAGGATTTCCCCGGGAATGCCGTTGTGATTCTTGCTGATAGATACCATGGCCGGGGCTGTAGCAAAAAACTTGATGGGCTGATCCTTCAATGAATCGAGGAATTCGATGACCCCGTCGTAACCGCCCACAGGGTAGAACTCCATGGTTTCGGTAATGATCGTGGTTGTGCCTCCCTGTATGACATAGGGCAGGAAGGCGTCCAAAGTATTGAACCACGTGTGTGTATGGCCGTCTATAAGGCCCGGCGCAAGGGTTTTTCCGGCAGCATCCACAACCAGCGTAGATTCACCGGCAGCCGATGCGGCATCGGGTCCCACAGACGCGATCCACTGCCCCTTGACGGCGACCGGACAATTTTCCATGATTTCGCCGGTGTAGACATTGACCACCGAACCGTTAAGGATCACCATATCGGCCGGTTCGGTCCCAGAGCTACCCGCATCAATGCGGCTCTTTGTTCGGCATTGCACATAAGCATTCGAGAAGGGGGATTCGCCATTTATTTTCTCCTGTGATCTGGTCTCTATGCCGTTGATTTTGAAGGAGATTTTCTCACGCGAAGGCGCGAAAAAAACACCATAAACTGCACTGCCGGCATCGGACTACCCGGGTAAAAATAAGTTTTTCTTCGCGTCTTTGTATGAAAACCTGTGACCCTTCGCGTTGCGTGAGAATAATTGAGCTAAAGTCAACAGCACTGTGGGTCGGCTAGGGGGATAAGGAAATAGCTATAATACGGCTGGAATGTAACTCGGAAGGAAAAACGGTGTCGATCAAATAGTAAGGGCGGCATCACAACCCTCGCCGCCGCCGAAGGTTTGAGCGGCGAATCCGGCCGGGCGGTCCCACCGCCAGCATCACTTCCCGAAACCGCAAACCGGGAACCTGCAATCCGGGCAATTGGAACAAAACCCGCCATGCCCCATCGCGACGATCTCCTCGCGGGTTATCCGTTCGCCGGCAAGGTATACGGCACAACGAGGTCGAAAATGCTCGCTTTATGGTACATCACACAACCGGGCAGTCCCAGAACGGGCGTTTGCCCGATGTAGGCCAGCATGAACATTGCTCCGGGCAGAACGGGAGCTCCATAGGTGACGACCTCACCGCCGGCGGCCCGTATGCTGTTAGGCGTCTGATCGTCGGGATCGACCGACATGCCCCCGGTTAGTGCGATCATGCCGGCTCCCTGCTCCAAAAACCGATGAATTGCTTTTACCGTCATGGCTACATCATCGGATACAAGCTCCTGCCCGAATACAGTGCTCCCCAGTTCGGCAAATTTAGCCCTGACTATCGGTCCGAATTTATCCTCGATGCGGCCGTGAAAAATTTCGTTACCCGTGGTGATGAGGCCCACATTAAATGAGCGAAAGGGTTTGACTTCAATCAGGGGTTTTCGACTTGCGCAGATTTGTTCCGCTCTTCGGACCGTTTCCTCTTTAACGGCAAGGGGGATGACCCGGGTCCCGGCGACCGCGCGCCCGGCATCGACTGTGTGATTGGTATGAAGGGTGGAAAACACAACCTGGTCTATGGAATTGACCTCATACAATACGGCGGCGTTTACTTTCAAAAGCCCTTTGAAACCCGCCGAAAGAGTAACCTTGCCTTCGGCGGGTTCGGAAAGCTCAATGCCCGGGCCGGCGGCAATCCTTGCCAGCCTCAATGCGGCCTCGTTCTCGTGAACAAGGCCTTTTTCCAGGTCGAAGACATAGACATGCTCCTTTCCGATCTCAAGGAATGCGGGCACATCAGTCGCCTCGATCACATGACCTTTCTTGAATAGTCTTCCTTTGAATTCCCCTGGCGCAATCCGCGTTACATCATGGGCCAGGACCATTCCAACAGCTTTTTGGATCGGTACTTTTTCCATAAAAATATGTTTACTTTCGCGCCCTCGGTTTAGACTTGGCCTGCGATAATTCTTCCATCCCGTTGAGGATCTTCTCGGGGGTTATGGGCAGGTCCCTGCACCGGAACCCCGTGGCATGATAAACGGCTTCCGCTATGGCGGGGGCAGTCGGGATAGCCAGCCCCTCGCCAGCTTCCTTTGCGCCCATCGGCCCCTCGGGTTCATACGTATCGACATGGGCCACTTCGCTTGGCGGCATATCCATGGCGTTGGGCATCTTGTAGTCCAGGAAGTGGGTATTCAGGGTCTTGCCGCCATCCATGATGAACTGTTCGGAAAGCGTATAGCCCAAGCCCATCTGGATAGCTCCTTCGAGTTGGCCTTCAACCGCCTTGGGGTTTACGACCGTGCCGCAGTCATGGGCAGTCCAGAATTTCTTCACCTGAACGATTCCGGTCTGCTTGTCAACCTCCACCTCCGCCACCTGTGCTCCAAAGCTGAAGGCCGGCGTGACAAGGCCCTTGCCCCTTGGCGTATAGTAGCCGTGGGCCACCAGGGGCTCGCCCCGATTCGCTTTCTGAGTCATTGCGACGGCTTCGGCAAACGACATGCCCCGATCCGGCTTGCCGGCCGGGTAAACCCTGCCGTTCTTGCACTCCATATCGTAGATTACGTTCAAGTTATACCGCGCCGATACGGTCCCGAAAAGCTGGGCCTTGATCTTTCTCGCCGCTTCCACGATGGCGTTTCCGTTCATCAGCGTGAGCCGGCTTCCCCATGCGCCCAGGTCCGCCTGCGGAGTAGTGGCTGTGTCGGCCGAAGTGATCCTTATGTCCTCCATCTTGAGCCCGAGCTCTTCGCAAAGGATCTGCTTGAGCACTGTATCGCATCCCTGGCCTATATCGGCAGCCATTGTAAGCAGATGTGCGGTCCCGTCGTTGAAAACCCGCACTTCCGCCGCCGAAAAAGGATATTGCGTGTTGAACCAGTTGAAGACCCCGCCCGATATAAAACTGTAGCAGCCGATCCCGATCCCGCGGCCGTCTTTTAGAGATTTTCGCTTCTCCTTCCAGCCGCTCATTTCGGCTGCCTTTTCCAAAGCTTCAATGAATCCGCAGCTCGATACGGTCGCCACTTCCGGGATCTCGTCTCCGCTTACCTGGGCGTTCTTTATCCTTATCTCGATAGGATCTATGCCCAGTTCTTCAGCGGCAATGTTCATCTGGCTTTCGGTTGCAAAGATGGATTGCGGAGCGCCGAACCCTCTCATTGCGCTCGCCGGCGGCTTATTGGTGTAAACGTGTTCTCCCAGGAACCGGTAGCTGGGGTAGCGATAGAGCATAGCCCCGAAGTTGCCGCAAAGAAAGGTCGCCGTGGGGCCCATTGCATTGTATGCCCCGCCGTCGAGATGTATTCTGAGGTCCTTTCCCGTGAGGGTCCCATCCTTTTTGAAGCCTACCTTCGAGTAGATCTTCATCGGATGTCTTCTTCTTCCGGCCAGGAACTCCTCTTCCCTTGAATAGGTAAACTTCACCGGCCTTCCCGTCTTCCTGGCCATGAATGCCGCGCAGAACTCCCCGGCGCGCAGCTCCATTTTTCCGCCGAAACCTCCACCCACATAGGGTTTGATCACGCGAATGTCGTTTTCTCTCATCTTTAGGGTCAACGCCAGCAGGCACTGGACAATGTAGGGCACCTGGGTAGAGGTCCACAGGGTGATTCGTCCGTCCAGGTCGGACTGGGCCACCGAAGAGCAAGGCTCGAGATAGGCATGGCTTACGGCGTGAACCGTGAAGACATCCTCGCGGACATAGTCGGATTCGGCAAAGGCCTTGTCGATGTCCCCGTACTGGATTTTTCTGTTTACGCTGACATTGGTCGGGCAGTAGTCGTGAAGTACCGGTGCGCCTTCCTGTATAGCCGAATCCACATCGAAGACACCCGGAAGCTCTTCATACTCGACTTCAATGAGTCCAAGGGCTTCCTCGGCTGTGTCCAGATCCACCGCGGCCACAGCGGCCACTTCATCGCCTATGAAGCGGACCTTGTCAACGGCCAGGGGATACCGTCCTGGGTATCGGGGAACAGACGCCAGTTGCCGTATTTTACCTTCGGGCGTGTCCTCTCCCGTGATTACGCATCTTACTCCCGGCAGAGATTCCGCCCTGCTCGTGTCGATGCGAACTATGCGCGCATGGGCCAAAGGGCTCCTGAGTATCCTTCCGTGAAGCATTCCCGGCAGCTTTATATCATCGGTGTAGAGGGCGGAGCCGGTGGCTTTGGCCCTCGCATCGTTTCTGGGGACATGTTTTCCTACAATGCTATATTCTTTCATTAGCTGATCCTCTCTTTATGAACCTAACCCCGGGCCTTTTTGCTTGCTTCCGTTATGACTCTTTCCGTCAGGACAGAGATCATTTTTGTGCGGTACTCGCCACTTGCCCTGAGATCGGTAATGGGCCTGGATTCCTGAGAGGCCTGAGAGGCCGCCTGCGCCAGCAGGTCATCACTGATTTGCTTTCCCCGGATGATCTCTTCAGCCTTAACGGCCCTGAGTGGAGTGGGTCCGCAAGACGCTACGAAGAGCCTGATGTCCTTGCAGACGTCACCGCTCATCTGCATCATGCCATGGCGGCAGCCCCGACGGCGGTACAGTCGAGCTTTCCCCTGGCGGACAGACTTATGTAAGCGGTTCCGGCATTGGGGGAAGCACCGGTACACCAACGGCGGTGACGATTTCCGAGGGTTTGAGGGCTGTCATGCCAGGCCCTTTAAAGAACTGATCGAGCGAAGTTTTCTTTTTCCCTCGGGACCCGCTATATGAGCCCGGCCTCCATGGCAAGCAGGGTCGGGGCATTATCCGAGGCTGGTGAGGCATTACAAGGTTTCGAATAACGGTTCCCATGTTGCGCACCTGCACGTTGGCGGTTCCTCGGGCGGCCTGTGCAACGGCGGGGTAGTGCTTGAGGATATCGGGATGATCGGCCACATCGGCCAGAAGGGCCGTAGCTCCTATAGTGAGGCCGGTGGTCCGGTCAAAGCTTATTTGATCGAGTCCGCCGATCTTTTTTAGGGAAATGATAAACCCAGGCTTTATGGCGCCCAACTTTATCTTCATTAGCAAAGCCGTCTTGCTGGCGATAACTCCGAGCAACTCGGTTCCTTTCCGGACCCCAGCAGCCCGATAGCTTCTTCAACGGTAGCGGGCGCAAGAAAGTCAAAGTGTGAAAGCCTCATCATCATCTGTCTCCTTCCCATTTCTCTCACCGGCTGCGGAAATTGCTTCAACAATCTTGGTGTATCCCGTGCACCGGCAGAGGTTTCCGGAGATGGCCTCCCTGATCTCGGTTTCAGTCGGGGAGGGATTTTTCTGGAGAAGATTCAGAGCGGACATTTCCATGCCGCAGGTACAGAACCCGCACTGGATGGCGCCTTTGTCTATAAAGGCTTCCTGTATGGGGTGCAGGGTTTCGCCCGATGGGGCAAGCCCCTCGGCGGTGAGGATTTTTTTCCCATCCATCTCCACGGCCAGGGTCAGGCAGGAACTAACGGCCCGTCCGTCAACATGCACAGTGCATGCCCCGCAGTCTCCGGACCCGCAGCCAAGTTTAACTCCCGTCAGGTTAAGCTCCTCGCGGAGCACCTCGTTGAGAGTCTGGCACGGATCAACCGCCACCGTATAGGGATCTCCATTCACACTAAGTTTGATTACCTGCTTCATATCGTCTCTGCTCCTTGTCGTGTTGCTACGGAAGGTCCGCATGATTTTTTGCCGCTGCCGAAGGCAGCGGCAATCCCGGCAGGCGGTCCCACCGCCTACTTCGGAAGGTCCGCGGGCGATTCCCAATCCTTCATATGGTGCATCCATGGCGCCCGTTCGACAAAGACATCGTGAGCAAGGGGCACGGGCGGATGTGACATCCATTTGGGGTCGAATTCATTTTTAACCTTCAGGAGAAACTCATGGTAATTGGGCCCATATTTGGGTCCCGTCAGGTAAAGGGGCTGATGAGGACCCAGAAGAGAGGTGTAGAAACGATTCTTTATGTTCATCTTCGAAGTATCGACGTAAAACTGGTCCACCGGGTTGGTATCGTCATCGGGATCCCAGTATACGAGGAACTCGGAGTATCCCTGGTGACCCATCTCAAAGCTTTGGAACCAGCCGGGGTCCCCATAATCAGGCATCAGAGGCGGCGTGTATTTCTTCTTGAGCTCCGCATAGCAGGGACCATGGCCGGGCGACTGCGAAAGGGTCTCGATAACATAGTCGACGGAAACATATCCGCCGCACATGAGCCACATACCGGCTGAATCGGCGTTCTTGATCCAGGACTCATCCGAGGGCTTCGTTCGGCGGGCAATTCCGCCGACTTCATTCATGATGTCCATCAGAACACGTTCATCGTATTCCATCTGTTCCTCGGAAGTGTAACCGATGAGCAGGACGCGGACTATAAAGAAGTTGGCCACACTTTCTTCGGTTTCCTTGCCCCAGATATCCCAGAATTCCTCTTTGCACTCCGCCTTGGCGATTGCACGCCAGAAGAGCGGCACCTTGGTGACCGCGCCGGCGATTTCGGCGTGGCCGATCTCTCTCATGGATTTGACCTGCTCATCTTTCGAGGGCACGGTGAAATTGATCCACTTGACCCTTTTTTCCGGCAAAGTAAGCGCCGTATTGGGCGAAATGCCTGTCGGCTCGAGGCGCTCCGGTTGGAAAGGAAGCGTCTTTATGGCCATTCTGGTTACGATCCCCAGGCATCCGCGCAGGCCGGTATATCCCCTGAGCAGGCCCCTTAGATCGGGTCCGGGTCCTTCACCCCAGAATGGATCGTCGCCTTGGGCCAAAGATCCCATTTTGAGCAGCTCGCCGTCAGGCATAACGATTTCAGTGCCCAGGATGCGTCTGTGGGGCAGCCCTATGCGGTGGCTCAAAGGTGACCACCCGTCTCCTATCAGGTTGGCGATAGCCGAAGCCTGTGCGCCTCCGCCACCGATAACCACGTAGGCCCCGTGCTGCATGCACTCTTCCTGGATGGGCGAGTAGACCATTCCTGGACCTACTTCTACATAGAAATGTTTTTCATCGAGCACGAAATCGTTCATCCGCTTAAGATCGATGAGCAGGGCGTCCTCTACGTGCGGATGAGAGCGCGGCCCATAAAATCCGGTGCTGTAAGGCACATAGGGGATATCGTTGCGGTAGCAGATCTTAACGATTCTCTGCACCTCTTCGGTGGTCCGGGGCATTATGACGCACCCGGGGACCGTGGTCATGACGCGTTCATAACCCAGGCCGGCCTCATAACCTCCGGGGCCGCTTCTGTAGCCCTCGCAGATCACCGGGTCGTCCGATATGTACTCAGGGCCGGCAACCGACTCCAGCGCTTTGTAGATTTCTTTCGATATCGCCATCGTTTACTCCCTTCTCTTAAACGCTATGCTTCGATAGCCGCGCTGATCACTTCCGAGATATCCAGGACCTGCACATCGATGCCCCCGGCTTTGACGGCCTGCGCGAAATTGTTTTTGCACCGGGGACAAGACGATACCAGCGTCTCTGCGCCAATCTCCTTGACCTCTTCCATCCGGTTTTTCGCAGCCCAAGTGGCAAAATCAGGGAATGCCTCCCTTGTTCCTCGACCGGCGCCGCAACAAAAAGCGTTTTCCCTTGTCCTGGGCATTTCGATTAACTCGACACCTGGGATGGCCCTGAGAATATCCCTTGGCTGGGCGTAGACACCGTTGCTTCCGCGTCTTCTCTTGAGCCTGGGTTCCACACAGCCCATCCAGCCGCGTTTTCCCTCATAAGGCGTCCATGGTTCACTCAAACGGCTCAGGCTGCACGCATCATGATAGGTCAAGCGCGTTTGAAAAGGCTTTTTCATCTTCAGAGCGCCGTTTTTGATCATCTCGTCCGCGTATTCCACCAGATGAATTACCTTGAACCCGAGCTCTTCGGTTGAAATCCCGAGCATCTTTGGATAATCGACTTTCCATGTGCGCAGGCATTCTGCGCAACTGGTGAGCAGCGTCCCAGCCCCGCTCTTCCGGACTTCTTCGATGTTATGTTTCGCGGATGCCCTGGCTTCATCCAGCATGCCGACGGAAAAAAGAGTATTGCCGCAGCACCTTTCCTCCGGCATCAACATGAAGTCCGCGCCCGAAGCTTTGAGGATCTTCGCCGTGGACTGTGCGATTTCCTTATTTACATAGGAAGCAGTACAACCGGGAAAATAGAGTATTTCGGCCTTTGCAGCGGGCTTGATCGCCTCGGAGGTCCAAGCGGTCCGCTTCTCTGCGGGCGATCCATACATATTATGGGTCCGGAAGATGTTGCCTGCGATTTTTTTGTGCGCGGGCATCGGGCCTGCGCCGTCCTGAACCGCCTTGACCCTGAGGGATTCCAGGGTGAGTTCGATTTCAAGGTCCAGGTTTCGCTTGCAGCCCACATCGCACGCCCCGCAAAGCGTGCAGGCATACATGATCTCAACGGCCTTTTCGTTCCAGTCAAGCCGGCCTTCAGCCATGGCATGGCCAATTCTCATTTTTCCATATGCGCCGTAAGCATCGAACTGATACTTCTCGGCGCTGGGGCAGCGAGTCATAAACTTTGTGCCCGGCATATATGTATGATCCACCCAGGTACAGCCTTTGCACTTTATGCATCGGCTCATGTCATACACGAAATTCTGAATATCGGTGATGTCGAATTTGAATTCCGATTTCGGCTTGTAATATCTTATGGGCAATTTATCGGCCATTTTATCACCCCCTTAGAAACACAGGTTCGAAGGATTCATAATGTTGTTCGGATCGAATACTTTCTTCAGACGCTTCAGGGTAGCGGCATAAGAGGCGGCCCGCTCGTAAACGATGGGCGCCAGGTCGCCGTATGGCCTCGTGAATACGGCCCCTTCATTTAGCAGAAGCTTCGCGGCATCTTTGTAAAGGGCGCGAACCGCCGACTTTTCGCCTTCGTTTCCGGGATCGTAGAAGAAAGTGAACTCGGGTCTGCATGCGCGGTTGTGTTCGATCGGCTGAATATACATGCCTATATCGCTTAAGGGATAACCGTGGTTTACGGCGATTTCCCGGATTCGGGTCACAAACTGCTGCGCTTTGACCGGCCGGGTGTGGAAGAAAAGACTCTGGCACGCCCCTTTGACCCGGTTTTTCCAGTGGGGCACGTCCGCGGGCCATGGCTTTCTAAGAATAGGCAGGAGCTTGTTCCTAAGACCAGGGAACCCGGGCAGATTCTCATCGAGCCGCAGATCGGAAAACTCATTTTTAATTACCTGAGCCAGAAAATTTTCTTCATAAGCGATTTTTTCTTCAGGACGCCTCAAAAGACCGCTGATCACCAGGATGAGGGTCCATGGCGGCAGCGTTGCCTTTAGCTTTTCGAAATCAGCCGGCCACTCTTGTGCAAGGATCGCGGCCAGGTCCACATTGTTTAGCAGCAGCACCTCCTGGCCGATCCTGCGCGGCAGGATGCGGTAGAGGAAGTTGATCGCATAATCGAGATCGACAATTGGCGCAAACAGGATCTTATCCATCTTCGGGATGGATTCGATCTTGAGGTTCGTCCAGGTTACCACGCCCATGGTGCCCTGAGCGCACTGAAAGAACCGGTAAAAATCAAGTCCCGGGCCGGAAGGATTGCCCCCTTTGGACGGGGAGTCGGGATAGCCTTCCACGCTGGCCGAACCCATCCTGAAAATCTCACCCGTTGGCCAGACAACCTCCATGCCCTGGAGAGGTTCGCCGTAGTCATAAACCTGGTTCGTAGGCTCTTCGCGCTCCAAAAAATCGGTGAGTACCGATCTCTCTGCAGGCGGCGTCAGGGGCATAATGACCCGGAAGCCTTCCTTTTCAAGGGCTTTGGTGAGCTTATCCCAAGTGACCCCCGCCTCGAACCTCACCCGCCTGTTGTCGGGATCGATTTCCAGAATCCTGTCCATTCTCGACATATCGAGCACCACGCCTCCCTCTTTCGGGATCGTGGCGCCATAGAAATGAACCTTGGAACTGCATGGCACGACAGGAATGGCGTTTTGGTTGCATACCCCTATGACCTTGGAGACCTCCTCCGAGTTCGCCGGCTTCACAACGCAACCGGGCGCCCCACGGGGAGTGTAGCTGTAATCTGTGGCATAATTCTGCAATGAAGCAGGATCGTCCAGGAAAGCGTCACTTCCGACCAGTTCGGACAATTTTTCTTTTAGATCCACAATGAACCTCCGTTTTTTAATGCCTCTGCTTCCCCTCGGGGGAGAGGGCCGGGATCAGGGTGCCGGCGGAAAACTAAGGTATTAATCGCTAATGTGTTGACAGTTAATACGTTAATCAATTATAATTGTCAATAAGTCTTTCCGGGGTTTGGGAAAAATTTATGTGAAGTGAAAGGAAGGTTTCCATCATTATGTCCCGTAACGGTTACAAAAGCGATATGAGCATCGATGAGCGCGTGATGATGGCGATAGTGAGGGTTGCCGAGCGGTTCAAGAAGGAACAAACCGCCATACTCAAGAGCTACGGGTTTTCATTCCCGCAGTACAATGTACTCCGGGTCCTGGATGCCTCCAAAGACGGGCGCAATACTATAAAGGATGTGAATCAAATAATGCTGGTCTCCGGTGCAAACATGACCGGCATCACCAAAAGACTTGAGAAAATGGGTTGTATTGTCAGATCGACCGACGCAAACGACGAGCGCCTAAAATGGCTGGGGATCACGGAAAAGGGAAAGCAATTTTTGATAAGTGTTGCAAACGAACAAGAGCAGGGATTGAGAAGATATCTAAATAGCTACTCGAATGAAGAAAAATCGGAGATGCTGAAGATTCTGCGGGGCATTCTCCACAGCGAATAATCGGGCGA
Source organism: uncultured delta proteobacterium (assembly GCA_963725365.1). Lineage (GTDB taxonomy): Bacteria > Desulfobacterota > Syntrophobacteria > Syntrophobacterales > Syntrophobacteraceae > SbD1. Next base: position 11,053 of record CAVRZU010000031.1, on the reverse strand, counting down.
CTCGAAGCAGACCGACAGCTGAAATTGGGAGCTTTGTGAACTACCCCAGCGTCTTTGTCAGGTTTATAAAATCGCTTCTTTCGAAATCAAGCGACCTGAAAAACGAGAGTACATCGGTGGAATCCCACCTGACTGAGGTATAGACGCGGGTGATCCCAAGGGTTTCATAGAATTTGAAGATTTCCGCGGCCAAACGTGCACCGATGCCCTGTCCCATATGCCTTGGGTCTACGCCCATGGTTGCGATCCATCCGCTTTTTTCAATTCCGAAGCCCAAGGTCAAAATATAGCTGATCATGAATCCGACGACCTTGCCGTCCAATTCCGCTACAAAACAAGCGGAATCCTTGCCCTGGACATGCTCTTGAACCACACTGGCGAAATCGGCCTCAACCGGCTTTTTCGTAATACCGCTGTAGATCCAGGATATTGCTTCGGAATCTTCCGATCTCATCCGCCTGATTATTGAGGTCTTGTCGGCTGAATCCATGCTCTCTCAGTTCTTAGTTGTTAGTTTTTAGTTTCAATCTATCCTTATCACTTTCACCCGATGGCCCACCCAGTCAGGAGGCAGGTAAATCCTGCCACTGTTGCCGCTAAGCTTGACCATCTTTTCGAGCATCTCTTCGCCGAAGACCTCGAACTTCACAGTCTTGCGAGCTTCACCGGGAACCTTTTCCGATCCGGGCATTTCTTTGATTTGGCTACCTTCATCAATCAAATCGTATCTCTTTCCATCGGCACTTTCACCGGCCTCGACAGCAAAACTTTTCGGGTAATTCATTGCATAATCTTAAAAGTACCATCACAATATGGAAAAGGTCAAATGTTATCAAATTCTTATCACTTTAACCCGGCAGCCTACCCAGTCTGGAGGCAGATAAACCCTGCCGCTGTTGCCGCTGGGTTTGACCTGTTTATCGAGCATCTCCTCGCCGAAGACCTCAAATTTAACCTGATTGCGAGCGTCCCCGGCTTCGTCTTCAGCCGCGGGCTCAGCATTAACCGGCTTTTCTTCGTTGATGAATTTTTTTTCCATCGGCCGCTTTGCTGCTTTTAAGTTGATCTTGACTAAATACATTATAGCTGTATTATAGCTCTTAAATGCCTTCGAGGCCAGCGAAAAATATCTGGAAATATCTGGTTGCCGGTCGTAGGTTTGTGAGTCACCAGGGTAAAATACTTTTAAACGCGAACATCACGGGGGAAGCCATGTTACTGGAAGGAAAGAGCGCCATTGTTACAGGCGGGTCGCAGGGTATCGGCGCCGCAACGTCTATCGAACTTGCCCGTGAAGGCGCGGACGTATGCCTGACATACCGCAAACACGAAGACGAGGCCCAGGCCTATGTTCGAGAGATCCTCGGGATGGGCCGCAGGGCGATCGCTGTAAAGTGCGACATCTCCAAGTTTGCCGAAGCCGAACAGGTAGTGAAGCAAACGGTCGCCGAATTCGGCCGTATCGACATACTGGTCAATAACGCCGGAATGAACTGGGACGCGGTATCCTGGAAGATGAGCGAAGAACAGTGGGATAGGGTCCTTGAAGTCAATCTGAAGGGCTATTTCAATTTTACCCGGCACGTGGCGCCGCTGTTCAAAGAACAAAAATATGGAAAAATAATAAACATCACCTCGATAAACGGAATGCGGGGAAAATTCGGCCAATCGAACTATTCGGCCTCCAAAGCGGGAATAATCGGCTATACAAAAGCAATCGCAAGAGAGCTGGGGGCCTTTGGCGTGAATGTAAACGCGGTGGCCCCCGGTTTGATCGAGACCGCCATGCTCAAGGATTCGGCCAGCCGGGACAAGATCGTCGAGTTGGCAATGGTCGATATCGTCCTCAAACGGCTGGGGCAGCCCGAGGACCTGGCGAACCTCGTCGCATTTCTTGCTTCGGACAAAGCACGCCACATAACCGGTGAAGTCATCAAGGTCGATGGCGGGCAATACATTTAAAGGCAATATTAGGAATTAGGAATTAAAAACAACATATCCATTCGGGAGAACAGACATGTCCGAACTCAAGTATCTGAAGTTTGAAAAAGCAAATGGAGTGGCGCGCATCACTCTGGCGCGTCCCAAGCACAACGTGATGAACATGGATATGATGAATGAGTTCGCTTCTCTGTTCGAAACGTTGGGATCGGATGATGAACTGAAGTGCGTGGTGCTGCTCGCCGAGGGCAGGAGCTGGTGTGCCGGAGTAGAAGTGGGCGATCACAAGCCGGAGATGGCGCCCGGCATGATAGCCGTTTTCGACCGCATGCTCGGGCTGATCGACCAGTTGGCGGTACCCGTCATTGCGGCGGTTCAAGGAGCCTGCCTTGGTGGCGGGATGGAACTCGCCATAGCCTGTGACATAGTGGTTGCTTCCTCAGACGCCAGGTTCGGCCAGCCGGAAATAAAGCTGGGGTTCTTCCCGCCCTATGCCGTAGTGCGCCTTCCTGAACTGATAGGGACTGCAAAGACTATTGAAATCTGCACCACCGGCAAAACGTACACCGCCCGGAATCCCTCGAAATGGGGTTCGTGAGCAAGGTTGTCGATGAGGAAAAGTTCAGTGAAACTATTGACGGCCTTGCCGGTGAGATAAGCGCTTGCAGCCCGTTGATTATTCGAATGAATAAGCGTGCGGTGAAGATGACCAAAGGATGCGAATTCAGGGAAGCCGCCAAAAAAGCAAACGACTATTTCCTCGATTGCTCGATGAAGACCCAGGAACCTTGGAAGGAATAGCGACTTTTCGAAGAAAAACGCAAACCGGTGTGGAAGAATAAATAAAAATGAATTGAGACAATTGCGGATTGAGAAATTCAGGGATTAAAAACATGGACAATCGCCACAGACCGGCGCTCCTGATAATAGATATGGTGAAGGATAATTTCGAAGAAGCCAGAAACCTTCCCATTACCCCCTTTGCTCGAAGAATTATCGATCCGATAAACAACCTGATCGGCGTTTTTAGAAATGAAAATTGGCCCGTTGTTTTCGCAACCGATTCTTTTGGAAAAGATGACTTCATTTTTAAAGGCCGTATGAAGCCCCATTCACTTGCCGGGACCGAGGGGGCCGAAGTTGTCGGGGACCTGGATATGAAGCCCCAAGACCTGTGGCTGCCAAAGCCGAGGTTCTCCGCCTTTTTTGACACCGGCCTGGCTCGGATGCTCAAAGATGATAAGGTCACACTCTGCGCCGTAGCCGGCATTGCGACCAATTTTTGTGTCCTTACCACCGTAATGGATGCCATTTGCTACGATTTTCATGCCGTCCTGCTCGAAGATTGCTCCGCCAGTTCGTCGGAAGAAATCCATTCTCAAACCGTGAACACCTATCGCCGTAATCCTCTCCACCCTCTGTTGAGGGTCTGCAGTTCAATGGAACTTGCAGCAGAGCTCAAAAAAAAGGACTGAGTGCTGAGGCCCTGGACTGGAGATCTCCGGGGTGACGAGGACTGAGTGGAAAACCTACGCAATGCTCCCCATGGTAGCGCCGCCTTCCACGGCGGCGTTCTCGCATTTGCCCGAGATGACAAATAATTCATGAGCGGAATTAAGGAATTTAGGAATTTAAAACAAATCCCTCAATTCCTTAGTCCCGAAGTAAGTATTGACTATTTACGGTATATAGGGCATCATACTAAGTTTTCCACTCATTTGATTATCCATTTGATCTTTCCCGCGCTCTGCTCGTGCTCCGCGGTCAAGGAAGGTACTACTTATGCAACAAATGCAGCAACGCCAGGATATCCGTAACCTTGCAATTATAGCCCATGTCGATCACGGTAAAACGACCCTTGTAGATGCTATGCTGTGGCAGAGCGGGATTTTCCGGGACAACGAACAGGTCGCCGAGCGGGTGATGGATAGCCTGGATCTGGAGCGGGAAAAGGGCATCACCATCATGGCGAAGAATACGGCGATTGTATACAAGGGGGTAAAGCTCAACATAGTCGATACGCCGGGACATGCGGATTTCGGCGGCGAAGTCGAGCGAACGCTGAACATGGTTGACGGGGTTCTGTTGCTGGTTGACGCGACTGAAGGACCTCTGCCCCAGACGCGATTCGTCCTCGGCAAGGCCCTGGCGCTCGGGTTGACTCCCGTTGTGGTCATCAATAAAATAGATCGGCCGGATCGGCGGATAAGCGAGGTCCTCGACGAAACCTACGACCTCTTTATAGACCTGGACGCAACTGAAGAGCAGCTCAACTTTCCGGTGCTATACACCAACGCCAAGGCGGGAGTGGCGCAGACCGATCCGGAAGTCCCGGGACGCGACCTGGTTCCGCTGTTCGAAACCATCCTTTCATCCATTCCCGCGCCCTCACACGATCCGAAAGGGCCACTCCAGTTCCTGGTCACGACACTCAACCACAGCGACTATGTCGGAAGGGTGGCGATCGGCAAAATCGTCAGCGGAAAATTGGAACACGGCAAAGAGGTCATGCTCCTCAAGGCCGACGGCACCTCCCGTAAGGCTTCTCTGAGCGCGGTGTACACCTATGAGGGACTAAAGCGCGTAGACAGGCTGATTGCCGAAGCGGGCGATATCGCCGCGGTCGCCGGACTGGACGATATTTTTATAGGAGATACGCTGGGCGACCCGCTGGACCCGCGCCCCCTGCCGGTTATAACCGTTGAGGAGCCGACCATATCGATGGTATTTACCGTCAATACCTCTCCTCTGGCAGGAAAAGAAGGCCGATTTGTGACCTCCCGTCACATAAAAGAGCGCCTCGACAAGGAACTGCTCTATAACGTAAGCCTGCGAGTCGAACAGGCGGAAAACAGGGATTCTTACCGGGTAAGCGCCCGAGGAGAACTGCAGCTGGCCGTCCTTGTAGAGACAATGCGAAGGGAAGGCTTTGAGCTTTCCGTTTCCCGGCCCGTGGTTATCACCAAGGAAATTGACGGGCAACTCTGCGAACCCATGGAACTTGCCACCATAGATATTCCGGAGGCTTACATAGGAATTACTTCCGAGATGCTCAGCTCACGGCGCGGAAGGATGACCAAGATGATCAACAACGGGTTTGGGCGTGTACGCCTTGAATTCGAGGTCTCCTCACGCGGTTTGATCGGCTTTCGCAGTGCGTTTATGACCGAAACGCGAGGCACGGGGATCCTGAACGCGCTTTTGCTGGGTTACCGGCCACACTCCGGAGATATCACCGGCCGTCCCAACGGCGTGCTGGTTTCAGACCGTGATGGAAAGTCGGTGGCCTTTGCCATTTATCACTTGCAGCCGCGCGGGACCATATTTCTGGGCCCCGGAGAACCAGTATACGCGGGCATGATAGTGGGAGAAAATTCGCGGGCTGAAGATATCTGGGTAAACATTACGAAGGAAAAGAAACTGACCAACATCAGGGCCTCCGGCACTGATGAGGCTCTGAGGCTGATTCCTCCACGCCAATTCAGCCTGGAACAGGCTATGGAGTACATCGCCGAGGGAGAACTGGTCGAGGTGACCCCCTCGTCCCTCCGCCTGCGCAAGATTAAGAACAGGCAGCACTGAGGGCAGCAGTGTTCTTGCTCATCTCATTCTCCCGTCGCGGCGGCCCTATCGGGGCGTGCCTTAAGTATGGCCAATGCTCCGGGGTCATGATCGAGTAAAACCAGGGCGCTGCTAATAGCCCTGCCAGGCAATCTGCCTCCGCTTTCATACATCTGAAACGCACGTTGCCCGCCGCCGATCATCAGCCCGGCGGATTCCCGCGTTAGGACCAGTTTCTTGCGAATACGCCGGATTTCCTCCGGTTCAAGCAAGCCCTCGCGGCGAGCCTTAAGCCGGTTCAACATCCGGTCGGATATTTGCAAGTCTTTTCAGATTAGGATGCCTTCATCCGATTGGTCGCAATACCATCCCGGCTGGTCAAAGGTAATCGACTCGTCCTTGTACGTCAGCGTCATGGGACGTACATCGCGGCGCATCGGAGCGCCTGTTTCAGGACAAATAGGATTATCAGTCATTGTCTTTCCCCTTAAACGACAGTAGCAACAGACGGGTTAAATCCCTGAAAAAGCATTCCCCGCCAATGCGCATACAATCTCTAAATCCCTGGATTCCAGCCTCCGGGGCTGTGTCGCAATTGCGAGATGTTGCAAATTTCCCCCCTTTTACAAAAGGTGGAAGCAAGGCTTGGCTCCGCCGTGTTTTCCGGGGCATTTCTGAATTACGACACAGTCTCCTCCGCCGGAATGACGAAGTGGGACGTTCCCGCAATCCCTCGATCTCTAATTTGAAGTTGTTTTTTGATTAGTAATTCGTAATTCCTAATTGCCGTCAAAAGTCCCTTTCAATGTCTTGACGAAGACCCCTATGTTCGCGGTGAGCTGCGGCTCCGCCCCCCGGAAGAAATGATCGGCGCCTTTGAGTACTTCAAGGGCGGGCAGTTTGGTTTTTGGCCGTTTGGAGAGCCAGTTTTGCAGGGACTTGATTGAACAGTATTCATCTCTATCCCCGACGATTATAAGTGCTGGCGCATCGGGGATTTCGAGTCCTTCAAAAGAAATAAAATCCAACGGCGGCGCCAAAAGTATGAGCGAATCGGGACGAAGGCCCATTCGGATTGCCTCCATCGCTGCCCATGCCCCGTAGGAATAACCGGCAATATCGATGCCCGCCGAGGACTTGTTCCGGAGCAATTCCGAGATGGCGATCAGGTCCACAGCGTCTTTTTGCCCCTCAGCCGGGTTGCCGCCGCTTTCGCCTGCTCCCCTGAAATTATAGCGCAGTGTTCCCCACCCAGGCTCGCAAACGCCTTGCGCGCCGCCTGGATCACGTTATTGTCCATATTGCCTCCAAAGAGCGGATGGGGATGGCAAAGGATTACATTCCGACCGGTTCTCCCTTCTTCGATAAGACCTTCCAGACTTATTGCGCCGTTCTCCACCGGGATGTTCAGCGGCTCTTCAGCCATGATTAGCTCCTTTTCGATGATTATCTTTAGCTGGCCTGGATCCGGAAACTCCGGACGCGCGCAGTTTCATATTTGACTTACACCGGAACGGCCGGTCTTGCCACGGATTAAAAAGGACGTTGAATGCCTCTGTTCAGATCCGCTCTTGCGCTTAGCGGGGGTTCCGCACGAGGATTATCGCACCTGGGAGTTATCCAGGAAATCGAGCGGACAAACCTGAAGTTCAATATGATAGTCGGCACCAGCATGGGGGCCTTAGTAGGCGGCCTCTACGCCTGTTTCGGATGCTCGGCCAAGGTAGTAGACAGTTTAAAAAAACTCTTTGATAGCAAGCTTTTTGTCAAGGCCACCTCCAGCGCGGTGGAGGAAGATTCCGCCTCTATCGGTCCTGACGGCTTTTTTAACCGCTTTACGTGGCTGTTCAGACAAGGGGTCTTCTACACCCGCACGATGATGCAAATGGAACTTGTAAGTCAAAATATGTTCACCGAACTGTTGGCGATGATTGTTCCCGATGTGCTCATAGAAGACCTGCCGGTCCCGTTTGCAGCAGTGGCGATGGACATGCTCACCGGGGAAGAGATAGTGCTCACCAAAGGGTCTCTCAGACGCGCCATTGCCGCAAGTTCCTCGATTCCGGGCATCTTCCCGCCAATCCAGGTGGACGGACGGATCCTGGTTGACGGAGGTTGGACCGATAACGTTCCCGCAACTCCGGCGATCGCCCTGGGAGCTCATTTTGTCCTCGCCGTTGACGCAACCGTCGAAATTGCGGGAATTGTGGCAAGTCCAAGGTCCGCATTGGAGATCCTGTTCCGTTGCAATGAAATTACGCGAATTCTTCTAACCAGGCATCGAAAATCATCCGCCGATGTTTTGATCACCCCCGAAATAGGGGACCTGTTTTGGGCCGATTTCAGATCGCTGGACCACTGCCTTGCGGCAGGCAGAAAGGCCTTCGAGCAAAATGCGTCAAACATCCGCAAGCAAATGCGCCGCCGCCGGGTCCGCACACTTGAAGGAACCATTCATCCAGGCCGGACCGGGGAGTGGAAACATCCGATGGTGATAATGTGATACTGAAGGAGCGGGAAGCGGGAATCAGGCAGGCCTCCATGTTTATTCTTGCTCCTCGCTTCTCTCTCCCTCCTGTCGTTGAGAAATACAGGTCCTCCAATTTTTTCCTTTGACAATACACTCCCGAATTATGCAATAGTAGCTATAAAGATCGGTGGAAAATCTAACGCAGTATGAAAGGGGATGTTCAATGGCTAGAAGGTGCTCCTTTGCCGTTTTTATGGTGTGCTTGAGTCTGTGCGTCCTTCTGCCGGCGTTGGCAACGGCCGGAACGAGCGAGGATGCCAAGGTCCAGGCGTCGATCTCTGTGATCAGGGAGATTATGGATATCCCCGAATGCGCGATTCCACCCAGTCTTTTGCGCATGGCCAGGGGAATTGCGATCTTTCCGCAATACGCAACTGAGCCAAGCAGGAGAGCCCTATTGCTGCCCAGACCCGCCGGGCCTTCCGAAATATTCGGCGCTCGCGGAACGTCACTTCGCCCTGGGGCAGATTAGTACCGTCCGTTCCGGCAGGCAAAATCGCCGCGCTGCTTCTCCTTAGACCCGCCCAAAACCAGCCCACCGAAAAATGGGTTAGTGTAGGTATTGCAGGTACTCTAGTAGGAATTGCCGGTCAACGCCGATAACTGAATCGTATGCCCCCAACACTGACGAATGAAATCATCACGGCCGCCATCGACGGCTACGAATTGCAAAAAGAACGTATCGATTCCAAGATCGCAGAACTCCGTTCGCTGCTGCCAGACGGCTCCGCGGCGACCGCTGCCGCGCCCGAACCCGCAAAGGGCAAGCGACGGACGATGTCTGCTGCCGCCCGGAAACGCATAGGAGAGGCGCAACGCAAGCGCTGGGCTGCGTCCAAAGGCAAGTCCGAGCCGGCGCCGGGACCAGTAAAGTCCCGGCGGAAGCTCTCGGCCGCCGGCAAGAAGGCTATTATTGCCGCCAACAAAAACGGTGGGCACTACAACGGGCTAAAGCTGCGAAGGAATAGACACCGCCAGATTCAAGCGGTGAATGCGATCGAGCAGGTCCCTCAGCCGTGAGCCGGAATCTGCTGGTCGGGGTTGATATCGGCGGGACCAAGACGGCGGTCTGCCTTTGGAGCGAACCGCCTCAAGATCGACAGGAAGGTATCCCAGTCCCGCTTTGCCGCACGGAGTTCGCCACTGAGCCGAAGCGGGGCCCGCAGCCGGCCATCGAGCTGATTGTCAGGGCAATCCGGGAATCGCTTTCCCATAGTGGGCCGGATCGATTCCCGGCCCCGCATCCCTCCGCCATCGGGGTCATGCGGGGGACGCTCGATTCGGCGGCCGGGGGATCCAGGCGCCGCCCAATCTGTGGACATGGGTGGACGTGCCAATCGATGCCATCCTCGGAAAGGAATTCGGCGAACCCTGCCGGCTCGAGAATGCGCCAACGCGGGAGCCGTTGCGGTACACCGGTTCGGAGCGGGCAAAAGGAACCCGGAGCAAAGCTCCGACGATGAGCAATACGCTGAACGAGGCGACAGGGCAACAACGGCCATTGCCGGTATTGCTGCGCCACCGGCCCGTCCAGCTGCTCTTCTGCGGTAGTCGTCCAGCACCGGCGACGGGCGCAAACTTCAGCACTGTACTCGATGAAATGCCCGGCCGCCGGCAACGCCTCCGTAAAGATAAGGCCGCCCGCCGGCGGCATGTACCCTGAATTTTCCCTGGTACACATGTCCCCGGAACAATATCCGTTGCAGCCGGTCCGGTAAACATGCCCAAACCATCGCCCCGCCGCGTCAATTTGTCTGTTTGACCAACCACACTGCTGCATTTGGGTACTGCTGCAGAAAACTTCAACAGTGCCGGCATTCACATTGCGGCCACTGCTTCAGCGAAAACCTTCCATGCGCGCTCCTGCGAAGGTGCAGCGGGTTTCTCCGTATCGGTTTCCAGTCTTGCGCAGCTCCTTGCACGAACAGTGCCAGCGGCGGCGGCAGGCTCTCGAGCACATCCATACCTCGTTTGTCGGCGCCACCGCTGGGCGTAGAGATCTGTGTACAGATGTGTGTACGGCTTGTGATCGAGTATAGGTGTGTGTGTGTGTGCTCTCTGTGTGCACATCTTTCCGGGATGATGGCATTTGGATGTTGTGGGAACAGGCACCTTCCCTTGACAGTAGCCCCCACTTCCACCCTGCCACGCCTCCTCTCCATGTGGACGCCGCCGCCATCACACAGTGCATGCTGCTTGTGGACATGCAGCACGAACGGGTACCAACCTTGCCGCCGGTGACTGCAGCCTTCCGTTGGGGCTGGGACAGGGAAATTTTGCTCCTTGCACCTGCCAGACCTTTTGTGCTCGGTGTACATAAACATCTGTGACACGGTGTGTGTGTGTGTGTGTGCATGGCTTGCTTGTGTGTGTGGGTAGGGAGACCAGGTCAGGTGCTCAATTCCCATTGCAGGGCCCTGTTCAGTTTGTGGACTGCTTCTTTATATGGCTGCTCGTCTGGCGCACGGCAAGGGGCCACCGCGCCTTCTGGGCTATGCCCAGAGTTCTGGTGCCACCTGCTTCGCCGCGCAGTCCGCCTGGGCGACATGCCTGACACGTGCCTGCACCAAACATGTGTGTGCGACATCAGGACTCGGCCTGCCGGTCCTCAGACAGCTGGGTGCTGGTTGGTCGGTAGGCAGGTGGGCAGATGGCCCGGGTATGGCTTATGGGAGGGCCAGGACTTGAAAAGCTTCAAAAATGGCTCGGCCAGGCTGTTTAACGATGTGCAACATGTAACTGAACCAAGCAAAAAAACAACACCTGATCTTGTAGACTCCTTAAAGCTATCAGGCTTATGGTAGGTTCCCTGAATTTATTAAGATGACTAAGGATTTGCTGAATCCATGTCTAGACAAGTATTGTCGAGTTAGAATCCCACAAGTCGCTTTTGATACCTTTCTGGTGTGGACCGGATGGCAAATGGCTAGATGCATGGATATCAAATGGGCCACCGACGGCTGCCAACTGGAGTTATCCGCAAAGACTTTACCAAGACTTTATCTCAGCCGGAAATGGCCA
>CAVRZU010000030.1:0-41209 GCA_963725365.1 uncultured delta proteobacterium | reverse complement strand
CCATTGTTCGCCGTGCGCCGATACTTTGCCGCCGTTGCTGATCCATGAAACGAAGATGGTCTTGAGCAGCAAAAAAGGTTCGCGGGAAGTGTCCATCGATGGTTTTGCTTCAGGTCCTTATGCGAGTACGCTCCGCCCCGATGAAATCATTGTTCGATTCATCCTTGAGCCATCCTGAATACCGATTTCGCCGATTTTCAAAAAATAGGGAGAAGAAAAGAGCTGGCGACCGCCAGGATCAGTATGGCCTTCATGGCGCGACAGGACGCAGACTGAAGTATTCCCTTTTTCCGTTTTGCGCTGGGGGCGTGCACTCCGACGCCTCTGCGTATGCACATCATGGAAGATTATCTCGTGGGCAAGGCTCCTGACGCCCGGATGCTCATGGAAGCCAGAGATGTTTTGACCGAAAGGATGTTCGAAATCACGGGTAGAAGGGCTTCGGCCGTTTATAAGGAGCCGGCCGTCCGGGGGCTTTTGCTGAGGATGCTTTACCCACTGCTATAGATTGGGACATGGTTATGGACAACTCCCCAAAATTTATCGGAAAAAATATCGTTCGAAGCGGGGCGCAGGAAAAGCTCGGGGGCAATCCGTATTTAGCGCTGATGTCGAGGTCGGTTCTCCGCTGGTTCTTAAGGCCCTTCGCAGCAGCGGGCCCATGCGGAGGTGGTCGGCATTCGATTTCGCGAAAGCGCTGGAAATCGAGGGGGTGGCTGCGGTATTTACCGCCAAAGATATTCCGGGCAAAAATCTATTTGGCATTATAAACAAAGACCAACCCTTGTTGGTTTCCGATAAGGTTCGCTCTATCGCAGATGCGGTGGCGCTGGTTGCTGCGGATACGGAAACGACCGCGAAGAAGCCCTGAGTGCTATCGAGGTTGACCTACAGGGATCTGCCGGCTGTTTTCGACCCTGAGGAGGCAATGGGACCCGAATGCCCTGAAGATTCATGAGAAGGGCAACATTTTGACCGTTCGTACAGTTCGAAGAGGGGATGCGGATAAAGCGTTCGAGCGGTGTCGAAGCATTGTCGAGAAGACCTATCGCACCTCCATGGTGGAACACAACTACCTGGAGCCCGACGCCGGGGCCGGGTTTATCGATGAGGGCGGCGTCCTGGTTGTCTATGCATCCACCCAAAATCCCTCATTACGATCACCGGGAACTACGTCGCTTCTGGCCGTTGGAGATGAGCGGGTCCGCGTTATTCAGGCTGCTACGGGGGGAGGATTTGGCTCGAAACTTGACCTTAACGTGCAGGGGTTTATCGCGCTCGCCCTCTACCATCTCCAAAAGCCGGTCCGCTATGTGTTCAGCCGGGAGGAAGCCTATCTTGCCACGGCCAAACGCCATCCGCTGCTGATCAAGATGAAAACGGGGGCGGACGAACGGGGCAGGCTCTGGCGATGAAGGCCTCGATCGTTTGCGACTCCGGAGCTTACGGCTCTTATGGCATAGCCGTGGCGAGTCGTGCCGCAGTTCATGCAACCGGCCCCTATGAGATCGAAAATGTGGACGTCCAGAGCCGTTGTGTATATACGAATAACCCTTTCTGCGGTGCGATGCGGGGATTCGGCACGCCGCAGATCGCTTTTGCGCACGAAAGCCAGATTGACTTGCACGCCGGGGAGTTGAAGCTCGATCCTCTCGATATCCGGCTGCTCAATGCCCACCGGCCAGGGTCTAAAACTGCCACGGGTCAAACCCTGATCTCCAGTATCGGCATCACCGAGTGCCTCCTGGCGTTAAAACCTTATTATGATCAGGCCAGGAAAGACTGGAAAAAATCCGAAGTCAATGGTTTTCTAAAACGAGGCATAGGGTTCGGCGCCATGTGGTACGGGATTGGCAACACCGGGGTTCAGAATCCCTCTACGGCACGGATCGAAATGGACTTGGATGGAACCGTAACACTCTACACCGGATGTGCCGATATCGGACAGGGTTCTACCACAACTCTTACTCAAATCGCTGCAGAGGTTCTGGGCATCGAGCCTCATACGATTCGCACCGTTGTGGCGGACACCAAGTACACAACGAACGCCGGTGCATCCTCTGCGAGCCGCCAGACCTACATTTCCGGCAACGCTGTCAAAGAGGCATCCGAAAAGCTTGCGGATGTTCTATTAACCGAGGCGGCGGATCGGCTCAAATCGGCGAAATCTTCCCTTGCATTTGCTTCGGGCCAGGTTTTTGTTTCCACAAATCCTGAGCAACGGGTCTCCTTCGCAGATTTGGCCAAGCGGGTCCGAGCGAAGGGGTTCTCCCTTTCCTGGCAGGGTTTTTTCGATCCGGTGACAGTCCCTTTAGATCCTGAAACCGGACAGGGAGTTCCCTACGCGACCTTTGCTTTTGGCGCACAGATGGCGATGGTTACCGTAGACGTGCTTACCGGTGAAGTTTCAGTTGAAAAAATTATAGCGGCCCATGATGTGGGTAAAGCCATCCATCCGGAGAACGTGGTTGGACAACTTTGCGGTGGTGTGGCCATGGGAGTCGGTTTTGCTCTGATGGAAGAATTCGAGCCGGGCAAGACCATATCCATGAAAGATTTTCATATCCCTACCTGCGCCGATATGCCCGAAGTTGTGGCCATTATCATCGAATCGGCAGAACCTACCGGGCCTTTCGGCGCAAAGGGAGTCGGCGAGCCGGCCCTTATTCCAACCGCGCCTGCTATTCTCAATGCACTGGCGGATGCTTTGGGAGAGAGAATATGGAGCCTTCCGGCCAACCTGGAAAGAGTTATGGAGGCAAGTATTCGATCCGGGCATTTCAGAGAGGCTGCAAGAGGCGCTGCATCATCAAAGATTGGTTGTCGTTCATGTTCAAATACCCCAATTGTCTGATTTCATTAGAAAGCCTAGGGAAAAGAGGAGGATTCTATGAACATTTCCGAGCGGTTGGATAGATTGCCCTTAGTGCGCCTCCATTGGAAGATCCTGCTGCTGTGCGGCATCGGCTGGATGTTTGACTCGATGGACGTGGGACTAGTTTCATTTGTGATGCCTGCAGTTCAAAAGCAATGGAGTTTAAGTCCATCCCAACTAGGAATACTGGGCAGCATAACGATGGCGGGAATGTGTATTGGGGCGGCCGTGGTTGGAATGTTATCCGACAAGTTGGGCCGCAGGCAAACCATTCTTTATACCCTTGTCCTGTACGGTGTTATGTCAGGCTTGGCCGGTCTGTCCACCAGTCTGATGATGCTGCTGATTGTTCGCTTCTTCGTTGGCGTGGGGCTCGGTGGTGAACTTCCCGCTGCTTCGACATTGGTCGCTGAATTCTCACCAGCCAAAAAGCGGGGCAGGATGGTCGTTTTGCTTGAGAGTTTCTGGGCCTGGGGCTGGATACTGGCCGCCCTGATCGCGTATCTGGTTATACCGGTTTATGGGTGGCGAGTAGCTTTTTTCCTGGGAGCTCTGCCGGCCCTTTATGCCGCATACCTGAGAAAAGACCTTCCGGAGTCTCCCCGGTATCTGGAGCTTGTCGGCCGGGAACGGGAAGCTGACGAAATCGTGAGTCAGATGGAGAGGGCGGCTGGGATCGAACCGTCCAAAGAGGCCGCGGCAGCCCCATCTGCTGTCAAAATTGGCAGAACGGGCTTAGCCCAGCTTTTCTCCAGTGCGTTTTTGCGCCGTACTGTTTGCCTGTGGATTATGTGGTTTGGACTCAATTTTGGTTATTACGGCTTCGTGATATGGATTCCAACCCTGATGGTCGGCAAGGGGTTTGTTTTGATCAAGAGTCTCCAGTATACCCTCATCATGACCCTGGCCCAGTTGCCCGGCTACTTCAGTGCGGCCTACCTTATCGAAGTCATAGGGAGAAAAGCAGTTCTAGTCCTCTTTTTTCTGGGTACCGCGCTCGCAGCCCATTTTTACGGCCTGAGTGACTCCGTTACGCAAATATTGGTATGGGGCTGCCTCTTGTACTTTTTCAGCCTGGGCACGTGGGGAGCCGTATACGCCTATGGCCCGGAATTATATCCGACTGAGGCCAGAGCGAGTGGCGTCGGTTGGGCCGCAGCATTTGGCCGGATCGGGGCCATGATTGCCCCTTTTGTCGTGGGATTGATTTACCAATCTTATGGCAAGGATACGGGTTACGGCATCGTTTTTGGCATGCTCACAGCGGTCTTTGTAGTTGTTGCCCTGTCGGTGCTTATTCTTGGCGTGGAAACCAAGGGCAAGACGCTTGATGAGCTGACGAGGGGCAAAATCGAAGAGGGAAGGGCCATAGTTGGTTGAGATGCACCTGACTTGATGCCGGGGAATAGTAACGGCACTGAAGTATTGAGAAGAAGACCACATCTAATTATGTTAGGAACCCTTCCATGGTAACCACCCAAGCGAGTATTGCAGCTAGGTTAGATAGACTGCCTGTTTCAGGCGTCCATTATCGGCTTTTGACAATCAATGGCTTTGCCTGGGCGTTTGACGCCTTTGACGTAGGACTTATCACTTTTGTGGTCGCGGCCCTAAACAAAGCTTGGAACCTTACAACGGCCCAAACCGGGATAGTGCTAAGTTCGGGAATGTTCGGAATGCTGGTTGGAGCGTTTTTGTCTGGCCCTCTTGCCGATCGTTATGGAAGAAAAGCAATTTTCCAATGGACAATGCTGATATTCTCAATATCCTCCCTGCTCTGCGCGACAGCCTGGAATTTCAATTCACTCATTGTTTTCCGCTTTTTTACCGGTTTGGGACTCGGTGGAGAAACACCTGTAGTTACATCGCTATTGAGTGAATTTGTTCCTTCAAGTGGGCGAGGAAAGGTCCAGGGCCTGTTGAATTCATTTTGGGCAATTGGCTGGTTGGCGGCGGCCGCAATTTCGTATTACATCATTCCCTGGCTCGGGTGGCAGTGGGCATTCGTTGCAGGCGCAGTGCCCGCCTTCTATGTTTGGGTTGTTCGCAGATCAATGCCTGAGTCCCCTAGATGGCTTGCTCTAAACGGTCGTATGGAGGAGGCTGATAATGTTGTCAGCTCCATTGAAAAGCAGGTATCCAAAACCCATTCGTTAACAGAACTTAAAGGTGAAGACATTTCAACTTATGAAGATACAAATGTTTCTACAGCAACTTTATTTTCCAGGCAATATTTATCCAGAACTGTTATGCTTTGGATGCTATGGTTTCTTGCCATGTTTGGATACTACGGACTATTTGCGTGGCTGCCTAGTCTTCTGGTAAAAAGTGGTCATACTATGGTCAAATCTTTTTTATTTGTCTTGATTATGCAACTTGCATATGTTCCTAATCAAATTATTTCGGCATACCTAATGGATCGCTTTGGGAGAAAACCGCTTCTTGTGTTCAATCTTTTCATGGCCACCTTAGCCACGTTGGCATTCGGATACGCTCTTGGACATACACCAACAACGGCTCACGTAGTCATTCTGGGAATAGTTGTGTCTTTCTTCGTATCTGGCGTGTGGGGTATAATCTATATGTATACACCTGAATTATATCCTACTGGTATTAGAGTTACAGGAACAAGTTGGGCAGCTACATTATCACGTGTTGGATCAATGCTTGCTCCACTTATAGTTGGTTTTAGTTTAAGTTCACTCGGCATAGGAGGTGTTTTTTCAGTTGTTGCATGTGCATTTGCTTTGGCAGGGATAATTGTTGCAATTCTTGGTATTGAAACAAGAGGACTGGCATTGGAAAGAATCAGCACCACTATTACTAATTGAATCAGGACATCAGATCAATTGGCTGTCTTGAGCTAAAGGAGAGCAATAATGACCGATTGGCTCATAAAGAATGTTGGATTAATGCTTTCAGCCGATGTCCACCAGCCGATTCTGGATGCCGATTCGATACTGGTCAAAGGACGGGCTGATTACGCAAATCGGAACCGCGCCTGAGTGTTCCTGCCGGGGCCACAGTGATCGACGCTTCCGGGGGGCGCGCTGTGCCCGGGACTGATCGACTCGCATTGTCACGTGGTTCTGGGTGATTATACGCCCAGGCAGCAGATGCAGAATTTCCTGGATTCGTGTCTTCACGGAGGGGAAACCACCACAATTTCGGCCGGGGAGGTCCACCTGCCCGGACGGCCCAAAACCGCGTCGGGGACCAAGGCGTTGGCGATTTTGGCGGCCAAAGCCTGGGCAAACTACAGACCTGGCGGAATGAAGGTGCTCGGTGGGGCAGTAATATTGGAAAAGGGTCTTACCGAGGCAGATTTTGAAGAGATGTCGCGGGAAGGAATACCCGGTTGTACGCGAAATTGGGCTCGGCTCAGCAAAGAACCGAGTGAAGTGGCCGAAATGTGCAACTGGGCCAAAAAAGACCATGGTTGTCATGATGCATTCTGGTGGCACGTCGATTCCGGGGGTCGTCAGTGGTTGGCGCGCGGCAACTCCTGGCAGTCAAGCCATACATCGCATCTCATATCAATGGCGGACCCACCGCTATGAGTTTTGATGAAGCCGACAGGTTGTCGAGAACAAATCGATTCGGCCATAGAAATTGTCCAGTGCGGCAACGTCAAGCGAGCGGCACAGGTTAGCGAATTGATAGCCGCCAGAGGTGAATACAACCGTTTGATCCTGGGCAATGATGCGCCATCGGGCACCGGAGTCGTGACCCTGGGCATCCTGAGAAATATCTCATGGCTTGCCTCTCTGGGTGGTATCGACCCCGCTCTGGCTGTATGCGCCGCCACCGGAAACACCGCTCGAATATTTGGTTTCAATCGGGGTCGAATAGCCCCTGGGCTCGAAGCGGATTTGGTTTTTCTGGATACGTCCATCGGATCGACAGGTAAAGACCTTTTATCCTGTCTGACCGAAGGTGATACGCCGGGTATCTCTGTGATCATGATCGACGGCAAGGTTGTGGTGAATGGCAGCCGAAACACTCCCCCGCCGATGCGCAAGGCCGTAATTTTGTGATGGATGGGTCAAACAAACAGGGAGTCAAAGATATGAAGATTCGCAAGGTGGTTACGATCGTAGAGGAAACGCTCACGGAGATGGGGCGTGAAGTTAGTCCCCCGACCCGCAAGGCGGCGGCGATTGCAGTGATCGCCAACCCCTGTTCCGGCCGTTATGTGGAAGACCTGACCGAACTGATGGACATTGGAGCCGAACTTGGCGATATGCTTGGCAAGAAGTGTCTGGAGGCTCTGGGTATCGGTCCCGAGCGTGCTGAAAGTTACGCTAAAGGTTGCATAGCTGGTA
This sequence comes from uncultured delta proteobacterium, assembly GCA_963725365.1. Classification (GTDB taxonomy): domain Bacteria; phylum Desulfobacterota; class Syntrophobacteria; order Syntrophobacterales; family Syntrophobacteraceae; genus SbD1. The sequence continues at coordinate 34,009 of CAVRZU010000030.1, read as the reverse complement.
TAAACGGGGAGTTGGAGCATGCGGCAGCCATTATGCATCCCAAGCTTGGCAAACCTTTTCGTGACGTACTGGGAGGAGGACTGGCACTAATCCCTTCAGTCAAAAAAAGGGGCTCTGCCGGTTGTACAATCGATATCCCCCTGAACCATAAAGACGCCGCATTTATCAGGTCTCATTTCGATGGAATGACTGTTTCGGTCGAAGATGCTCCATTCCCGGACGAACTCTTAGTGGCCCTGGTTGTGACGGATTCAGGCCGGCCCCTGCCCCGCATAGGGGGGTTGACCAAAGAACAGGCTAAGTACGAAGATGGACTGCGGTAGCTCGATTTCAGAGCTACATTATTCAGAATTGATAGGAGAAAGAGCATGGCGGTGTTGTCTGAGGTAAAGAAAAATTATGGAAAACTGCGGCTATTGATTGGTGGGGAGTGGGTGGATTCGCAATCGACGACTGTCAACCAGACGGTGAATCCGGCCAACGGCGAAGTCATCGCCGAATTTCCCACAGCCACCAAGCAGGAAGCTCGCGCGGCCGTTGATGCTGCCCGGCAGGGATTTGAGGCGCTCAACAAAATCGCACTCAGGGAACGTGCTCGGATGCTTTTCGATATGCGGCAGAAATTTGAGGAACATTTTGACGAATTGACGCGGGTTTTAACCCAGGATCATGGGCGCACTATCGGAGAATCCAGAGGTTCGGTTCGCCGTTGCATCGAAAACATAGAGTCTGCTTGCTCCGCTGCCTATGGTATGGCTGCCAGAAATGAGCACATCGACCAACTGGCTACAGGCATCGACATGTGGATGACCTGGGAGCCGCTGGGCCCTTTCCTGATTGTCACGCCGGGCAACATCCCGATGCATGCCTGGTCCTCTTTCGTTCCATACGCTCTGGCCGCCGGCTGCTCCGTGATCGTTAGTCCGAGCCGACAGGACCCCGTTGCCGCCGAGTTCATCAACCGGATCGCATTGGAGGTTGGCTGGCCCAAAGGAGCGATCAACATGATCCACGGCGGACGGACAATAAATAAATATGTTCTTGAACAGCCGGAAATCCAGGGATTGGGATTCATCGGATCCACAGAGGCCGGCAGGGATTTATTCGAGCTTTGCGGAAAACTGGGGAAAAATTCCTCCATCAACGGGAACGGCAAAAACACCGTGGTGGTCATGCCTGACGCCGACATTGGCAGAACTGCCCCTTTTATCCGTCAGGGCTGCTTCGGCATGACCGGCCAGCGTTGCCTGGGATCGGACAACATTGTCATTATCGGCGATATCTACGATAAATTCAAAGCCCTCTTAGTAGCAGAAGCGCAGCGGTTGAAGCTCGGATATGGTTTGGACGAAACGACCGGCATGGGTCCTTACTGCACCGCCGCAGGACGGGACAAGGTCATATCCTGGGTGGAGGGTGCTCTATCCGAAGGTGCTGCCATGGTACACGATGGGCGGCAGATCGCCCCCTCATTGGCAAAGGGTTTTTTCATGGGGCCGACGATCCTGGAAAACATGAATTTCGATATGTCGGCTGCCAAACAAGAAGCTTTCGGAGCGGTGGCGGGACTGATTCGGGCAGACAATCTGGATGAAGCCATCCATAGCATCAACTCTGGGACCGACCTGGGCCATTCGGCCTGCATTATGACTGAAAGCGGCCGCAATGCCAGAAAATTTGCCCGTGAAGCAGTTGTCGGCAACGTTGGGATTAACGTGGGCGTCCCCCAGCCATATGCATTTTTCCCCTTGGTAAACTCTCAAAAAAGGCTCATTCATGGGGGGCGCCAAAAGCCGGATGGCTTCAATGAGGCTCTTTCTGGACGAAAAGACGGTTACTGCTCGATGGGATTAACGGGCAGGGGGGAAAAAATGTAAAAAACCGGGGCTTAAAAGCAAAGAAAGAGTTATTCATGAGGGTGCCTTCTGTTACGGATATAATCCGGGAATATATTGAGAAATCAATTTATAAGGGGAAGTTCAAGCCCGGAAGTAAGGTTACGAGATCGAGGTGGCGGCGGCATTGAAAATCAGCCGGCCACCGATTCGCGAGACGTTTAAACTTTTGGAAGCTGAAGGCCTTATTCTGCGGATACCGAGACGTGGAGTTTTCGTGGCTGAAATCAGCGAGAAGGATGCATGGGAAATCTATACGCTAAAAGCCGAGCTGTATGCATTGTCCATAAAGCTTTCATTTGACCGGCTTACCGCGTCCGACATCAACCGGATGGGCCGCCTGGTCGAGGCGATGGAAGAATGTGCCCGGTCAGATCCCCCCGGAATCGTCGCCTACCAGGAATTGAATACGGGCTTTCACGATGTGCCCATTGAAGCAGCGGAACATCTGCGTATGAAGAACACCCTGCAGGGACTCCATAATCAAATCAGATATTTCAGTTCTCAGACCCTGTCAGATCGTGACCACATGGAGAGATCCTGTAACTATCACCGCAAGATTTACGAAGCCTTCAAATGTGGCGATCTCGAAGAGACGGTACAACTGTCGCGAGAACATGTCATGGCTGCATTCAGTGCTTTTGAGACCAAATTTGTCCATGCTTCTCATTCGCTAAACAGCAATAAATCGATGCTCTGATGGGAGAAAACTATGAGGATCGATGAGGAAAAGTGCAACGGTTGTGGACTTTGCGTTAGAGATTGTCCTTTGGGGATTGTTCACCTGGAAAACAAGAAAGCAGTTATTGCTGAAGGGTGCGTGATATGCAGGACCTGTTTTAAAGTCTGTCCCAAGCAGGCCGTGACCGAACTCCAGACCTTGATTCCGGGCAGTGTGACCTGTGGGAAGTGTCCGGTTGCGTGCCGGATTCCTGAAGACAAAACCGGCGCATGCCGTCGTTTTATAAATCAGCGGGGCGACCTGCTTCGCACCCGGCCGCTTTTGACTTATCAGGATGTGGCGGCTTCTCTGGCGCCGGAACCAAGACCGGAAATCAAGCCGCCAATCATCACCGCAATCGGTGCGGGAGGTACTTACCCTGATTGTGTTCCCGCCCCTTATATCGTCACCGATCGAAGAAACGGCGTAGATGTGGTTACAGTGGTCACCGAAGCTCCGCTTTCTTATTCCAGTATTAAGGTGAAAATCGATACGGATCTTTCGATCGGCCTCGAAGGTGCTCCGGTCAAGTTCGAAGGACGCACGGTAGGGATGGTGGAGACCGAAGAATATGGGTCGAAGATGCTCTGCATCGGGGGAATAAATCGCCTCACCGGGAAAGCGGGGTTTGCGGCAGCCCGTGCCGTGGCGGCTATTGCGAATCGAGAGGCTATTGAGCTTACCGTAAAGGGCGGCGCCAATTTGAAGATTGAGGTGGGAAAGGCGCCGGTAATCAACAATAAGAGGATAACCAAAATGCGCGTAGGCTGTGGGTCGGCCACAGCAGGCTTATTTGCCAGGTTTTTCGAGGAGGCTGCCGATGAGGTGATCGTGCTGGACTCCCATATCACTTCACTTTTTACTCATCATACCGCCGGTCGATTTTTAGGCAAAAAACCCTCCGGTTTAGAACTCACATACCGCTTGTCCACCCCGGGCCGCTATTTTGGCGATCATGGTGAAGGATGGGGCGGTACGGGTATTCAAAATCCTTTGGATATCGTAGCCTCGGTTGATACGGCACTGACGGCTCCAGGCGCCACGCTGCTCATAACAGAGACGACCGGCGAACGGTTTGCAATGTTCCGGCTGAACGAGGACGGACGGTTCGAACCCATGGAAATCACCGATTCAGCACGCGCGGCCATCCAAGCCATATCGGAAACCTGTCAGGAGTCGCGGGTTTCGGCGGTATACGTTGGTGGGGCCGGTGGCTCGGCCCGTGCGGGGGTGGTAAAATATCCCCTTCGACTGACTCGAGCGGTCCATTCCCGTCGTGCCGTATTGACCTGCGGCGCCGCTTCGGTGTTTGTACTGCCTGGAGGTGGGATTACTTTCTATGTGGATGTAGAGCAGGTTCAAAGGGGTGCTTTTACCTGGGTACCAACTCCTGCAACCGTTTGTCCGGTGGAATACACTATGCGTCTCGACGATTACGAGGCCATGGGAGGGCATATCGAGGCCATGAAACCTTTTTCAGCAATTGCGCCATTGAGGTATCGGCATGTCGGAGGCGATTGAGGCTTTTGTGCCGGTAACGGTGTTGGCCGAAGACCTGGTCCTGGTGGACTGGGGCCCAATGACCATGACCATATCCGTCTGGGACAAAGGACGGGCAAGGCCGGTCATGGCCGCCGCCTCTTCCCGTTCCGCATTGGCCTGCTTGCAGGTGTTGTCCGATTTTAAAGAATTTCTCAAAATCCCGGTTTGCCGCCTCCCCTTCTATGTCAATTTGCCCGACGTGGTGAGCCGGGCCTTTACGGCCGCCTTAAAAGTATCCGATGAACTTACATGTTTAGCCGCAGTCGCAGGAGCGGCCGCAGACCACGTAGCCGATGTAGCTTTGGGTATGGGGGCGGACAAGGTGATCGTTAACAATGGCGGAGATATTGCCCTTCGCCTTGCCCGGGGCAAGACGGCGGTGGTGGGGCTGCAAAAGATCGGCGCGAAGGACTTGGCCGGCAGACTTATGGTCCGGGGCGGGGCAGGCATTGGCGGAGTGGCTTCCAGCGGATGGATGGGCCGGAGCTATTCGCCCGGGGTCGCAGACCTGGTGACAGTTTGGGCCGGCACCGCAAGCATTGCTGATGCTGCGGCCACCTTGATCGCCGGAAAAACAACGGCTTTCGGGATGAACATCGAACAAGCCAGTGCGGCCGAGCTTGACCCAACATCCGATTCTTGGCGACAGGAAGGTTACGATAGCCGTTCGCGATCTGAGCCCCTCGCAGCGAAAAACCGCTCTGGATCAAGGCGCCGCTGTTGCAGCAGCCATGTACTCAAAGGGTCTGATTCATGGCTGCTTCTTGTCTGTCCAGGGAGACTTCAGTCGATCGGACCCTACTCGAATCGTGAAGCTTGAGAGTTGAAAGCTTTCAGGTCGAGTTTGAGTTTTCAGCATTGAGTTTTTATTTGCGCTTCGGCCGTCTCCGCGTTACCTAAGTGCTTCCGCGAAAGCATCCTTGGCGATGGCGCCCATTTGTCCGAGATTTTCCACCACTGTTATTCCGGCTTCCCGCATGGCCTTGATCTTGCCCTGGGCGGTTCCGCTCGATCCGCTGATGATCGCGCCTGCGTGGCCCATGCGTCTACCGGGAGGAGCGGTCAGGCCGGCGATGAACCCTATTACCGGTTTGGTAACGTTTTTCTTTATGAAGTCGGCGGCTTCTTCTTCAGCCGAACCGGCTCGATCTCTCCCACCATTATTATGGCGCGAGTTTCAGGGTCAGACTGGAAGGCCGAGAGGCAGTCGATGAAATTAGTTCCGTTTACCGGATCGCCACCGATGCCGATTACTGGGCTCTGCCCCATCCCGAATTGCTGGATCTGGTGTACCGCCTCATAGGTCAGAGTTCCGGAGCGGGATACTATGCCTACATTGCCGGGGGAATGTATGTGACCGGGCTGAATGCCGATTTTACACTGGCCCGGAGTGATGATGCCGGGGCAGTTGGGACCGATAAGCCGGCTGCCGCCCGTCTTCAGATAATTTTTGACCTTCAGCATATCCATGACCGGAATGCCTTCGGTAATTGCCACGATCAGCGCCAATCCGGCGTCAATGGCTTCCATTACGGCGTCAGCGCAAAAGGCAGGCGGCACAAAAATCATCGAAGCGTTGGCGCCCGTCTCCCTCACAGCTCTTGCCACTGTGTTGAAAACGGGGATTCCTTCAACGCTCTGGCCACCTTTGCCGGGGGTTACACCGGCCACAACGCTGGTTCCGTAGTTTTTACAATTGATCGTATGGAACTGGCCTTCGCGGCCGGTTATACCCTGAACGAGAAGTCTCGTATTGCGATCCACCCAAATGCTCATGATATCCTCCTATGCCTTTGCAATGGCTGCTATTTTTTGGGCGGCGTCTGAAACGTCCTTTGCCGTTATAAGATTGAGCCCTGATTCATCGAGGATTCTCCGGCCCTCTTCAACGTTGGTCCCTTCCATCCGGATGACCACAGGCACATTTATCCCCACTTTCTTTGCCGCTTCGACCACACCATTGGCAAGCCTGTCACACCTTAGAATGCCGCCGAATATATTTATGAGCACGCCCTTGACCGACGGGTCAGCCAGTATGATACGAAAACCGTTTTCCACCTGCTCCGCGCTAGCCCCCCCGCCAACATCGAGAAAGTTGGCCGGTGTCGCCCCCGCCTGCTGAATCAGGTCCATGGTCGCCATGGCCAGGCCTGCGCCGTTTACCATATTCCCGATATTGCCCCCGGGCATCTTGATATAGTTTAGTTCGTATTTGGACGCTTCGACCTCGAAGGGATCTTCTTCATCGAGGTCCCGGTATTCCAGGATATCCTTGTGCCGGTAAAGTGCGTTATCGTCAAAATTGATCTTGGCGTCCAGGGCTATAACCCTGCCGTCTTTGGTCAGTATGAGCGGATTGATCTCCAGGAGCGAGCAGTCATAGTCCACGCAAAGCTTGTACAGCTTTGAAACCATAGCACTAAACTGCTTCACCGGATCGCCCGCAAGGTTCAATCCGAAAGCCAGTTCGCTGGCATGATATCCCTTGATACCGACAAGCGGGTCTATATAAACTTTGATTATTTTCTCCGGCGTTTCGGCCGCGACTTCCTCTATGTCCATGCCGCCGGCCTCGCTGGCCATAAAGACGATCTTGGCCGTGCCTCGGTCCGGAAGAACGCTGAGGTAGAGCTCTTTTTCAATCGGAAGCCCCTCTTCGACAAGTAGCTTCTTAACCACCCTGCCCTCCGGGCCAGTCTGGTGGGTAACAAGGGTCATCCCAAGAATGCTCGATGCCCATGTCTTCACTTCGTCCGCGTTTTTGGCCAGCTTGACGCCACCGCCTTTGCCACGCCCGCCTGCGTGGATCTGGGCTTTTACCACAACCGGGAACCTGCCCAATTCAGCCCCGATCTTTTCGGCTTCCTCCACACTAAAGGCAACTTTCCCTTGAGGCACGGGAACACCAAACTTCTGGAACAGTTCTTTGGCTTGATACTCATGAATTTTCATCTTTTTCCTCGCTATTCCGGAACCACTTCATCTGTACAGACCGCGTCTCACCAACGAGAACCCTAGCCGGCCTCCGCTGCGAATCTGCCATTCCTAAATGAAAGTTATCACAATGTCAAACATTTTAAGGCAATTTCGCACTGGTTTCAAAACAGTGCTAACAACAATGGAAATGGCGGTGCCTATTGTGTTACACTACCGTGAAAATCAGAATCCGAGTCACAAAATGTGCGTTATTATTTTCCGTCTTGAAAAGAGAAACGTTTTCTATTCAGATCCTTTAACTTGTTGAAAGGGACCCGGCCGCAGATGCAATACGAACCGGTAATAGGACTCGAAATTCACGCTCAACTCAAGACCGCAAGCAAAATATTCTGCGGATGCTCGACGAAATTCGGCGGCAGTCCAAACACCCATACCTGCCCCGTGTGCCTCGGGATGCCAGGGGTGCTTCCCGTACTGAACAGAGGAGTCGTCGAATACACTATCAGGATGGCGTTGGCAACTCACTGTTCCATTGCGCCGATGGCTCAGTTTGCCCGTAAGAACTACTTCTACCCGGACCTTCCCAAAGGATACCAGGTTTCTCAGTACGAGCTTCCTCTTGCCCGTAATGGCTGGGTGGAAATCGAAAGCACCAGCGGCCCCAAGCGGATCAGAATAAACCGGATACATATGGAAGAAGACGCCGGCAAGCTTATCCACGATGAACATCAGCCGGTCAGCTATGTCGATCTCAACAGGACAGGCGTTCCCCTTATTGAAATAGTGAGTGAGCCGGATTTGCCCACACCTGAAGAAGCGGCCGCCTATCTGAGGACCATTCGGGAAATCCTTCGTTACCTCGATATCTGCGACGGCAACATGGAAGAAGGGAGCATGAGGTGCGACGCAAATATCTCGATTCGGCCCGCCGGTACGAGCACCCTTGGAACAAAGGTCGAGCTCAAGAATATGAACTCCTTCAAAAACGTCCAAAAAGCCCTGGAGTTCGAGATTCGAAGGCAGAAGGTCATGCTGGAGCGCGGTGAAGTACTGGTTCAGGAAAGCAGGCTGTGGGATGCCGGGCGCAACTTAACGCTCAGTATGCGCGGAAAGGAAGATGCCCATGATTATCGCTATTTTCCCGATCCCGACCTGGTTCCGATTGTGGTTAGCGAAGACTGGGTGAGCGAGGTCCTCGCCAGCCTGCCCGAACTACCCGAATCAAAGCGGGAGCGATTCATAAAAGACTACGCTCTGCCGCCCTATGATGCGAAGGTGCTTACTTCATCGAAGGCCCTTGCAAATTACTTTGAAGCGGCAGTGGAAAAATTTCCACATCCCAAAACGCTCAGCAACTGGATGATGTCAGAGCTTCTGCGCGAGCTTAACCGCGACGATCGCGATATCGAAGACTGCCCGGTACCTCCGGAAAACCTGGCAGAGCTTTTGGAGCTACTTGATTCCGGGGTGATCAGCGGCAAAATCGCCAAGGGAGTTTTCGAACGAATGTATACCGGCGGCAAGTCGGCGCGCCGGATTGTGGATGAAGAAGGACTGGTGCAAGTAAGCGATGAATCGGAAATAGAGTCCGCCATCGAAGGGGTTCTTCGAGAAAACCCGCAAGAAGTCGAACAGTTCCGAGTTGGGAAAGAAAAACTCTTCGGCTTTTTCGTCGGACAGGTCATGAGGAAGACCAAAGGGAAGGCAAATCCGCAGCTCGTAAACGAAATTCTCAGGAAAAAACTCGCAGGGTGAACAAGAAAACTCGTTAGGAGATCTTAATGTCGCAGAGATGTTTTCCGCCGATTTATTGGGATGGTGACGCCGTAGCCATACTCGATCAGAGAATATTACCGCACCAGGAAAAGTTCCTTCACTGTACAACACCCGAACAGGTGATAGGAGCGATAAAGACGATGGCCATCCGGGGAGCTCCTGCTGTAGGAGTTGCCGGAGCTCTTGCCCTGGCCCTCGGCGCCAGGTCTATCCAAACTGATGATCCAAAGGAATTCAGGCGGAAATTCTCCAGGATTTGCCAAAAAGTCAAAGATGCGCGCCCAACCGGGGCGAACCTGGGCTGGGCAGTCGAAAGATTGTACTCAATTGTCGTGGAAAACCCAAAGTCCGGCATTGTCGAACTCCGGGAACTCATTGTGGCGGATGCCAACGCCATTTTGAACGAAGATATCGCCTCAAATCGGCAGATCGGGAAATGGGGACGCGAAGTTATACCAACGGGGGCCAAAATTCTCACTTACTGCAATGCCGGTGCGCTTGCAACCGCGGATTACGGCACAGCCGTCGGGGTAATCCGGGCGGCTTTCGAGTCAGATCCCACAATCAGCGTATTTTCCTGCGAAACCAGGCCTTTCCTCCAGGGCGCCAGGCTCACCGTATTTGAACTCATGCGCGCGGGAATTCCTGTCACTCTCATCACGGACAATGCCGTAGGCAGCCTGATGAGCCAGGACAGAATCGACGTGGTCGTTGTCGGCGCTGACAGAATTGCCGCCAACGGGGACACCGCAAACAAGATAGGTACCTACATGATCGCGGTTCTCGCCAGGACTCACGATATTCCTTTCTACGTGGCAGCGCCCCGTTCGACCATAGATCCGGGATTGACGGACGGAAACGGAATCCCCATCGAACAAAGGGACCCCAAAGAGGTCACGCACTTCTGTGGCAAACAGATAGCACCCGATGGCATAAACGCTCTAAATCCGGCGTTCGACGTCACGCCCAACAAGTATATCTCCGGAATAGTCACCGAAGTGGGCATGTTGAGAAAACCTTTTTCCAAATCGATACGGAAGGCTTTACAGGTCTGATGGAAACCAATTAGGAATTACGAATTTAAAGCAATCCCTTCCATTCCTAATTCCTCATTGCTAATTTTGTACATATATTCTCGAGTGATCGGCAAATGGTTGTTCAGACCTTTTGTAAAAAGTATCTGGTAGATCCGGTTGCCGCTGTATTTGAACGATGCCGACGAGGAATTGAGGTACAGCCTCCACATGCGGACAAACCTCTCGTCGAATAATTCCTGTATTCTGTCGATGTTTCTTTCGAAATTCGCTATCCAGTGATCGAGCGTCCTGGCATATTGCATTCGCAGACCTTCGACGTCCAGAACGCACAAACCCGCCCGCCCCATCTCCCGGATTGTCTCCGGCAGACTGGGAAGGTAGCCGCCGGGGAAAATATAGCGCAACGTCCAAGCATCGGTGGCGTACTCTAGTTCTCCTGAGATTGTATGCAGCAGGCCGATCCCGCCCTCCTTCAGAAGCCCGGACACCTGTCTCATATAAGCCGGAATGAACCTTTTTCCTACGTGTTCGAACATACCTATAGATACGAACTTATCGAATTTACCGGCAAGCTGCCTGTAGTCCTGCAATCTAACCTCGATTCGATCACCCAGTTCTAGGTCTTCTATCCTTCGGCATCCATGTTGATGCTGATTCGCCGAAAGAGTAATCCCAACCCCGCTAATGCCGTATTTGAGCGCAGAATGCACGAGCATCCCGCCCCAGCCGCATCCGACGTCAACAAGCGAGTCTCCCGGGCCCAGCATGAGTTTTCGAGCAATATGCTCATACTTTTGGCGCTGCGCATCGGCCAGTGAATCATTCTCGTGGATGAAATAGCCACAGGAATAAGTTAGGGTTTCATCCAGAAAAAGAGAGTAAAATTCGGCGGTGAGGTCGTAGTGGTGCGCTATATTTTTCCGAGACCATTTCATGGTTGGCATCGTCTTCAGATAAAAAGGCAGGAGTCTTAAATTTTGTCTCAGCAGGGCCTTCTTGCTAAAGTGACCGATAATGCCCAGCCGCAGCAGTTCCTGCAAGTCGCCCTCGACTTCCAGACCGCCCTCCGTGTACGCTTCGCCAAAACCCAGGAACCCTTTGCTGAAGAGTTCTCCAAGAACTCTCGAAGACTTGATTACGAGGGTTGTTTTAGACCCGGAGCCATATTCTATTACTTCTCCATTCCACAGTTTGAAAGCAAAAGCAGCTTCCGGATCTGCCCTGTTTATTGCCGCGGCAAGCTCCCTGAGCGCTCTCTTCATTCGGACGTCTCCTTTGGCCAGGATTGAATGAATACCGGGAAAATAAGATGGGAAGCGTTCCCGGCACTCTGAATATAGGAATACCTGAATTGATCTAAGTCAATGCAAAATCAATAGAGCCGATGTAAAATGTAGTAAACTGATTTGGATAACTGATAACTAAAAACTCGAAACTGCCCGGTTGGGAGTAATGGAAATGATTTGGACACAAGAGGCTGAAAAAGCTGTAGCAAAGGTGCCATTCTTTGTGCGCTCAAGAGTGCGGCGAGAGGTAGAAAAGGAAGCCTCCGAGCAGGATTCGAGCCTGGTATTGCTAAAGCATGTCCAGGACTGCAGGAAGAAGCATCTGTCCGGAAACGCCATTGAAACCAAAGGGTTTCAAATAGATGCATGCTTTGGCTCAGGCGGCTGTGAAAACCGGACGCTTGAAAGCGAAGCACTCGCCGCTGAAGTCGAGAAGATGCTTTTGAGTCGAAACATCGCGGCTTTTCTCAAGGAGCGGGTCGGCGGCCCTCTGAAAATGCACCACGAATTCCGTATCTGCATTGCCGATTGCCCAAACGCTTGTTCTCGTCCTCAAATTGTCGATATAGGCATCATTGGCGCCTTGCGCCCCAGGGTCCTGGATAATTCCTGTACAGGCTGCACAGCCTGTACATCCTGCTGCATTGAGGGCGCCCTCCGGGTGCAGCCCGGATTTGATGCGCCTATAATCGAGGGGACCAAATGCATAATGTGCGGAAAGTGCATCAGCGCATGTCCTTCCGGTGCAATAGAAGAAGCTCAAAAAGGCTGGCGCATCTTGGTAGGGGGCAAACTTGGCCGTCATCCGCAACTGGGAAAAGATCTGGGAAGAATCCATTCAAAAAGTGAGGTGCTGGCAATAATCGCCCGCTGCCTCGACATCTATTTTGCCAACAACGCCGGCGGCGAGCGGTTAGGATCGATTCTCAACAGGATCGGGTATGATCTGATTTGATTCTTATCTTATTTTGCCTGCCGCCCTGCCCTTCTCATCCACTTCTTCGCAGACCCGCACGTCCACTGGGATACCTATAATAGGGCTGCTGGCGGCATGACTCCCTTCTTCGGGCAGATTTGGAGGAAGTCCGGAGATGTGTTCGAACTCGTGCCGCACGAAAAGAGCAAGCGGTATGGCCAAAATCAGCCCCGGAATTCCCAGCAGCACCTCACAAAAAATCAGCGCTCCCAAAGAAACGGCCATCGGCAGGTGCACTATGCCGCCTATTATTTTCGAATTGAGAAAATACTCCAACTTGTGGACACCGACCAGCATGATAAGGCAGATGGACGTTCCAAACATCCCTGTGGATACAAAAGCGTTTATAGTCAAGACACTGTTTGACATGAGGTTGCCGACAACGGGGAAAAGTCCGCAGAAAAAGACCACAAAAATCATCAAAAATGCATGGCGAAGCCCCAGCCCGAAAATAACAATGGACGAGATGAGAGTGTTTATAACAGCGATTATCAACTGTCCTCCCATAACCCGCCTGAAAAATACGTAGAATATTCTCAGCCTCATCTGCATAAACTTGAAAATAAAAGTCATAAGACTGTTTGGATTTCGGGTAAAAGCCTGATCGACTTTTTCGGACTCGAAATAGAAAAACAGGTTGATTCCCAGCGCAAAAATGAACTGAATAAATCCTTTATAGAGCGGTGTCAGACTGGTTGCCAGAAATTGCAAAATGTCCGTGCTTGCCTTTAGAATCGAACCTTTCAACTCATCGACGTCTAAATATGCAGGGAGGTTCCATTTTTGGTTTGCGTCCTTGAGGTCTTTAACGATCTCGACTTTAAGCTGGCTTGAAAGTTCCGGGAGGTTCTTCAACATCATCGGTACGACTCTGTAAGTGACCAGTATGATAGCCCAAATGACCAGGATGTAGAGGATCGAAAAGAGCAGCGCCTTCGGAATGAACGGAGCTACGCGGTGGACGTCCCTGGTCATGAAATCGGATATGAAGAAAAGGAAAAGGAAGGATATTGCGAAAACCATCAGGTGAGCGACTGTGAAAACAAGAGCAACACAAATCAAAAATGCGTAGCCGACAAGGAAAGGATGATTTTCAAGAACAATGTTGCGCCGGTTTTCCCACTTTGTTTCAACTTGTGACTCATTTCGAATGAAATCGACCATTTCGTCCAATTTGTGCCGTGCGCATTCATCATTTTTCATCCGGTTCGCCCCTTGTTCGCCCAACTCCAAAAACTACCCGAAAATATACTCCATACACTTTGATATCGGCAACAGCTAAACACAAATGCAGGATTAACATGGAATACGTTTTGATTGACAATTCAAATCTACGGCTCTAACCTCTTCCCTGGCTGTGGATACGGTAATTGTTCCTCGACCTTTTGTTACTCGCCTTTAAGGAGGACTTCCATGGATCATGTGGAACAGATTTCCGTTTTTCTCGAAAATAAGGCTGGGCGACTGGCGGAGGTGACCAGGATTCTGACCGGGGCCAACATTGATATACGCGCGCTATCACTTGCGGACACCTCGGACTTCGGCATCTTGCGCCTGATAGTAAACGATTGCAACAAAGCCAAAGAAGAACTCAAGAAAGCCGGCTTCACGGTAGCCGCCACCGACGTAGTCGCAGTCGAGGTTTCTGACCAGCCGGGCGGACTGCATCACATTCTTCGTATTCTGCAAAAAGCCAATCTCAATGTTGAATACATGTACGCCTTCGGCCGGCAAAGCAACGCCAACGCGGTGATCATATTCCGATTGGACAACCTCGATGAGGCGCTTAAGATTTTTAAGGACAATAATTTAAGGATCATAGAGGCCGAGAAGCTCTTCGCGATCTGAAAAATTCTCACCGAATTCTCAGGCTCCAAAAGGGCATTGCGCGGGTTCCCGCTTGCACGCGGTGCACCGCTCTCTTTGTTCCCCTCGGGGGACTTTGGCGCAAATTTCGTCGGGAACATCGATGCTAAACGACGATATCAGCTTCTCCACTTCTCCATGGCACTTCGGACAACTAACCGGCTCACTATCGCCCAAAATAAGTTGTTCAAAGGTGTCGCCACATTTTGCACACCTATATTCGTAAAGAGGCATTTTCCAACCCTGACCTTTCTTGACGGATTATTATTATAAATAAGCATTCTTGCAATTAGATTCAAACCATGGCTTTGGTTCCAGTTCTCCTCCCTCGATTCTTGTCTTTTTTTAATGTATAATCCCACCTGTCCCGAGGAGGATTTTTTAAGACCTTCCCTGCATCAACCTACCGGGCAGGCCGCTTATGCCGCTCGAGTAAAAAAAGGAGAAGCCAGTGGGCAAAAAAGTAACAGTTCCTGAGATCATTGGAGCCAAAGGCCGGCGTAAACTCACCGAACTTACCGCATACGATTACCCTACTGCTTTGTTGGCGGACAAAAGCGGAGTCGATATGCTGCTTGTCGGGGATTCACTCGCCATGGTCGTCTTGGGCCTTGAGGACACCCTTTCTGTCGGAATGGCCGAGATGCTGCACCACACGTTGGCGGTCAGCAGAGGGGCAAATCGGGCCATGGTAATAGGCGACATGCCTTTCATGTCCTATCAGGCCAGCGTCGAGCAGGCGCTGATAAATGCAGGCCGTTTTATGAAGGAAGCCAGGGCCGGGGGTGTAAAGCTTGAAGGTGGTGCAAGAGTCGTCCCCCAGGTCAGGGCAATGGTGGAAGCCGGAATCCCGGTGCAGGGGCATCTTGGCCTCACCCCGCAAAGTGCGGCGCAGTTGGGAGGCTTCAAAGTGCAGGGCAAAACCGCGGAAGCCGCAAAGGTCCTCATCGAAGATGCCCAGGCGTTGGCTGAGGCCGGATGCTTCAGCATAGTACTCGAAGCTATTCCATCCTCAATAGCCGAGATGGTCACCGAAGCTGTGCCCATTCCCACTATCGGTATCGGTGCTGGGCCTCGCTGCGATGGGCAGGTGCTCGTAATTCATGATGTGCTGGGGCTTTTTGACAGGTTCGTGCCTCGATTTGTAAAGAAGTATGCAAAACTTGACGAAGTCATAATAAAAGCCCTCATACAATACAGGGAAGAGGTAGAGCAGGGCATTTTCCCCGGCCCCGAGCACGGGTTCATGATCGATGAACAGGAAACAAGAAAGCTTGGAAATACAAGGTAGTGCATATACAGTACTTTCCACCAGGAATTACTGTATATACCTGATTTAAAAACATGAATCATATAGTTAAATTATACGATAGTTAACTTGCCGTAAAAACCCCGTAGTCCCCTTTGTTATCCTCACCAAGAGCCAGGCCCCCCCCAGCCTGGCTCTCCATTTATTTTATTCTGGAGATCTTATGAAGATGCTTCTAACTGTTATCGTTTTCCTCGCCGTGGTTGCAGGGGCCGGCGCCGTCTTCGTCTGGAACGGATTCTACGATATCTCCGCCCGGGTACCACACTGGGATATTACGTTTGAAGCCATTGAAGTCTTACGCGACCGATCGATTATCGTCAACAGCCAGGCTGTCACTGAAACGCCCCCCGGAGATCCTGCCAAGGGGGCTCGTCTATATCATGAAGCTTGCTTCCACTGCCACGCCGCCCCCGGGAATTCAGCCGCGCCCTTTTCTCAAGGGCTGTATCCGGCCCCGGCTAATTTACTTTCCGGGCAAATACAGGAAGAATGGAAGAGCACGCAGTTGTACTGGATCGTTGAAAATGGCATCAAATTGACCGGAATGCCTGCTTTCGAACCGACTTACGACAAAGAGGAAATAGCAGACGTAGTAGCATTCCTCCCGCTGCTCCCCAAAATTTCTCCAACCGACTACGGACAACTGACCGGACCAAGTCATGAACATCATGGCGGAGCGCCGAGTTGCTCACCATGACCTGCACGGCCGCACAATGCTGTTCACTTAATGTGGTTCGGCAAACTGTGCCGCCTATTTTTCTCTTTTGACGCTCTCTATCACCACAGGCTTTGCCGGCACATCCTGAAACGGTCCCGAATTGGTGGTCGCAACGCTCTTTATCTTGTCCACGACATCCATTCCGTCAACGACCTTGCCAAAAACTGCATAACCGAAACCTGACTGTGATTTGTCCCTATGGTTAAGGGAAGCATTGTCTACGACGTTTATAAAAAATTGAGCAGTGGCGCTGTCAACTATCATGGTTCTTGCCATTGCAATAGTCCCACGGTCGTTTTTGAGTTCCGCATTCGCTTCATTCTTGATGGGGGCATTAGTTGGCTTCTGTTTCATATCTTCAGTGAACCCGCCTCCCTGAATCATGAAACTCTCTATGACCCGATGGAAGATCGTGCCGTCGAAGAATCCCTCATCCACATACTGGAGAAAATTTTTCACTGTTTCAGGGGCCTTGTCAGCCCAGAGTTCGATCTTGACCTGGCCAAGAGATGTCTTCATCAACACAACCGGATTCGCCGGCGTTGCTTTCTCCTCACTCATTTTTTCTACTCCTTACGATTAAAGGTAAGCATGACCGTATCAAGTCATGAACATCACGGCGGAGCGTCGAGTTGCTCACAACAACCGGCACCGCCGCCTGGACATCGACGCTCCGCGAGGCCAGGAGGTGCTGTGCCTCTTATTTTTCTCTTTTGACGCTCTCTATCACCACCGGCTTTGCCGGCACATCCTGAAACGGTCCCGAATTGGTGGTCGCAACGCTCTTTATCTTGTCCACGACATCCATTCCGTCAATGACCTTGCCAAAAACTGCATAACCGAAGCCCGCATTTGAATTGCCACTATGGTTAAGGGAAGCATTGTCTACGACGTTTATAAAAAATTGAGCAGTAGCGCTGTCAACCGCTGAGGTTCTTGCCATTGCAATAGTCCCACGGTCGTTTTTGAGTTCCGCGCTCGCTTCATTCTTGATAGAGGCATTAGTTGGCTTCTGCTTCATATCTTGAGTGAACCCGCCGCCCTGAATCATGAAATTGCCCATGACCCGATGGAAGATCGTGCCGTCGTAGAATCCCTCATCCACATACCGGAGAAAATTTTTCACTGTTTCAGGCGCCTTGTCAGGCCAGAGTTCGATCTTGATCTGCCCCAGGGATGTCTTCATCAACACAACCGGATTCGCCGGCCCTGAATTCTCCTCGGCGCCTGCCGCCCAGGAAAGGCTCAGCAATATAAGAGAGCTGCATAAGATGAGGACCATCAGCAATGATTTACCAAAATTGATCATTATTTCTACTCCTTCCGATAAAAAGGTAAGCATTGACTCCAATTGGAGATTACCACCAAAATGCACCGCCGCAGAAATCGTTTTTTATTCAGGCGGCGGGGCATTGACATTAAAGCAGTGCTCCTGCATATTCAAAACCTCTCCCTGGAAAAAAGAAGAGGCCGATTGGAGTTGGCAGAATAAATGATAAAAGAGCAGAGCACAAAGGGAAAAACTTCGGATTATCTTCGGGCAGCCGCTGAGCAGTTTTCTTCAGAAGATCAAATTTTCGAAATCCTACCTTTCGGCGACGGGAAAGTAAATGACACTTTTCTGGTTCAACACCGCTTCCGGCCATGAAAAATATTTCATACTTCAACGCATAAACCAGCGTGTGTTCCGAAGGCCCGAATTAATTATGGAAAATCTCAGGGTCCTCTCCGGGCATGTTTCAAAGCGTCTGAGCAACAATCCGATTGCCTCCAGGCGATGGGAAATGCCGAGTGTGCTGCCCACGGCGGATTCGAAGGATTACTGGATAGATCCAGGCGGCTTCTTCTGGCGCGCAATCAGCTTCATAGAAGACTCAGAGTCGTTGGAAACCGTTACCGGCCATGGTCAGGCAGCCGAGGCAGGCTTTGCCGTGGGGCTTTTCCATAGCCTTGTGAGTGACCTGCCTGCGGAAAGACTAAATGATACGCTGGCGGGCTTTCACATGACCCCGATCTATCTGCAACGCTACCAGGCAATCATGGAAAGCAGCAGCGACCGTGTATCGCCCGATGCCGGTTATTGCATGGATTTCATAAACAGGCGCAAAGAGTTCGCGCATGTCCTGGAAAGCGCCAAAGCCGACGGGAGGTTGCCGCTTAGGGTAATTCACGGTGACCCGAAAGTGAGCAACATCATGATCGATACCGTCACGCGGCTGGCCGTGAGCATCGTGGACCTCGATACCGTCAAGCCGGGTTTAATCCTATATGATATAGGCGACAGCCTCCGGTCATGTTGCAATCCGCATGGAGAAGACCCCCGCCTTGAAGAGGTGCATTTCGAACCCGAACTTTGCCGGGCGCTGCTCAAAGGGTATTTTTCGGCCGCCGAAAACTTTCTGAGCGAACACGAACGCGAATTCATCTATGATTCCGTCCGCCTGATTGCCTTCGAACTCGGAATGAGATTTTTTACCGACTACCTGGAAGGTGACGTCTATTTCAAAGTGACCGACCGCCGGCAAAACCTCAGAAGAGCGCTGGTGCAATTCCGGCTGACCGAAAGCATCGAATCGCAGGCTAAATCTTTGCGCTCGATTATAAAAGAGTCGTCAGTCGTCATTGGCCAGTCTTTAGAAAAACAATAAAACAGTGAGAAGGCGGGGTCCCCCCGCCCTTTTTACTTTTGCCTTTTGCTTTGCGCCAACTGGCGGTCCCACCGCCCGAATAGACAGTAGACCCAGGCCTGGTACGCAATTACAACCGGAACACAAACAAGGGCAACTCCAAGCATGATTTCCAACGTCAGCGAACTCGACGATGAGTTGAATGCAGTCAGACTGAATGCCGGATCGATGCTGGATATGAGCAGATTGGGGTACATTCCGCTCACTCCGAAAAGCGTAACCATGACGATGAAAACAGCAGAGCAAATCCAGGCCTTCAGCCATTGCGCCTGCCGTATAAAGAGCAGAATCCCCACCAGCGCGCCGACCGCCGCAAGAGGAATTACGAACAGGACTGGAACTTTGATGTAATTATCATAGAGGTGCGTTGAAACATAAGTGGCCCCAAGGAAAACCACCGCCGCCGCCGCAAGTGCATACCATAGACTGCCCGCCAGATTTGCGGCGCGTCCCTTGAGATCTCCGTTTGTTTTTATGGCGAGCCAAAGAGAACCGTGTACGGCAAAGATCAGAGTAAATAGAATGCCCCCCATGAGTCCGTAAGGATTAAGCAATGAGAAAAGGGTCCCGTGATATATTCCGCTTCCATCAATCAAAATACCGCGAAACAGATTGGCGAAAGCTACGCCAAACAGCAACGCCGGACCAAAATTTCCCGCCCAAAGAAGTGTATCCCAAAACCTTTTCCAACCAGTTGATGAAAACTTGGACCTGAACTCCATTGATACACCGCGCACTATCAGGCAAAACAGTATAAGCAGTAGAGCGGAATAAAGGCTACTGAACATGACCGCGTAAGTCTTCGGAAATGCGGCGAAAGTAACCCCGCCCGCAGTTATGAGCCAGACTTCGTTTCCGCTCCAGTAGGGTCCCATGCTGTTGTAAACCGAGCGTTTTTCACCTTCGTTCTTAGTGAGAGAGGGCGCCAGTGTTCCAATCCCAAGATCAAAACCGTCCAGAACGAAGTATATGGCCCACAAAATTCCCCACAGGGCAAACCAGATTGTCTCAAGCATATCCCACCTCCTCATCGGCCGCATCGGGCAGGGCCGCATCATCTGAAGGGCCCTTCCTCGAATGGGTCCACATAAGGTAGTAAGCCACAATTCCCAGGAAGGAATATACGAGCACGAATGCGCCCAAAGATATTGCCACCTGCGATGCCGCAACCGGGGATACCGCTTTCGAGGTCTTCATCATCCCATACACCACCCAGGGCTGCCTCCCCACTTCGGCCAGCATCCAACCAAATTCACTGGCCACGTAAGGCAGGGGAATAGAAAATAGAAACACCCTGAGCAACGCGGGCCGTTGCTCGATAGTGTCGCGCCTGAGCCAACCGACGATGGCCATCACAAGGAAGAAAAACCCGAGCATGACCATTACTCTGAAAGAAACAAACGAGAGAGTTACCGGAGGTCTTTCCGAAGGTGGAAAATGTTTCAGCCCCTTTACTTCTGCCGAGAAATCATGGAATGCCAGCATGCTCAAGGCGCCGGGGATCGCGCCGAATTCGACCAGGTTTCGCTCATTGTCCGGGTCCGGAATAACGAACAGGTATTCCGGTGCGGATCTTGTCGTCACCCAGAGAGACTCCATCGCTGCGAGCTTTGTAGGCTGTATTTTTGCGACCTCACCGCCGTGCATATGTCCTTGCACCACTTCAACAATTGTAAAAATCAACGCAAATGAAATCGCCAGTCGAAAGGATTTTTTGAAAAAGGAGATGTGCTGCTTCCTGAGCAAATGCCAGGAACTTACGCCCATTATGAAAAAGGCCGAAAGAATATAAGCTGCTGAAATCGTATGGACTATCGTTTGCCATGCAAACGGCTGGGCAATAATGGCAATCAGGTTGTCCAGCTCAGCTCGGCCGTTTCTAATAACAAAGCCTACAGGGTGCTGCATCCACGCGTTGGCGATCAGAATCCACAGGGCCGAAACATTTGAGGCTATGGCCACAAGCCAGATTGCAATCGCGTGCGCCTTGGGTGAGAGCCGTTTCCACCCGAAAGCCCACACCGCTATAAAGGTTGATTCCAAAAAGAAAGCCACTGTTGCCTCAATTGCCAGCAGAGAACCGAAAATATCGCCGACATATTCCGAGTACCGTGACCAGTTTGTCCCGAATTGGAACTCGAGCGTTATGCCCGTCACAACACCTATGGCGAAATTGATCAGGAAAATCTTCCCCCAGAAAAGAGCCATCCGTCTGTACTCTTCATTTCCGGTCCTTACGTAGTTAGTCTCCATTATCGCCAGCATGACTGAAAGCCCGAGCGTAAGCGGCACAAACAGAAAATGAAAAATTGTTGCCGCAGCGAACTGGAGTCTCGAAAGCATAAGGGTGTCCATATGCCGTCTCCTTATGATATTAGAGGATTCTGAGATGCACTCGCATAAGATGCCTATTCCCGCCGAATGTGCAATGCCTAAAAAACTCAATAGGGTGAAAAAAATAGATATATTGCAGCAAGGGCAAGAGCAAAAATAAAAAGACAATCCAAAACCGTGGGTCTTTGCGTCTTCTGTTTTATCTTTATATTAATGATCTTCTCTGGAGGAAGAATGTGTCCGCCACTTGGGTAACCATAAGCGGTTTCCTTCATATCGAAACTCGCTCCTTAACCGGCCGGCCTGCGAGAGGGGCTCCGCGCGTTGCCTGCCTGTGATCTCCACTCCTCGAATCGAGAAAATTTATCAAATTGTTCTGTCTGCTAACCTTTAGCTTCTTGCGGATATTTCTCCGGTGGGAACGAACGGTGTTTCCGGAAATGTGCAACTGCCTTGCAATCTCATCACTGCGTGCGCCGGTTTTGATTAAAGACGCAACGCGCATTTCCGCCGACGATAGTGTCATTGCAAATGAAGGGTCCAGGGATAACCCTGAAGACAACTCGTCCAGATGCCAGGTAAGCATATCGAGTTGGGTCGAATACTTTTGAAGGCCCCTGTCGTTTCTCAACCTGGCGATCATCGGCAGTAGCAGATTTTTCAGCCTGAGGCCGATTTTACTCTCTATCTCTTCTCTTTCCCGTTCGATATTTCTTGCAAGAACCGACAGCGCCCTGTTAGTTTCGAAAAGTTGGGAGTTCAGCTTTTCAAGCCTCCGCTGGTGATCCAACATTTCGGAGTGGCTCTGTTCACTTTCCTCCCTCAGCCTCTTTGATCGCCTCTCTTTTCCAATGGCCTCCAGCGCCCTCATTAGCGAATGGTGCAAAAGCTCTTCGTGAAAGGGTTTCTCCAGAAAATCGAAAGCGCCGAACTGCAATGCCGGGATAGCGATATCCTTTTCTGTGGATAGCGTTGTAACTATGATTTTCAGATCGTTTCCCAATTGCGGTATCATACTTGGATCGCTGCCCCCGGATCTGGAAACATCGAGCAGGACAATATCGCTCCCGTTCTCCCTGATATGTTCAAAAGCTGTTTCGGCCCGGGAAAAGGCCTTCACGCTCAAACCCCCAGCTTCGTATAGTGGTTGTGAGATTTTCAAGCGCCTGCGCGTCGCCTTCTACTATCGTGATCACGGAATTCTCGAAAGCTTTCATCGCGAATCTCCTATTCTAGCCCTCAATGAACTTTGGTTTAATGGCAACAAGCGTACCAAATACCGCAACGATACAGGTTCCGGCGTTAATTCCAGCACTTATGCGGCACGCAATCTTGCTCCGCCAGGGCTTGTCGTTTTTTGATATTGAGACACTCTTGAGACAATAGGCACAAGCTGATTTTTTGATTTTTTTGTTAAAAGTGTAGGAAAACTAAGGTGAGAAGTGATATAGCGCGGTTGCGGCGTTAGTTGCCGGTTATAAAAGTGTCTCAATATATAGCTTGAGACACTTTTGAATCATGAGACAGCCTTGGCAACCTCGGCCGTTTAGCCGAATTTGCCCGTAATGTAGTCTTCTGTTTCCTTTCTGGCAGGCCGTGTGAAAATCAGCTCGGTTCCGGCAAATTCGATCAATTCCCCAAGATACATGTAGGCGGTGAAGTCTGCAACTCTCGCCGCCTGTTGCATATTATGGGTCACTATGACTATCGTGTAATCTTTTTTCAACTCGGTCACCAGGTTTTCAATACGAGCGGTGGAAATAGGATCAAGAGCCGATGCCGGCTCGTCGAGCAGCAGCACCTCTGGTTTTACAGCTATGGCCCGCGCAATGCACAGCCGCTGTTGCTGTCCACCGGACAGGCTGTTGCCGCTTCGGTGAAGAATATCCTTCACCTCATCCCACAAAGCGGCCTTGTGCAGCGCCCATTCCACTCTTTCATTCATCTGGGCGGTCTTCAGATTCTCATAAAGTTTTACACCGAAGGCGATATTATCATGAATGGACATGGGAAAAGGTGTAGGCTGCTGGAAGACCATGCCCACCCTGGCCCGCAACCTGTTCAAATCGCTCACGTTCTGCAGGATGTCTACACCATCGAGAAGAATTTCCCCTGTCGCCTTTTGATGCGGGTAGAGCTTATAAATCTGGTTAAAAGTGCGAAGCAGGGTGGACTTACCGCAGCCGGACGGACCGATGAAAGCCGTCACGCGATACTCCGGAATCTCAATGCTGATATCTTTGAGCGCCCTGGTTTCCCCGTAAAAAAAATTCAGACCACGAACGATGATTTTTGGTTCTGCCAATTCGGTTTTCATATCCTCACATATATTAAGACGATTCAGTTGCCGGGCCGGTGGTGCCTGAAAAACGTCCGGGCCGCGATGTTCAAACCGAGAACACCGACAGTGATGAGCAAGGCGCCCGCCCATGCGAGTTTGTGCCAGTCCTCGTAGGGACTCATCGCATATTGGAATATGGTCACGGGAAGATTCGCCATAGGCCGGTTGATATCGTTGCTCCAAAACTGGTTATTGAGTGCTGTAAACAACAGGGGCGCCGTTTCTCCGCAGATTCGAGCCACCGCGAGCAGAATTCCAGTGATGATTCCCGCACGCGACGCCCTCAGCGTAACCATGGTGATTACCTTCCACTGGGGGGTGCCCAGCGCAGCGGCTGCTTCGCGAAAGCGGTTGGGAACCAGCTTAAGCATGTTCTCGGTTGTTCTGACAACCACCGGAATCACCAAAAGCCCCAGCGCAAAGGACCCGGCAAGCCCGGAAAAATGCTTTGTGTGCACCACATAGGCCTCATAGGCAAATAACCCTATCACTATCGAAGGAGCACTCAGCAGGATGTCGTTTATAAATCGGGTGACCGGCGATAGCCAGCCCTTATGTCCATACTCCGCCAAGTATGTACCGGCGAGAATACCGATCGGGGTGCCGATAAGCGTAGATATCGTCACCATGAACAAACTGCCCGCAATTGCATTCAGCAACCCCCCCCGGCTCCCTGGAGGCGGGGTCATTTGTGTAAAAACGCTGAGGCTCATTCCCGGAATTCCATGCTGCAAAAGCGTCAAAAGGATCCAGCTCAGCCAGAACAGGCCAAAGCAAACAGTGAGCAATGAGCCTATTTGACTGATAAAATTAATAAGACGCCGCCGGCTATGGACCGAAATCATAAGCCCTTCTTCTTCAAGACCGTTTGCCCTCCAGTCTGGATAATCGGATCAGCAGAAGTTTGGCCAGAGCGAGCACGATGAAGGTAATTCCGAAAAGGATCAGCCCCAGTTCTATCAGTGACGATGTGTAAAGGTCCCCGATCGCCTCGGTAAACTCGTTTGCCAGGGTTGAGGCAATGGTGTTTCCGGGCATGAGAAACGAAGCGTTCAGTTCATGTGCGTTGCCGATTACGAAGGTTACGGCCATCGTTTCGCCCAACGCCCGGCCAAGACCAAGCATGATGCCCCCAACGACGCCGATTTTTGTGTATGGCAACACTATATGACGAACCACTTCCCAGGTGGTGGCCCCAAGCCCGTAGGCAGATTCTTTCAAAAGTGGCGGAACTACCTCGAACACATCCCGCATGACCGAGGCAATGAATGGAATGACCATGATCGACAGGATCAATCCCGCTGAGGCCATTCCTATGCCCATGGGCGGCCCATGAAAAAGAGGCCCTATTACAGGAATCCTGCCCAGGTGGGAAATTACCCAAGGTTCCGCATAGTCACGAAACAAGGGTGCGAAAACAAATAGACCCCACATACCGTATATTATGCTCGGAATGCCCGCGAGAAGTTCAATGGCTGTGCCCAGGGGTCTTTTAAGCCATAAGGGGCACATTTCCGTGAGAAACAAAGCTATGCCGAAACTTACAGGCACAGCAATCAGCAGTGCAATGGCCGATGTTACGATAGTCCCGTAGATAGGCACCAGCCCACCAAACTGCTCCGTCACCGGGTTCCACGCCGCACTGCCTATGAAACCGAAGCCGAATTTCCTGATTGCCGGCATACTGCCGATAAACAGCGAAACGATTATGCCTGCCAAAAGCAGTAAAACCAGAAATGCAAAAAACCTGGTGACGTTCTTGAAGAGCAGGTCCGCCAGGAAATGCACATTAAGGTGCACATCCGAAATCTGCCTTGGCATGCTCCTGTTCCTCTCCGTAATAACCTCGCTTCCGTTGACCATGGCATAAACGCTTTGCATTAAAAAGGCAAAGGGGAACCTGCCCCCCTGCCCTTTTAACTTATCAGTGAGTTAATATACTACGCAATAAGCCTGAATTCCACGCTCATTTGCTTACCGTTTGCGAGCCCTTCCAAACTGCGACCCCACCAGGCCCGTTTATCTTTTCCCATGAGCCCTCGATCAGTTTTACAACTTTTGCCGGCATCGGCACATAATCGAGTTGCTCGGCCATTTTCCCGCCGTTGGCGTAGGCCCAGCTAAAAAACTTCAAAACAGCGCGCGCCTGGTCCGCATTCTCCTGCTCTTTGTGCATAAGAATGAATGTGGCGCCGGTTATCGGCCAACTATCTTTTCCCGGTTCATTTGTGAGTATTTCGTAAAAACCGGGGGCCTGCTCCCATTTTGCACCGGCAGCGGCGGACTGAAACGATTCGATACTAGGTTGGACGTACACGCCCTCTTTGTTCAGCATCAGGGCGTAGGGCATTTTATTTTCAAGAGCATAGGCATATTCAACATAGCCGATGGAATTTTTAACCTGCTGAACATAGCTGGCCACACCTTCATTTCCTTTGCCGCCAACACCGGCAGGCCAGGAAACCGAGGCGTCATTGCCCACTTTTTCCTTCCATGCGCTGCTCATCTTCATAAGATAGTTCGTGAAGATAAACGTGGTGCCGGACCCGTCAGACCTGTGAACGACGGTGATCTCTTCGGCAGGAAGCTTCAGGCCCGAATTTAACTTCGCAATGGCGGGATCGTCCCATTTTTTTATATTGCCCAGGTAAATCCCGGCCAGGACCTCGCCGTTTAACTTGAGTTTGCCGGCCTCGATACCCTGAATATTTATAACCGGCACTACTCCGCCCATTACGGTGGGGAACTGCATAAGACCGCCCTTTTCGAGCACTTCTAATGTCAGTGGCATGTCGGATGCCCCGAAATCTACCGTTTTGGCAGTTATCTGTTTTATGCCCCCACCCGAACCGATGGACTGATAATTTAGGCCCACTCCTGTTTTTGACTTGTACGCTTCAGCCCATTTTGCGTACAGCGGGTACGGAAAAGTTGCCCCTGCCCGGTGATATCGGCAGCAAACGCCGATGCCGCCACAAATACGCAAACCAGCACGGCTATTGACACAAAGTACTTGCGCACAGAACATCCTCTCATCTTTGGCTCTCCTGTTGTAGTTGGCTCCAATGCAAAGACTGCGGCCCATCTTCCCGTTTGGATCTCTTCTGCCCAGCTTCAAGTCATAAGAAGATAGACCCTAAATGTTACAGCAGTGTGACATCTTCGTGATTTCTCTTCAAATCCATTGCCAATACCTTTGCCAGTACTCAATGTTGAATCCTGTACACTCGCATCCGAACGGGAATTAACATGAAAAACATTTTCACGTAATGATTTCGCCATATTTTCCATATATTCTGATTACCTGGAAATCGCCCGAGCCGGGTGAAGGCGCTTATTAGTGGATGCGTGCCCTGGCGGGTCAGGGTTTCTGCTGCTCAGTGATTACTGGCCGCCACTTTGCCACTTCCAGACAGGAGGGATTACTTTGGAACAAAACATGTTGAGCATTTTCAAAGATGCGCTTCAAACCCGTCTCACTGAGCTGTTGAACGATAAACATAAGTACATGGAAAGAATCTCCAAGTCCCTTAATGGAGAGGGTCCCACCGACGAAGCCGACGTTGCATGCTTCCACCATGACCGGGAGTTATTGCACATTTTACAAGGCAGAAATAACAAGGTCGTAAAGGAGATTCGTTCTGCAATAGACCGTATAGAAAACGGTGAGTTCGGGATCTGCTGCGCATGTTTCGGCCCCATCGGTTTGGGACGCCTGAGGGCCCAGCCCACAACCGTCCTGTGCGTTGACTGCCGGCGCGAATTGGAGTTCAGCAGCAGGACCAAGGCATCTTAGAACCTGATGGCATCAGAGCGTGACCGTTGGCCACAGCAACTCATGTCCCGTTGGGTCATCTTTTTCTTGCCGCCGCCGAAGGTTTGAGTGGCTAACCCTGGCGGCGGTCCAATCTTTTTCGTAACCAAACAATAACTTTAGCGACATCCATTCGTAAAATTCCGAGTGTAGTGTTCCCCAAACCATTTGGAGGGGGATCAAACGATGGAAAAATTCAGTCTTAATTCAGTTCTGCTTCAGGAAATCTTTGAACGGGCCAAGCCCATGGGGCATCACGAAGAGGTGGACAACCTGAATCTTGGGTTTGGCTTCCTCTACTATGGACTGGCCAGGTCTCTGAGGCCCAAACACCTGGTCGTGATCGGATCGGGTTTTGGATTCAGCGTGGTCTGCTTTGCCCTTGGAATGAAAGACAACGGAGAGGGAATGCTTACCTTCGTTGACCCATCCTACTCTTTGTTCAAGGACGGGCCCTTCAAAACAATCGGGGGCGCAGACAACTGGAGCCGGCCGCAGAAGGTGCATGACCACTTCAAAAGATTTGGTCTCGAAGACATTGTCACACACTACAAATTGACATCGGACCAGTTTTTCGCGTCCTACGAGGCGCTCGGGCTCCCCCAGATAGATATTGCGTTCATAGACGGGAGCCACGCCCATGACGATGTAAAGCATGATTTCCTCAAAACCATCGAACACGTTCATAAAAATTCCTACATTCTCTTGCACGACAGCAATATCTACGTGAGAGAGATAATCGGCCATGCCGGTGTCAAAAAATGGATTAAGCTGCTCAAGAAAGAAAAGGAGTTCTTTGAAACGGTGAATTTTCCTTTCTCCTCCGGAGTAACTCTCGTAAGGGTCCTTCAAAACAAGATATGGAGGTATACGAAACAGTAGTGACTGCGCTGGCCATCTTTCTCTATTCCGTATTTCTGGGCGTCGCTTTGTACCTTTTTTGGCGCCATATCTGGTTTTTTCGCAATCCGCAAAGAAAAATCCCCCCGAAGGATCGGGTATCCTCAGTCCTGCTGACGGCACTGTAGTCTATGTTAAAAAAGTGTATCCGGACGAGAAGGTGATCACGATCAAACAGGGGCTGGACGCAACCATAAACGACATAACCAAAGAGGATATTACACGCCCGAAGATACTGGTAGGCATCTTCATGAGCCCATTCAATGTACATCATAACAGGGCGCCGCTCACCGGGCGTGTCGAGTTCATTCACCACTATCCTGCATCCCAAGAAAACCTGTGCATGTTTTCCATGCATTATAGAACTCTTTTCAACCGCCGGCCGCTGCACCGCAACAGTGTGCACATCGTTCAGAACGAAAGGACCGTCACCAGGATAGGCGCCGGCTACCGCGGCAAGCCTGTGTCCTGTTATGTGGTGCAGATAGCGGCTAAGAGTGTCGCCGGCATAGATACATACGTCAAAGCCGGTGACACGGTCGATGCGGGACAAATTTTCGGAATGATTCGCATTGGATCGCAGGTCGATCTTGTCGTGACCGACATTGAGGGAATGAAGGTTAAGGTTGCTCCTGGCGACAAGGTTCGAGCGGGCGAAACGATCATTATTGAATAGACCCTGGGGGAGGGTTGAAGGAGGCAAGATGAAGATTGATTTGCACGTGCATTCGAAACACTCGATACGTCCGTCGCAATGGATTCTCCAGAAACTTGGCTGTCCCGAAAGCTTTACCGAACCCGCCGCGATCTACCGAATCGCCAGGGAAAAGGGGATGGACCTCGTTACAATAACAGACCACAATACGATTTCAGGCAGCGCCGAAATCGCTCACTTACCCGGTACGTTCATCAGCGAAGAAGTTACCACCTACTTCCCCGAAGACGGGTGCAAGGCGCACGTGCTGGTGTATGGCATAAATGAGGTCATCCATCGGGAACTGAGAGCAATACGCGAGAACATATTCGATCTGGTCTGCTATCTTCGCCAGGAAGAAATATTCCACGTTCTGGCGCACCCGCTCTATTCTATTAACGACAAGTTAAGAATCGATCATTTTGAAAAGTTTCTCCTGCTCTTCGCCAATATCGAACTCAACGGCGCCAGGGATGATTATCAGAACTATTGCATAAGGAAGATTACAGACAAACTGACGCCCGGCATCATTGAAAATCTCGCCAACAAGCACGGGATCGAGCCCGCCTTTCCAGAGCCATGGTTCAAGCGTCTGACCGGGGGCTCGGACGACCACAGTTCTCTGAACATATCCCGCCAGTATACGGAAGTGAGAGAAGCGAAGACAAGAGAGGAATTTTTTCAGGGCATCGACGCAGGTAAAGCTTCAGTGATCGGAAAAGGCTCGACCCCGCAGGTATTGTCGCACAATCTCTACGGCATTGCTTACCAATACTATAAACGCAAACTGAATCTGGAGAGCCAAGTCGGAAAGGACCCGGTCCTGCGCTTTCTCGACAGCTGCCTGCAGGCCAATTCCGATACCGAGGATAAGCTGGTCCCGCGCCTGATCCATTCCTGGAGAGACCGCAAAGTACAAAAGCAGGAAAAAGGCGGCCAAATCCAGGACATTATCCGGTTTGAAGCACATAAGCTCCTCAAGGATAATCCAAAGCTGAGAGATTTCCCGCAAAAAGGCAACTCCAAGATCGAGAACCGTGCGGGGAGATGGTTCGATTTCGTAAATCACGTTTCAAACCGGGTTCTGGTGCATTTTTGGGATACTCTTGTGAATAATGCATCTGGCGCCGATTTTTTCAATATATTCCACTCACTTGGCTCGGCGGGAGCCCTCTATACCGTCTTAGCGCCATATTTTGTAACCTTCACGGTTTTTTCAAGAGACAAACAATTCAGCGCCAGTTCACTTAAGCATTTCTCAATCGACAATCAGTCAAGATCCGACAAACCGTTTAAACTCGCGCACTTCACCGATACCTTCTACGAAATAAATGGTGTGGCCCTTACCCTCAGGCGTCAGCTTAAGTTCGCCAAAGAGAGTGAGAAGGACCTCACAGTAGTCACATGCGACTCCGAAAACCATTCCGCCATGGACGGCGTGCGCAATTTTGACCCTATAGGTGTCTATGGTCTTCCGGAATATCCTGAACAAAAGATGTTTATTCCGCCATTCCTGGAGATGCTTAATTATTGCTATGATAATGAATTTACTCAGATTCACGTAGCCACCCCCGGCCCCCTCGGTCTGGCCGCTCTTGCTATAGCCAAAATTATGAAGCTTCCGATAGGTGGCACCTATCACACGGCAATACCGCAGTATGCTCAAATTCTGACCGGGGATGGAAACATCGAGGAACTGGTTTGGAAATATACAACGTGGTTTTATCAACAACTCGACTGGGTCCTGGTGCCGTCGAAAAGCACCGGGGACGAGCTGATCGAGAAAGGACTCGACCCTGCAAAAGTCCGTCTGTTCCCAAGAGGCGTGGACACCGAACTGTTCCATCCATCAAAACGGAACCCGTCGTTTCTCCGCAACCGCTTCCGAACCGGGGATGGCTACAAGCTCCTCTATGTCGGAAGGATCTCCAAGGAGAAAGACCTCCAACTGCTTGTACGTGCTTTTGACATAATCAGGCAAAAATTCCCGGAAGCGGAGCTGGTCCTGGTTGGCAATGGTCCTTACCTGCAAGAGTTGAAGGCGCTCACCTTCGGCATGCGCTGCACTTTTACCGATTTCCTCGACGGCGAAGATCTCGCCTCCATATATGCAAGCTCCGACCTGTTTGTATTCCCAAGCGCAACAGATACTTTTGGGAATGTAGTGCTCGAAGCGCAGGCTTCGGGGCTGCCGATCATAGTTACCGATTCGGGAGGCCCTCAGGAAAATATAATCCCGAATAAAACGGGCCTGATCGTAAAAGCCGGAAACCTCGAAAGCCTCACGGGAGCAATAGAGGGGCTCCTCGCCGACCAGCTGCGGTTGAAGGAAATGGGCAAGGCTGCCAGACTATACGTGGAGAAGAGGTCCCACGAGCTTGCATTCGAAAAGACATGGCTGATATACCGCGACTGCGGCAATGACGTTGAGGAGGAAATGGCTGCCGCAATCTAGGCGGTGGGGCCTCCAGCCGGCTTCGCAGCTAAAAATTTCGACGGCGGCAATGGCCCGAGCTAGCCCAATTTTTTATCAAGAGCCCGGTAAAGAGTGGCACGGCCCACTCCGAGCAGCTTTGCCGCCTTGGACCTGTTCCCGCCCGCCATCCGGATCGCTGATTCGATGGACTCGAGTGTGAGCAGCGGCTTGGGCCCCGGTTTTAAAGCCGTGCCGGTCATCTGCCTGATTTCGATCGGGAGGTGCTCGACGTCGATTTTACTGGTTCGTGATTTGACCAGGCCATAGTGGATAGCGTTTTGCAATTCACGCACATTTCCCGGCCAATAATAATCCATCATAAGAGACAGCGCCTCTTCGGAGACCTCTGCCGCCTTATGTCCCTGGCCAGCGGCCTGTTTCAGGAAATGAAAGGCCAGCAGCGGTATGTCGTTTCTGCGCTCGCGAAGGGGTGGGATGCTGATTGGCACTACGCTCAGGCGGTAATAGAGGTCTTCTCGAAAATTCTGCTGTTCCGTCTCCCGTCGAAGGTTCTTGTTCGTCGCGCTGATGATGCGGGCGTTAACGCAAATCGTTTTTTCTGCGCCCACCCGCTCGAATTTGCCCTCCTGGAGTGCGCGAAGGAGCTTAACCTGCATGTGTTTGGGAAGCTCTGATACCTCATCGAGGAAAAGAGTTCCCCCGTCAGCCAGCTCGAATCGGCCTTTTTTGTCCCGGATAGCCCCTGAAAAAGCCCCTTTGACATGACCGAAAAGCTCGCTCTCGAGCAGCCCTTCGGGCAGCGCGCCGCAGTTCACCGGTACGAACGGTCCGCCTGCCCTGGCGCTTTCGTTGTGAATGGCCGCGGCTACCAGCTCTTTTCCAGTCCCGGTTTCGCCTGTAATGTGCACAGGGTAATCCGCAGCGGCGAGATTTCTGATCTGCTCATATAGATCGAGCATCTTGTGGTCCCTGCCGACAATACCTGAAAAACTCGCAAGCTCACCAAGCCGGATCTGAAGATTGAGCATCTCGGTTATGTCGTGGAAGGCGGCCAAAACGCCAACAAAAGCCCCCCCATCATCATACATGCCTGTCACAGACATTTCGATCTGGCGCAGCTCACCCGAACGGGTGGAGATATTTATCTTGTAAGCATGGTGTCCTAAAGACCCCGGTGGCTGGCAGCAAAAGGAACATTTGCTTCCGCAGAATGGAGACCCGAATACCAGGTGGCAGTCCCGCCCGACTACATCCTCGCGCGAATACCCTGTGATCTTTTCAGCCGCGCGGTTGAAAAAAAGATTCGCCGGTCGAGATCATGGGCGATTATGCCCTCCATCATGTTATCAAGAATATTTTGAAGGTTATTTTGCCCGGTGACAAGATTTTCGAGGGTCACCACCGTCATAAGTCCACCCCGCCACAAGCGATGCTCAATTCTTTTTTCCGGTAACCCCTAATCGGGCCAGCGACTCATTGAGTCTCTTTACACGTCCCGTTTCACTTTCACCTCACGCACAACGCCGTCTCTTTGAATCCACACAGTGACAGGATCGGTGGTTTCAGTCGGGAGTCCGTCCCAGGCAAGCGAACTTGTTTTCCCGAATACATCAACAAGCTGAACCGAATCACGTGTTCCCTCCGCAGGCTTGGAGCCCGGTTGCACTGCCTCGATATATTCGACATTTTCCAGGAAGACCAGAAACCCCTTGACGGCAGTGGAGTTTTCCACGGGCCTGGCTGAGGCCTCACCTTCCCTGGTCCCCCAACTGTCGCCTTGAAGCCGGACAAGGTTTCCGCCACCATTTTCTGTCTTCCACGTAATTTTGCTCACGTCCGCAGCTTCCGGCGCCATCAGAGAACGATCGGCAAGAAAGTCAACAGATCGTGGAATCGAGCTCAAAATGCGCGAGGCGACAAGCACCGGCCCTTCGACTTCTGATGAGACGGCTACTGCCTGTTTTTTTGTGTCGTCGGAATCTGCACCCTTTAATTCCGGCATTTGTCCGTCCTTTAGTTTCAGCCTGATCTCCAACCGGGGTGTGGACGGCATGGCATCTTTTGCTGCGAAATCCACCGCTCTGAGCCAATGCAGCTCATCGAGCAAATCTTGCACCTTTCTGGCTTTGATCTCGATATCGGGCTGGTTTGCCGATTTCCATTGCTTCGAGCCGCCTTGCCGTTCAAGGCTGAATCCCTCAGCGTTGCGCCATTTACCTCAACTGCGCTAACCTGATCGGGTTGCCATGAGAAAAGTTCCTTCCTGCGAAAATCTCTCAGAGTTTTTTTCAGTGCTTCATAGGTCGGGTGGGACACCATGAAGATGTCTCCGCCTTCACCTGCCGTTGCATATCGCCCGGTTTCAGCGGGGTTTTCCCCTCCCATCCGGAGTTCGAGCCAGTTGTCGCCCGTCAGAACGCGCACAACAAGAGAAGGCTTATCGAGCCCGAAGGCTTTCAGGTTGTCCGCAACGGCCAATACAATCCTTCCACGGGGTTGACCGGCGGCTGCAGTTTCCAAGCGAACACCATCATCAACCAGCAATGGTGCGCCGGGGCTTCCTCGGGGACCTGTTACAACACCGGCGGCATCACCATGAACATGCCGCTCTTCAGTTCGGGGTACAACGGGCTGCAGACGCAGTTGACGCGCAATGCGGGCAAGAACTCCTCCCTTGGCGTGGTTTACACCTTGTCGCACGCCATCGATTACGAGGATAACGGCGCCGGATCGGGA
>CAVRZU010000029.1:0-3315 GCA_963725365.1 uncultured delta proteobacterium | reverse complement strand
TAGCAAATAAATTTAGTAATGTTAAGGACAAATTTATTGTCTCTATGGACGAGACTGGAAATACGGTATCGTCATCGATTCCACTCTTATTGGAAGAACGCATTCAACGGAACGACCTAGACACTATACTTATTAGTGGCTTCGGTGTAGGTCTGTCAATAGCAACAACTATTATCATCAACGTATCGAAATAAGAGAAAAAGAAGGGGCCACTCTTAAAAAGGAATATTACATTCCTTAACGCCTTAACTCGCCTCGTTAACTGATTGCCGACCAGCTACAACTCAGATGCGGTTTCGGGGTGAGTGTCGGAGTGCGTCTCTTCAGTCTCTGGTTGCTTTGTTGCGGGTGCGCTCAATTGTGGTCTTCGTGGCGCCTGAATTCGGTAAACGGTTAACAATTAACGCGGCGGCCCTGTCGAGGGTTGCCGCAGCCTGGTATGACAGGGGAAGCAGCAATATTGCCAGGATCGTAAAATTGCCGAGGGTGTGAGTCACGGTGGAGGGCCTTAGCCCCAGATAGCTAAAGATGGGGTGGTGAACGATATAGATCGAATATGAATGGCTGCTGAAGTTTCTAAGTATAGTGGATTTTCCAGCCTTGGCGCCAGACGTTGAAAGGACTAGCAAAAAGAAAAATAAGCAGATTGGAACGTCGTAGATATGTAAAAGCGGCAGATTCATTGTTTTTAAAAATGGGGCTCCGGCAATGATATAAAGCCCTCCTGCCGCCAGGAAAGTCAAGAAAGCTCTGTTGGAAGTAATGTATTGCCGATAAGACGTACGAGGTTCCCAAAAGGATGCGAGCCACATCCCGATAACAAACTCAGGCAGACGGCCGGGCAAATTGAAATGCATCAGGTTTGCAAGGAAATCGGGGTATGCACTGGGGGATTCGGGGAAACGCCACGCGACAAGAAGCCAGCCTCCCCAGCACAGGGCAATGATTGACAAAGCGGCCCTGGTTGGCCCTTTGCGCAGGAAAAGGTGGAGTATTAGCGGAAAAGCAAGGTAAAACTGGGCAAGAAGGCCCAGATACCAAAATTGAGAAAAGTTCGTGAGCATATTTGAATAATCGAGGGAGTTTACGAAAAAAAGATGCTGAGCCAGGAGCGCAAGGGCAGGGACGAGCGGATATGCGAAGCGCAGCATGTTTGCAACCGTGAAAACGAGCAGCGCCAGATAATAGGGAGGGATGATGCGAAAGAAGCGCTTCCGCAAAAAAGAACGGCAGCCTTCGAAAGGCCGCTGTTCCCGGCCAAGGTGCGGCATCGCCAGAAGAAAGCCCGAGATGATGTTAAAAACAATTACACCGTCCGAACCGGTTGTAAAAACCGGGCTTGAATATTTTCTGCAGTGTAGTCTCCGGGTTTGGAATGACCGTGAACCACAGATGCTGCATGAAAATGGAAAGCATGGCCAGGACGCGCAAGGCGTCAATCTGAGGGAAGCCGGCCTGTTTAGCCTGCAAAGGGGAGCCCGGATTTATCCGTTCTTCTTGGGACATGTCATTCAGCCTGGTTATGTAATCAGTGGGAGTGCACAATTATTGCCGGCTTATAGATGATCTATCCATGATGGTACATTGTAGTGATACTTACACGAGATAATTATGAGGAAATTGTCCCCGATCTTGTGCCTACCCGTCTTTACTCCACTTCCTCTTTCCGACAAAGCTCAGAGCATCTTTCTTTTGCATAGGTCCAAGCCGAAAAGGAACCTGGCGAACCTGGCCTCATAAACGGGTCTTCACCAAACGACGTATAGGAGTCATAAAGGTCCTTTTCTCCCATACCCGGCTCGTAGTTTGTCAGCAAAAACTCATCGACAATCTTCTTGCAGGCGGCAATAGCTTCCTCTTCCGTATCAAACTCCCCTAATTTATACCGTTCATCTTCATCCATGTAGTGAAAATTGTCATCGACGAATACTTCATATTTCATGTCGTTTCTCCTTTCTCCCGGGTGCGTCTTAGTCCACACTTTAAATTTTCGTCGCCGGGACTCCGAACATCCCGGCTTCCTTCTCCAAGCACTGTCTCCCCAACCGGCGCCACGGCCTTCCTCCTTTCGGAGGTCAGTTCCCTTATCGCTAACTGCTGTTATCTGATCGTAATGCTTTGAATCGGCCTGATGCTCTTGGATGACTTTCGGGGGTCCAAGGTTCCGGAATCCAGACTAAGACCGCTCAGGATATCCGGTCTCGTCGGTCCGTGGATGAGATGGATCCTAGCCCATGGAAAACCACGCGTACTCAGGGAAGAGAGGTCTCTTGGAGATACTGATAAGAGTCTATTTGTAGTCAAGGAAGCGCAAGGTCGAAAAAAGTAGAACCCCAAGTGACCTTTTCAGTTGCCCAACTTCTCCGTGGTTCATCCCGCCTTCTTTTCTCAACTTCCCCGAAGAAAGTTTTGCGCTCTCTTCTTTCCGTTGAGTATTTCCGCCGAGCATATTGACCGGGCTTCTTACTCCGACCTCTTGGGGCCTGACTGAAACTTAACCACGATAAAGAGACTGTCAAGGAGAGAACAAAGGCCTCTCTCCAAAAACATCCCGACCTGGTTTTACACTATCCTGGTTGCCGGTTCCTGGTTGGCCATAAGGACTATATCCCTTGGATTGTAAAGTTGGCTTGGAAGTTGGGCGACTCTTCCACATTAAGACATAAGTGTGGTCTCAATGTCCGAACGGGATTGAGCAAATTCAATCTGGCTGCGCTTTGCGCACAGCATAAGAGAAAAAATGAACATGCCGAGCGGAACCCCTAAAATCACACCAATAACGACGCCTATCAAGAACATGGCGTTCTCCTTCCAATATACCGGCCACAGAGGTAGATAGTTGTCACCGGACCATCAAGGTCTTCGGAGACCGAATTTCATCGACCCAGTGAGAAGGGACTTGCCGGACCGCTTATTCACCCCAAACTAAAAAAAAGGTATTCACTGTATTAATTTTTGGCAATACCTATATCTGTATGACACGAAAAATACATAGTTGCCGGTATTATCCACCAGGATTATCTGCGTGAAGAACCGATTTGCGGCAAGCGGGGGAGAGTGAAGCGCCTTAATAAATGCGATGATCGCGTGTTCGAGTGTCGAGTTGGGCCGGTTAGAAGCGCAGTCGCATGGCCCTCACTAAGTAATTACGGTTTTCCTCAGGTTCTCGATACCGATTCGGGCGGCAATTCGGATTCAGGTTTTTGAAACCTATATCCCTTGTATCCATCTAAAATAGCGGACCACTGGAAAAACGCAGACCGAGTGCGGACCAAATTCGGTTTTGTGGCAATTCTTTGATTAATCAACTTCTGT